>DNQP01000075.1 GCA_003500955.1 Curvibacter sp. | reverse complement strand
CCGGCGCAGGCGCGACCGGTGCCGCCTCCACCGCGGGGGCCGGTGCGGGCGGTGGGGGTGCCGGTGCCACGGTCGGTGCCACCACCGGGGCCTGGCTCGGTGCGGCCGGTGTGCTGGCCACGATGGCGCCGATCTCGGCGCGCTGCTCGGTCGAGGGGAAGAAGATCAGCACCAGGGTTCCCAGCAGCACGGCCAGCGCTGCCAGCACCATGGGGCGCGAAAGACGGTCCAGGAACGGGGTCTTGGCCACGTCGCCGGGGGTATGGAAAGGGGTGTTGAGGCCGGCCTCGTCATAGTCCAGGCGCGGCGCGCGGGACTGCGGCAGCAAGGCCAGGGCCGGGGCGGGATCGATCTTCAGCGCGCGGCAGATGCTGGAGGCCAGGGCCCGCACGAAGACCGCGTCGGGCAGCTGCTCGTAACGGTCCGACTCCAGGGCTTCGAGTTTCTTCACCGATACCTTGAGCGCCAGGGCCAGAGACGGCAGGTCGATGCCGGCGGCCTCGCGCGCCTGCCGCAGCAGGGTGCCCGCCGTGGTGGACGGCGGGGCCGCGGCCGTGGTCTCGTCGTTCGCCGGTACGCTGCCGGCGCCTGCCTCTTCACTCATGGAACGCTCCCCGCTCATAGGAATTCAACTCACGCGACTTGGGATAGCGGGCGCGCAGCTGGCTGCCCAGCTGGTCACGCGCCGTGCGGTCGCCCAGGCGATGCTCGACCTTGATACCCAGCCACAGCGTCTCGGCATTGGCCAACTCGCTGTTGTTGATGCGCCGGATGTAGAACTGGGCGCGTGCGGCCTCGCCGCGCTGGTAGAGCAGCTGCGCCAGGTTGTAGCCGGTCACGGGGTTGGCAGCGTCGAGCTCGTAGGACTTGCCCAGGCTGAACTCCGCATCCTGCGGCTGCTTGGCCTGGATCTGGCACAGGCCCTTGGTCAGCCAGGTCTTGGCCCGGCCACCATAGGTGGGATTGGCCAGCGCGCGCGTGAAGGTCTGGATGGCCTCGGTGTGACGGCCCTGCTGGCACTGCATCCAGCCGTAGTTGTGCAGCACATTGGGGTCGTTGGGGTTGATGGACAGGGCGCGGCGGAAGCTCTCGTCGGCCAGGCGCAGGTCGTCCAGGCGCATGTAGATCAGGCCGCGCAGGTTGTAGGCCTCGGTGAAGCTCGGGTCGATGTTCAGGGCCTGCTTGGTCTCGTCCAGGGCCACGGTGGTCTGGCCCTGCTCGAAGTAACCCACGGCCAGCTGCAGGCGAATGCGCGCGCGCCGACGCACATCGGGTTCGTCGGAGGCCGTGACGATATCGTCGGTCGGCGGGGTCGAGGCACAGCCGGCCATCCCCCCCAGCGCCAGCACGGCCAGACATCCCGTCAGCAGCCAGCAGGCGGCCCGTCCCCATCGATACGTCACATTCATGCCTCAGGTCTCCTTGGATAGCCTCTTCAGGGGCTGCAGCAGCTGACGCTGACGCGCCATGCGCTCCCCCACACCGGTGCGGTCCCTGACGTCGCCGGCCAGCTGGCCGCAGGCGGCGTCGATGTCGTCGCCACGCGTCTTGCGTACAGTCGTGACGATACCAGCATCCAGCAGGATTTTTGCGAAGGCCTGCACGCGCTCGTGGGGAGATCGCCGCAGCCCGGACTCGGGGAAAGGGTTGAAGGGAATCAGGTTGAACTTGCACCACACGCCGCCCGTTGCGTGCTTGCGTACCAGCGCGATCAGCTGGCGTGCGTGTTCGGGCTCGTCGTTGACGCCGTCGAGCATGCAGTACTCGAAGGTGATGAAATCGCGCGGCGCGTGCTGCAGGTAGCGGTTGCAGGCCTCGAGCAGCTCGTCGATCGGGTACTTGCGGTTCAGCGGCACGAGGTTGTCGCGCAGCGTGTCGTTGGGTGCGTGCAGCGAGACCGCCAGCGCCACCGGGCAGTCCTGCGCCAGCCGGTCCATCATGGGCACGACCCCCGAGGTCGAGACCGTGAGACGGCGGCGCGACAGGCCGTAGCCATGGTCGTCGAGCATCACGCGCAGCGCGGGGATCAGGGCGTTGTAGTTCTGCAGCGGCTCGCCCATGCCCATCATCACGACGTTGGTGATGACGCGGTCGGAACGCTTCAGGTGCTGGCGCAGGAAGTGCTCGGCAAACCAGAGCTGGGCGACGATCTCGCCCGTGCTGAGGTTGCGGCTGAAACCCTGGTGCCCTGTGGAGCAGAAACGGCAGCCCACGGCACAGCCGGCCTGCGAGGACACGCACAGCGTGCCCCGGTCGTCCTCGGGGATGTAGACCGACTCGACGGCATTACCGTCGCCGACGTCGAACAGCCACTTGATCGTGCCGTCGGCGGAGATCTGCTGGGAGATGACCTCCAGCCCCTGGATGCGCGCCGTGGTGGCGAGCTTCTCGCGCAGGGACTTGGCCAGATCGCTCATCTGGTCGAAGCTGGAAGCCCCCTTCTGGTGGATCCAGCGGAACAGCTGGATGGCACGAAAGCGCTTCTCACCCAGCTTTTCGCAGAACGCGGCCAGCCCGTCGAGATCGAAGTCGAGCAGGTTGGCCGTCATGGCATGTGATACGCCCGTCGCGCGATCAGCGCGAGTAGACGTTCATGCCGGGGAAGAAGAAGGCGACTTCCACGGCAGCGGTTTCGGGAGCGTCGGAACCGTGCACGGCGTTGGCGTCGATGCTGTCGGCGAAGTCGGCGCGGATGGTGCCCTTCTCGGCCTTCTTGGGATCGGTGGCGCCCATCAGGTCACGGTTCTTCAGGATGGCGTTCTCGCCCTCGAGCACCTGGATCATGACCGGGCCGGAGATCATGAAGCTGACCAGGTCGTTGAAGAAGGGACGGGCCTTGTGCACGGCATAGAAGGCCTCGGCCTCGGCGCGCGACAGGTGGGCCATCTTGGCGGCCACGATCTTCAGGCCGGCGCCTTCGAAACGGGCGTAGATCTGGCCGATGACGTTCTTGGCGACGGCGTCGGGCTTGATGATGGAGAGAGTGCGCTGGATGGCCATGTGATTTCCTGAGTCTGGTTATGAAATGAGGTTTTCGCCCTGCTGCAGGGCAAAGCCCGGTATTTTAACCGCTTGAGGTGACAGCTGCACCCCGAGCGTCGAGGGACGGTTGCCGCTCAGCGGCTGCGGCCGCCCCGGCGGGAACCGCCGCCGCCATTGCCGCGACGCTGGTCCTGACGCTGACGCGAAAAGCTGTCGGCGCCGATGTAGCCGAAGGAAGTCTTCATCGGATCGGGCTGGGCCTCGCCACCGCCCTGGCGGTCCTTACGGTCCTTGCCCCGACCCTGCTGGCCCTGGGCTTTGCCCCGCTGCTGCCCGCCCCCGGACGGCCCACCGGCCGGACGCGGCCCCTGCCCCTGCTGGCCGCCGCGGCGCTTGTTGCGTCCGCCGCCGGGCCTGCCCTGGGCCGGGCGTTCCGCCGCCTCCCCCGCGGGCGAGTCGCCACCGGGGCGGCGCTCGGCGGCGCGCATCAGGGCGCGGATGTCGGACTCGTCGAGCTCCATCCAGGCCCCGCGCTTGAGCCCACGCGGCAGCACCATGGCGCCGTAGCGGATGCGGATCAGGCGGCTCACCGCGTGGCCCACGGCTTCCAGCATGCGGCGCACCTCGCGGTTGCGACCCTCGGAGATGGTCACGCGGTACCAGCAGTTGCTGCCCTCGCCACCGCCCTCCTCGATGCTGCCGAACTGGGCCATGCCATCGTCGAGCTGCACGCCGTCGAGCAGGCGCTGCTTCTCCTCGTTGGACAGCGCGCCCAGCACGCGCACCGCGTACTCGCGCTCCAGGCCGAAGCGCGGGTGCATGAGCTTGTTGGCCAGGTCGCCCGAGCTGGTGAACAGCAGCAGGCCCTCGGTGTTGAGGTCCAGGCGTCCGACCGACTGCCACTTGCCCTGCTGCAGCTTGGGCAGCTTGCGGAACACCGTGGGGCGGTTCTGCGGATCGTCGTGCGTGACGACCTCGCCGACAGGCTTGTGATAGGCGATCACGCGCGCCGGCGGCGGGTCGATGCGCACCCGGATGGGCTTGCCATTGACCTTGATCTGATCACCGTACTGGATGCGCTGGCCGATGTGGGCCGGCTCGTTGTTGACCGAGATGCGCCCTTCCATGATGAGCTGCTCCATCTCCAGGCGCGAGCCCATGCCGGCCTGGGCCAGCACCTTGTGCAGCTTGGGAGTTTCGGCCTGGGGCGCGAGCACGCGCTTGGCCGGCAGCTGGACCTCGGGAGCCTCTTCGTCGGCATCGAACTCCCCCGATACCACGGCGGCAAAGCGCTGACCGACCTCGGCCACCGGGGCCGGGCGCGCACTCTTGGGAGCCGGGGCCGCCTCGGCGGGCGCTGCCACGGCCTCGGGAGCGGAGGGCAGCTCCGCGGGCGTGGTCTCGCCGGCTTCGTCCGGCGGGGTGCTGTCGTGCGCTGCAGTCATCATGTGGGGTTCCCGCTCAAGGTAAAGGGCTCGGCATCACCACTTTCAGGGCCATCTTCGCTGGTCGTCGCGGTGCTCGCCTCGTCGCCGCTGGTGTCGCCCTCGGTCCCGACCTCCTCCAGCGGCAAGCCGGCGCTCTCGCCCTCGGCCGCCGGCAGGTCCGCCAGCATGTCCAGCATGCCGCCGGGCTGCTCCGGGCTTTCCATCAGCGGCAGCTGGTCCAGCGAGGCCAGACCCAGGTCGTCCAGGAAGTGCTTGGTGGTGGCGTAGAGCGCGGGACGGCCCGGGGCTTCACGATGGCCGATGACCTCGATCCAGCCGCGGTCCTCGAGCTGCTTGATGATCTGCGAGCTGATGGTCACGCCGCGGATGTCTTCCATGTCACCGCGTGTCACAGGCTGGCGGTAGGCAATGATGGCCAGGGTCTCGAGCGTGGCACGCGTGTAACGCGGCGGCTTCTCGGGGTGCAGGCGGTCCAGGTACTCGCGCATCTCGGGGCGGCTCTGGAAACGCCAGCCGGTGGCCACGCAGACCAGTTCGACGCCGCGACCGGTCCATTCCTGCTGCAGCTCTTCCAGCAGGGTCTTGATCGTGTCCGCGCCCAGGCTGTCGTTGAACAGCACGCGCAGGTCGCGCACCGGCATGGGCTGCTGGGCACAGATCAGCGCCGTCTCCAGGATACGCTTGGCTTCCGTCGTGTTCATGTCGCTTTGAATCGTGGCCTGCACCGGCCCCTTGCGCGATGGGGAGGGTTCAGGGGGTGGGACTCGCCCTGCGCATCCTCACGATGCCGGGCCGGGGCAGCCGGACGGGGCCGGTGCCGGGTTCGTTCTTCACAGAACGACCTGCGGCTCATTGTAGCCCAGCCCCCAGGCCTGCAAAGCCCGGCAGAAGTCCTCGGGTGGCCGGGACTGGAACACCAGCTCGGCCCCGCTCACAGGATGGGTGAAGGCCAGGCGCCAGGCATGCAGGGCCTGGCGTGTCAGACCCGCCGCGGATGTGCCGCCATAGAGCGTGTCCGCCAGCAAGGGGTGACCGATGGATGCCGCATGCACGCGGATCTGGTGCGTGCGCCCCGTGTGCAGGATGCAGCGCAGCCAGCAGCCCTGGTCCGTGCTCTGCAGCAGCTCGAAGGTGGTGTGCGCGGGCTTGCCGGCCTGGTGGGTCAGGTCCACCACGGCCATGCGCAGGCGGTTGCGCGGATCGCGCCCGATGGCGCCCTGCACCTCGCGCCGCGCCGGACCGCTCCAGGGTTTGTGAGCCAGCGCCTGGTACTGGCGGCTGACCTCGCGCGCGGCAATCATGCGCACCAGCGCGTCCATGGCCAGCCGGGTACGTGCCACCACCATCAGGCCGCTGGTGTCCTTGTCGAGCCGGTGCACGATGCCGGCACGTGGCAGCTGCGCGGCCTTGGCGTCGTACGCCAGCAGGCCGTTGAGCACGGTTCCGCGCCAGTTGCCCGGTGCCGGGTGCACCACCAGGCCGGCCGGCTTGTTGAGCACCAGCACGTGTTCGTCCTCGTGCACGATGTCCAGCGCCATGACCTCGGGCACGAAGGCCTGACTCTGCGGCGTGGGACGCAGCTCGATCTGGCCCGACTCGCCGGCCCGGACCTTGTGCGCGGGCTTGCGCAGCACCGTGGCGCCCTGCGTCACGGCGCCCGCCTCGATCAGCTGCTGCAGATAGCTGCGCGAGAACTCGGGCACGAGTTCGCCCAGGGCGCGGTCCAGACGCAGGCCATGCTGTGCCTGGCCAATGGTCCACGTCCGGCGCTCGACGTCCCCGCCCGTGTCGAGGCCCTCGTCCAGGTCTTCCGTGACGGGGTCGGTCGATATAATTTGTGCTTGTTGTTCCAACAGAATGCCCTTGATGTCCAGCGCCAAATTATCGGTTGTCTCCACCCTGCTGCTGGCCGCTGCAGCCCTGCTGGCCGGCTGCTCCAGCAAGCCGATCGATCCGACCGCCAAGATGACGCCGGACGAGATCTATGCCCAGGCGCGCGACGAGGTCGAGAACCTGCAGTACGCCAAGGGCATCGCGCTGTTCGAAAAGCTGGAGGGCCGCGCCGCGGGCACGCCGCTGGCACAGCAGGCCCAGCTGGAAAAGGCCCACGCGCATTACAAGGCCGAGGAACCGGCCCAGGCCATTGCCACGCTGGACCGCTTCATGCGCCTGCATTCGGCCAGCCCGGCCATCGACTACGCCCTCTACCTCAAGGGCCTGGTGAACTTCAACGAGAACAAGGGCCTGTTCTCGGCGATCACGCGCCAGGACCTGTCCGAGCGCGACCAGCAGGCCGCCAAGGAATCCTACGCTGCCTTCAAGGAACTGGTCACGCGTTTTCCCAATTCACGCTACACGCCCGATGCGCAGGCGCGCATGACCTACATCGTCAACAGCCTGGCACAGTACGAAGTGCATGTGGCGCGTTACTACTACAGGCGCGGCGCCTACGTGGCCGCCATCAACCGCGCCCAGCAGGCCATCGCCGACTACCGCGATGCACCCGCGCTGGAAGAAGCCCTGTACCTGCTGGTGCAGTCCTTCGAGGCACTCAAGCTGCCCCAGCTGCGCGACGACGCGCGCCGCGTGCTGGAGGCCAGCTACCCCCAGAGCCGCTACCTCACGGGCAAGTCTGTGCCGGCGACGGAACAGGATCCGTGGTGGAAGATGTGGTGAGCGCGCGCAGCAGCTCACCGACCTGATCCTCCCCTTCGATGCGCCGCATGGGCGGCAAGGCCCTGAACAGGCGCCGGCCATAGCCCATGGCGACCAGGCGCGTGTCGCAGATCACCAGCACGCCGCGGTCCGCCTCGCTGCGGATCAGCCGCCCCGCCCCTTGCTTGAGCGCCACCGCTGCCTCGGGCACGTGGTAGTCGTTGAAGGCGCTGCGCCCCTGCTCTTCCAGGCGCCGGCTGCGCGCCTGCACCAGCGGGTCGCCGGGCGGCGGAAAGGGCAGCTTGTCGATGACCACGAGCTGCAGCGCCTCGCCCGGGATGTCCACCCCCTCCCAGAACGAAGCTGAGGCCACGAGCACACAACCGGCGTCGCCCCCGCCCGCGCCCCGGCGCAGCCGGTCGAGCAGCTCGCCCTTGGGCGCCTGCCCCTGGCTCAGCAGCTGCAGGCCGCTGCCGGCCAGCGCCTCGGCCAGACGCGCGCTGATGTCACGCAAGGCGCGCAGCGAGGTGGTCAGCACCAAGGTGCGCCCGCCCAGCGGCGGTGCCAGCCGCGCCACGAGGTCGGCCACCGCCGCACTGTGCCGCGCCTCGCCCGGCTTGGGAAAAGGCCGAGGGACCCAGACCGCCGCCTGGCGCGCGTAATCGAAAGGACTGTCCACACGCAGCACGCGTGCATCCTGCAGGCCGCAGGGCTCGGTGAACCAGCTCAGGTGCTCGTCATCGCCCAGCGTGGCCGAGGTGAAGATCCAGGCGCGCTGCGCGCCCTCGCCTTCACGTGGCGCCAGCAAACGTGTGCGCACGGCCTCGGCGATGTCCAGCGGTGACTCGACCAGCCGCAGCTGCTGCGCGAGCTCCACCCAGCGCACGGCATCACCGGCACGCGGCGCCAGGAAAAACGACGCCTGCTGGGCCAGCGTCCGCGCGCGCTCGGCCAGTCGCAGAAAGTCCGGGCCGAGCTCGCTCACGGTGTCCAGCCCGGCACAGGCCGCCTCGCAGGCCCGCTGCAGCGCCTGCAGGGCAGCGCGCCAGGCAGCGGCGTCCAGCCGCTCGGGCGCCTCACCGTCCCAGCCCAGCCGCATGCCTCCCGCGGGGGCGCGGCCGGCACACAGGCGCAGATCGCGCGCAGCGTGCTCCACGTCGGCCGTGAGCTGCTGCCAGTCCACCAGACCGCGCGCCTGCTGCAGGCCGCAGGCCAGCAGGTCGCGGCAGAAGTCCAGCACCTGGGCCGTGGAGAGCTGGCGACCGAGGAACTGCACGCCGGTCTCGTTGAGCTGGTGCGCCTCGTCGAAGATCACCGTGTGCACGCTGGGCAGCAGCTCGGCCATGCCCGACTCGCGCACAGCGAGGTCGGCGAAAAAAAGGTGATGGTTGATGACCACCACATCGGCCGCCAGCGCCTCGCGCCGCGCGAGGTTGACGTGACAGTCGCGATGCCGCGGACAGTTGCTGCCCAGGCAGTTGTCACGCGTCGATGTGACCAAAGGTATCACCGGTGAGCGTTCGTCAAGTCCGGGCAGTTCGGCCAGATCGCCGCTGCGTGTGCCCTGGGCCCAGCGTTCCACGCGCGCCAGCGCATAGGCTGCCTGGGCGGTACCCACCGCATGGTCCTGCCTCGCCAGCGCCATGCGGTGCAGGCAGAGATAGCTGCCCCGCCCCTTGAGCAGGGCGATGCGCACGGGCAGGCCCAGGGCCTGGGTGAGGCGCGGCAGGTCGCGCGCAAACAGCTGGTCCTGCAGCGTTTTGGTCGCCGTGGACA
Source organism: Curvibacter sp. (assembly GCA_003500955.1). Taxonomy (GTDB): domain Bacteria; phylum Pseudomonadota; class Gammaproteobacteria; order Burkholderiales; family Burkholderiaceae_C; genus Hylemonella. The sequence continues at coordinate 4,748 of DNQP01000075.1, read as the reverse complement.
GCAGCACACGCACGCCGCTGAGCAGGGCCGGCACCAGATAGGCATAGGTCTTGCCCACGCCCGTGCCCGCCTCGGCCACCAGCACGCTGCGCTCGGCGATCGCATCGGCCACGGCCAGCGCCATCTCGGTCTGGCCGGCACGGGGCTGAAAGGTGTCCACGGCGCGCGCAAGCACGCCCTCGGGAGCGAACGCGGCACGCACCTCGTCGTGCAGAGAGGTGTCAGGCCGGCTCATCGGGCGTGAGCTCGTGTTCGAGGCGGGCGATCTCGTCGCGCAAGGCCAGGCGCCGCTTCTTGAGCCGGCGCAGCATCAGCTCGTCGACCTCGTTGGCATGGCCCAGGCGGTCGATCATGGCGTCGAGATCGGCGTGCTCCATGCGCAGCTCGATGAGGCGACGCTGCGGTGAATGCAGGTTGGAATCCAAGAATCAGGCCCGTGGGGAAAATGGCAAAAGCGGGAATACTTGTCGGCCCCGCCGCAGGGGATCGGCTGATAATACGACTTTCAATCCGCAGCGACAGCGCGGCGGACGCAGGGAACACAACAGCAACAAGGCCATCCGATGAGCAAAGGCTACCGACTCACCGCCGCCACCGGCATCCACAAGGGCGATCGCGAATACCAGCAGGACCAGGTGGCCGTGTTCACGCACCCGCGTCATGTGGGCTGCATGCTCGCCGTGGTGGCCGATGGCATGGGCGGACGCAGCGGCGGGCGCAAGGCCTCCGACCAGGTCATGCTCACGGCCAAGCAGCTCTTCGAACGTTACGCGCCCGAGACCGATGACGCCGCCGCCATGCTGAGCCAGCTGGTGCAGGAGGCGCACATCGTCATCAAGCTCACCGCCATCTCGGCCGAGCAGGAGCCGCACAGCACCATCGCCGCCTTCCTGATCAACCCGGGCGGCGACTGCCACTGGATCCATGCCGGCGACTCGCGCATCTACCACTTCCACGCCAATCGCCTGGTCAAGCGCACGCTGGACCACTCCTACGTCCAGACCCTGGTCAACCGCGGTGAACTCACCGAAGACGAGGCCTCGGTACACCCGCAGTCCAACATCCTCATGGGCTGTCTGGGCACCGAAAGCGACCCGCCGCAGGAGCCGCATTTCATCCCCCAGCTCAAGCCGGGCGACACGCTCATGGCCTGCAGCGACGGTGTCTGGCACTACTTCAACAACGACGAGCTGGGCTCGGTGCTCTCCAGCCTGTCGGCGCGCGAGGCCTCGGAGTTCCTGATCGAGAAGGCACGCGTGCGCGCCAGTGGCGGCGGCGACAACCTGTCGCTGGTCATCGTCAAGCTCGAACCCCTGAGCAACCGGGCCTGAGCCCGGTTCAGGGTGGCACCGGCAAGGGCTTGCTGTTGCGCGGCCCCTGCTGCGACTGCCGCCGCTCGTACTCCTCGCGCCGCTCCTCGGCGCGGCGCTGCCGCTCCTCGTAAGCCTTCTGCTGCTCGGCGCGGCGTGCGGCCGCGGCCGCGGCATCAGACTTGGGTGCGGTCCCCGCAGCCCCGGACCCGGTCGGCGGTGCTGGGCTGCGCTCGGCCTGCCGCCGCTGCGCCTCCTGCACCCGTGCCGCCTGTTCCTTGGCCGCGGCGTCCCGCTCGGCCTGGCTGGCCGGTGACTCGCGTTCGGCCTGGCGCTGCTCGATACGGCGTTGCTGCTCGGCCGCCACGGCGGCGCGCTGGGCGTCGTTGAGAATGATCTCCTGCCGGCGCAGTTCCTCCAGCACCACACGTCGCTGCCGGCGCACACCGCGCAGACAGTCGTTGACGGCGAAGCGCTGGTAACAGTCGGCCTCCTCACCGTCATAACGCTGCACCGCTTGGGCACGCTCGGCCGCGATGCGTTCGCGCTCGCGCGCGTCGAACGCAGGGTCGTAGGTGGCTGGCATCTGGGCCCTGGCTAGCCCCAGCAGGCACAGGCAACACAGACTCAAGAGGTACTTCATGTCAGGCGGGTATCGACCACGCGACGTTCCTGCTCCAGAAACTCGCGCGATTGCATTTCATTCAATCGCGACACTGTACGCGGAAACTCGTGTACCAGGGGCCCTTCGGTGTAGAGCTGCTCGGGCGGCACGGCAGCCGACAGGATGAGCTTGACGCGCCGGTCGTAGAGCACGTCCACCAGCCAGGTGAAGCGCCGGGCCTCCGAGGCCATGCGCACCGGCATGTGCGGCACGTCGCTCAGGAAGACCGTGTGGAACTGGCTGGCGATTTCCAGGTAGTCGTTCTGCGAGCGCGGCCCGCCGCACAGGGTGCGGAAGTCGAACCAGACCACGCCACCGGCCTTGCGCCGGGCCTGGATCTGGCGCGACTCGATGTGGAGCACCGGGTCTTCGTCGTGCGTCTCGGCCAGCTGGTTGAAGGCCTCGGTCATGGCCGCATCGGCCTGCGGCCCGAGTGGCGTGTGATAGGCCTGCACCTGCTCCATGGTGCGGCGCCGGTAGTCGGTGCCGTTGTCCACGTTGACGATCTCCATCTCCTGGTTCAGCAGCGCGATCGCGGGCAGGATGCGGTCGCGGTGCAAGCCGTTGGGATAGAGATCGTCGGGCTTGAAGTTGGAGGTGGCCACCATGCCCACGCCGTTGCGGAATAGCGCCGCCAGCAGGCGGTGCAGGATCATGGCATCGGTGATGTCGGCGACGTGGAACTCGTCGAAGCAGATCAGCTTGTACTTCTCGGCGATGCGCTCGCCCAACGCGTCGAGCGGGTTCACCGTGCCCTGCAGCTCGGCCAGCTCGCGGTGCACCTCGCGCATGAACTCGTGGAAGTGCAAGCGCGTCTTGCGCACCAGGGGCACGGCGTTGAAGAAGCAGTCCATCAGGAAGCTCTTGCCCCGCCCCACCCCGCCGTACAGGTACACCCCTTTCGGGATGTCCGGATGGTTGAGCAGCTTCTTGATCGCGTTGGAGCGCTTGACCTTGTACTCCGCCCACTCGACAGCACAGCGCTCCAGCGCGGCGACGGCGCGCAGCTGCGCGGGGTCACTCGCGTAACCCCGCGTCTTCAGCTCGGCTTCGTAGGCCTTGCGAACGGACGCCAAACCTGGTCCTGCGGAATCAGAAGTTCAGCGTGCGCTTGTCCACCGCCAGCGCGGCTTCCTTGGTCGCTTCGCTCAGGCTCGGGTGCGCGTGGCAGATGCGTGCGATGTCCTCGGCGCTGGCCTTGAACTCCATGGCCACCACGGCTTCGGAGATCAGCTCGCTGACCTGCGGGCCCACCATGTGCACCCCCAGGATCTCGTCGGTCTTGGCGTCCGCCAGGAACTTGACCATGCCCGTCGTGTCGCCCAGCGCGCGCGCGCGGCCGTTGGCCAGGAAGGGGAAGGTGCCGGCCTTGTAGGCCACGCCGTCGGCCTTGAGCTGCTGCTCGGTGCGGCCGACCCAGGCGATCTCGGGGCTGGTGTAGATGACCCAGGGGATGGTGTTGAAGTTGACGTGCCCGTGCTGGCCGGCAATGCGCTCGGCCACGGCCACACCCTCTTCTTCCGCCTTGTGCGCGAGCATGGGGCCGCGCACCACGTCGCCCACGGCCCACACGCCGGGCAGATTGGTCTTGCAGTCACCGTCGACCACGATGGCGCCGCGCTCGTCGAGTTGCAGGCCCACGGCTTCGGCGTTCAGGCCGTTGGTGTTGGGCACACGGCCGATGGAGACGATGAGCTTGTCCACCTCCAGCGTCTGGGCCTCGCCCTTGGCATTGGTGTAGGCCACGCTCACGCCCTTCTTGCCATTCTTGACCTCACCCACCTTGACGCCGAGCTCGATCTTGAGGCCCTGCTTGTCGAAGGCCTTCTTGGCTTCCTTGGCGATCTGCTCGTCCACCGCACCCAGGAAAGTCGGCAGACCTTCGAGCACCGTGACTTCCGCGCCCAGGCGACGCCAGACCGAGCCCATTTCCAGACCGATCACGCCCGAACCAATCAGGCCCAGCTTCTTGGGCACGGCGCCCACGCGCAGCGCGCCGTCGTTGGAAAGGATGTTGACCTCGTCGAAGGGCACGCCGGGCAGCGCGCGGGCGTTGGAGCCTGTGGCCACGATGACCTGCTTGCCCACCAGCGTCTCTTCGGCAGCGCCGGCCACCTTGAGCTCGTAGCCCCCGTCCACCTTCTTCAGGAAGGAGGCCAAGCCGTGGAAGAAGGTAACCTTGTTCTTCTTGAACAGGTAGAGGATGCCATCGTTGTTCTGCTTCACCACGGCGTCCTTGCGGGCCAGCATCTTGGCCACGTCCATCTTGACGTCGCTGGCCGTGATGCCGTGCTCGGCAAAGTGCTTGTGGGCGTGCTCGAAATGCTCGGACGACTGCAGCAGGGCCTTGGAGGGGATGCAGCCCACGTTGGTGCAGGTGCCGCCGGGCGCGGGACCGCCCTTCTCGTTCTTCCAGGCGTCCACGCACGCCACGTTCATGCCCAGCTGGGCGGCGCGGATGGCGGCGATATAGCCGCCGGGGCCGCCACCGATGACGACCACGTCGAATTGCTTGCTCATAGGGTTTCCAATCGTTGGTTCAAAGCGTAGCGAGCGGCCTCAGGGCAAGGCGCGGGTGGCGGGCCACCGGAACGTACTTGAAGTACGTGAGGATGGCCTGAAAGGGACCCGCAACGCCGCCATGAGGTCGCGCAGTAGCTCTCAGATATCAAAGAGCAGGCGGGCCGGGTCTTCCAGCGCTTCCTTCATCGCCACCAGCCCCAGCACGGCTTCGCGGCCGTCGATGATGCGGTGGTCGTAGGACAGCGCCAGAT
>DNQP01000034.1 GCA_003500955.1 Curvibacter sp. | reverse complement strand
CCCTACCCCGCCTGCAGGCCCTGCTGCAGGCGATGGCGCCGCAGACCCTGCTGCAGCTACCCGAACACAGCCCGACCAGTGCCCACGAACAGCTGCTCGCGCTTGCGCGGGGCCTGGATCCGCAGGCGCCAGCCTGGGCGGCGCTGCACGCGCACACGCTGCAGCTGCCTGGCGCTGGCAACACGGCCTGGGGCTTCCTCACCCCGGCCCATTGGGAAATCGGCCAGGCCCGCGTGAGCCTGCGCGACCCACAGGCGCTGGACCTGCGCGAGGACGAAGCGCAAGCGCTGCGGGCCGCCATGCAGCCCTTCTTCAACGAAGACGGCCTCACCCTGCACTACGAGCAGCCCCTGCGCTGGCTGGTCAGCGGCGAGCCGCTGCGTGCGGTGGTCAGCGCCACGACCGAGCGTGTGATCGGTCGTGACGTGGCCCCCTGGCTGCCAGCCTCGCCCCTGCTGCGCCGGCTGCAGAACGAGATGCAGATGCTGCTCTACACCCACCCCGTCAGCGAGGCACGCGCCGGACGCGGCGCGCTGGCCGTCAATTCCTTCTGGCTCAGCGGCTGCGGTGCGCTGGCTGCCTCGCCCACACCGACGCAAGCGCTGACTGTGTTCGACGCCCTCACCCAGCCTGCGGTGCGCGGCGACTGGGCCGCCTGGGCCCGTGCCTGGCAAACGCTGGACGCACAACTGGCGCCCGTGCAGGCGGCGCTGGACGCCGGGCAGGACGTGACGCTCACACTCTGCAGCGAGCTCGTGGCCCGCCGCTACACGCCGGCACCGCGCAGCGCCTGGCAGCGCCTGCTGCAAGGTTTCAGGTCGCAGCCCCTCTCTGACATACTCGTCGCCTCATGAAAATCGTCACCCGCGACATCCCGCCTCGCGCCGCCTGGGCGCTGGAACAGGCAGGCATCCACCCGCTGCTGGCCCGGCTCTATGCGGCCCGCGGCGTCCACAGCAAGGACGAACTCGACGACGCACTCGCGCGCCTGCTGCCACCCGCCACGATGAAGGGCGCCACCGAGGCCGCCGTGCTGCTGGCCGACGCCATCCGCGACGACAAGAAGCTCTGCATCGTCGCCGACTACGACTGCGACGGCGCCACCGCCTGCGCCGTGGGCCTCCGCGGCTTGCGCATGCTGGGCGCAAAACATGTGAGCTATCTCGTGCCCGACCGCGTGGTCGACGGCTACGGCCTCACGCCGCCGATCGCGCGTCGCGTCAAGGAACAAGGTGCCGATGTGCTGATCACCGTGGACAACGGCATCGCCAGCGTCGAGGGCGTGCGCACCGCCAACGAGCTGGGCCTGCAGGTGCTGGTGACCGACCACCATCTGCCCGGTCCTGCGCTGCCGGACGCGCAAGTCATCGTCAACCCCAACCAGCCGGGCTGCGGCTTCGAGAGCAAGTCCATCGCCGGCGTGGGCGTGATGTTCTACGTGTTGCTGGCCCTGCGCGCGGAGCTGCGCCAGCGCGGTGTGTTCACTGCCGAGACCCAGCCCAAACTCGACGCCCTGCTGCCCATCGTGGCCCTGGGCACCGTGGCCGATGTGGTGAAGCTCGACCCGAACAACCGCCGTCTCGTGGCGCAAGGGCTCAAGCGCGTGCGCGCCGGCGCTTTGCCGCCGGGCCTGGCCGCGCTGTTCGAGGTGGCCGCGCGCAAGGCGGCCGTGGCCACCACCTTCGATTTCGGCTTCGCGCTGGGCCCGCGCATCAACGCCGCCGGCCGCCTGGCCGACATGACCCTGGGCATCGAGCTGCTGCTGACGGACGACACCGCGCGCGCCCAGGAACTGGCCCGGACCCTCGACGGCATCAACCGCGAGCGGCGCGAGATCGAGGGTGAGATGCGCGAGCAGGCGTTGGAGATCGTCGAGTCGCTCTACGACCCCGAGGACGAACCGCCGCCCGCGCTCTGCGTCTACGACCCGGACTTCCACGAGGGCGTGGTGGGCATTGTGGCCTCACGCCTCAAGGACAAGCTGCACCGACCGAGCTTCGTCTTCGCCGCCAGCCAGGCCCCGGGCAAGGAGCACGAACTCAAGGGCTCAGGCCGCTCGATTCCCGGCTTTCATCTGCGTGACGCGCTGGACCTCGTGGCCAAGCGCCACCCCGGGGTGCTGCTGCGTTTCGGTGGCCACGCCATGGCCGCGGGCTGCACCATCGCCGAGGAACACTTCGAAGTCTTCGAGCAGGGTCTGGCCGCGGTGGCCCAGGAATGGCTGGACGCCGCCACGCTGACCCGCAAGCTGGAGACCGACGGCGCCCTGCCCGTGGAATACCGCCGCGCCGACATGGTGGACACGCTGCAGCGCGAGGTCTGGGGCCAGGGTTTTGCACCGCCGACCTTCAGCGAGGAAGTGGAGGTACTGTCCCAGCGCCTCGTGGGCGAGAAGCACCTGGCACTGAAGCTCAAGCACCAGGGCCAGCCCGTGGACGGCATCTGGTTCGGCCGCACCGAGCCGCTGCCGCCGCGCGTGCTGCTGGCCTTCCGGCTCGACGCCGACGAGTGGCAGGGTGCGCGGCGCGTGCGCTTCCTAGTCGAAGGCGCCGAGATCTGAACCTTCAGGCCGACTCGACGCGGTTGCGCCCTTCGTCCTTGGCCTGGTAGAGCGCCTTGTCGGCGCGCGCCAGCAGCGTGTCGATGTCCGCCTCGTCGGGACGGTTGGTGGCCACACCGATGCTCACGGTGATGGGCGGCAGGCCCTCGGCGGGCTCGGCCACGCGGGCCAGGATGCGCTCGGCCACGGCCAGTGCCTCGTCCTGCGTGGTCTCGGGCAACAGCAGCACGAACTCTTCGCCTCCAAAACGGGCCAGCAGGTCCGGGCGGCGCAGCAGGCCCGTGATGCGCTGCGCAAAGTCCAGCAGCACGCGGTCTCCCGTCTGGTGACCATGGGTGTCGTTGACGGCCTTGAAGTGGTCGATGTCCATCAGCAGCAGGGCCATGCTGCGGCCATGGCGGCGGCAGCGCGCCAGCTCCTGCTGGCAGGCGTCCATGAACACCCGGCGCGTGAGCACCTGGGTCAAGGGATCGTGCGAGGCGATGTGCTCGAACTCGGCGCGCAGGCGGTCGCCGGCCAGCAGGATCATGCCCATGCCCAGGGCGAGCAGCATCAGGGCGTTGGAGCCGACGTAGAGCGATTGCACGCGCGTAGGCGTGAGCAGCCCCTCCTCCGCCATCGGCATCCAGGCCGAGAAGAAGCGCAGCAGCAGCACCCCCACGTGCAGCAGCAGCGTGATGACCGTGAAGCGCGTGGGAAAGGTGCGCGGTGCGTGGCGCCAGATCAGCCAGGCCATGGACAGGAAGATGCCGGACCAGACCAGGCAGACCACGACCAGGCGCGCGTTGTAATTCGGGTCGACCATGCCGTACCAGTAGAGCGGCGGCGCCAGCACCAGCAAGAGCACCGCCCAGCGCCACCAGAACACTTCACGACCGAAGAAGCGTGCGATGCCGGCGTGGTAGCTGACGATACCCGCCAGCAGGACCAGATTGGCCAGCACGATGGTGACGAAGTCCGGCCAGACGCCGCGCCCGGCGAACAGCAGGGTGGAGAGAAAGACCCAGGCGTGGGCGGCGGACCACAGGCCCAGACCCCGGATGCTGCGCGGGTAGCTCAGGCGCAGAAAGAACAGCATGAAGGCCAGCAGCAGGCCCATCAGGCCGCTCATCAGCACCAGGGAGCGCAGATCGAGGGTCGCCATGTCGCGGCTCAGCGCAAGGACAGGGAGGGCACGCAGGGATACCGCATGCGGGCATTGTGCCAGCGGACTGCCGGCCAGCAAGCCCCCGCGCCCGGGCCTAAAATGGTCCGCATGAGCGCCATCCTCAACGCCGACCTGCATTGCCACTCCGTGGTCTCGGACGGCACGCTCACGCCCGAGGAGCTGGCGGCTCGCGCACACGCCAACGGTGTCGAGCTCTGGGCCCTGACCGACCACGACGAGATCGGCGGCCAGCAGCGCGCGATGGCCGCCGCCCGCGCGCAGGGTCTGCCCTACCTGACCGGCACCGAGATCTCCATCACCTTCGCCGGCCAGACCGTGCACATCGTGGGCCTGGGCTTCGACGCCGAGGACGAGCGCATGAAGGCCGGCCTGCGCGCCACGCGCGGCGGCCGCGGTGAACGCGCGCAGGAAATGGCGGCCAGCCTGGCGGCCGTGGGTATCCGCGGTGCCTACGAGGGCGCGCTCAAGTACGCGGGCAACCCGGAGCTGATCTCGCGCACCCACTTCGCGCGCTGGCTGGTCGAGACCGGCGTCTGCCGCGAGACCAACGAGGTCTTCCGTAAGTATCTGACCGAGGGCAAGCCCGGCTTTGTGCCGCACCGCTGGGCCACGCTGCGCGACGCCGTGGACTGGATCACCGCTTCCGGCGGGGTGGCCGTGATCGCCCACCCCGCGCGCTACAGCTTCAGCCCCACGGAAGAGTACGCGCTGTTCTCCGAATTCAAGGCCCATGGCGGCCAGGCGGTGGAGGTCGTGACGGGCAGCCACACGGCGGCCGAGTACGTGAGGTACGCCGACATGGCGCGCGAATTCGGGTTGGCCGCCTCGCGCGGCAGCGACTTCCACAGCCCTGACGAATCGCACACCGACCTGGGCGCCCTGCCCTACCTGCCCGGCGAGCTCACCCCCGTGTGGGAGCTGCTGGCAGACCGCATCCACCGATGACCCCTTACCACCCGCTCAGCGGCATGCTGCTCGCGCTTGCCGCGCTGGCCTGTTTCGCCACGCTCGATACCTCGGCCAAGGTCGTGGCGCTCACCCTGCCGGTGCTGCTGGGCCTGTGGTTTCGCTACATCTTCCAGGCCGTGATCACCACGGCGGTGATGTTTCCGCAGCGCGGGCGCTCGCTCTTTCACACCCAGCGCCTCGGGGCCCAGCTGCTGCGCGGGCTGTTGCTGGCCATCACCAGCCTCTTCACCTTCCTGAGCGTGAAGTACATGCCGGTGGGCGAGTTCACCGCCATCGCCATGATCACGCCGCTGGTGGTCACGCTGCTCGCGGCCACGCTGCTGGGTGAGCACGTCTCGCGCCGGCGCTGGGTGCTGGTGGCCGGTGGCTTCATCGGCACACTATTCATCATCCGGCCCGGGGGCGATCTGTTCGGCTGGTTCACCCTGTTGCCGCTGGCCCAGGTGGCCAGCTACTCGGCCTTCCAGATCATCACCAGCAAGCTGGTCAAGACCGAAGACGCCTTCACCATGCACGTCTACACGGGCTGGGTCGGCGCCATCCTGGCCTCGCTGGCCCTGCCCTTCATCTGGGTCACGCCACAGACCGCCACCGAATGGACGGCGCTGACGCTCATGGGCCTGATGGGCACCATCGGCCACTTCATGCTCATCCTGGCCTTCCGGCGCACGCCGGCGGCCACGCTCACGCCCCTGCTCTACGCGCAGATCGCCTTTGCCATGCTGGCCGGCTGGATCGTTTTCGACCATGTGCCCGACGGCTGGTCGTTGGTCGGCATGAGCCTGATCGCCTTCTGCGGCGCCGCCAGCGCCTGGCTGGCCGTGCGCGAAAGCCGCGTCAAGCTCGAACCCCTGGAAGTCTGATGGCCCAACTTTTCGAGGTCCACCCCGAGAACCCGCAGATTCGCCTGCTCAAGCAGGCCGTGGCAATGCTGGAACAGGGCCAGGTGCTGGCCGTGCCCACCGATTCGAGCTACGCCCTGGTCTGCCACCTCGACGACAAGGCTGCGGCCGACCGCCTGCGCAGCATCCGCCAGGTGGACGAGAAGCACCACCTCACCCTGCTGTGCCGTGACCTGTCGGAGCTGGCCAGCTACGCCCGCGTGGACAATAAGCAGTACCGCCTGCTCAAGGCCGCCACACCCGGGCCCTGGACCTTCATCCTCGAAGCGACCAAGGAAGTGCCGCGCCGCCTGAGCCATCCCTCGCGCAAGACCATCGGCCTGCGCGTGCCCGAGCACAAGGTGCTGCAAGAGCTGCTGGCCCTGCACACGGGCGGGCCGCTGCTGGCCACCACGCTGATCCCCGCCGGCGAGAGCGAGCCGCTCAACGATGCGCAGGAGATCCGCGAGCGCTACCAGCACCAGTTGGCCGCGGTGATAGACGCCGGCGCCTGTCCACATCAGCCCACCACCGTGATCGACCTCAGCGGCGACCCGCCCGAGGTGCTGCGCCACGGCCGCGGCGATCCGGCGGACCTGGGCCTCTGAGCCTTTTTTCGCGGCGCTCGCCGAGGGCGCGCAAACACTCTGAGACAATTCCCGTTGTGGATACCGCCAACCTGATTCAAACTGTCCTGATCTACGCCCTGCCGGTGCTCTTCGCCATCACCGTGCACGAGGCCGCCCACGGCTACGCGGCCCGCTATTTCGGCGACGACACCGCCGCCATGATGGGCCGCATCACGCTCAACCCGGTCAAGCACATCGACCCGGTGGGCACCGTCGCCATGCCGGTGCTGCTCTACTTCGCCACAGCCGGCGCCTTCCTCTTCGGCTATGCCAAGCCCGTGCCCGTGCGCTTTGACCGTCTGCGCCATCCCAAGCGTGACATGGTCTGGGTGGCGCTGGCCGGCCCCGGTGCCAATCTGGCCCAGGCCGTGCTTT
>DNQP01000169.1 GCA_003500955.1 Curvibacter sp. | reverse complement strand
CGTCAGCATGGGCTCGGTGTCGCTGCTGTCCAGCGTGAGCAGGCGCTTGTCGATGTAGCTCACGTTCTGGAACGGTGGCGGCAGCTTGACGTTGAGGCCCGGCTCCGTGATGACTTCCTTGATCTGGCCCAGGGCATAGACCACACCGAACTGGCGCTGGTCGACGACGAAGAGCATGGAGCTGGCCAGTGCCAGCAGCACCAGCAGTGAGGAAAGGATGAATCCAACCCGGTTCATGTTCTGTACTCCTTAGCGGGTTTCGCGGTCACGCGAGCGCTGGTTCAGGCGCGAACGCGGATCGGCCACGGTCGGCGCGGGCGCGCTGGACTGGGGTGCCGGGGCCTGGCCCTGCATCAGGGGCGTGGACGCTGCATCGTCGCCGCTCAGCTGCATGATCTTGTCCAGCGGCAGGTAGAGCAGGTTGGAGCCCTGGCGGGTCTCGACCAGCACCTTGGTCACGTTGCCGTAAATCTCCTGCATGGCTTCGAGGTAGAGCCGGTCTCGGGTGACCTGCGGCGCCTTCTGGTACTCGGTCAGCACGGAGCGGAAACGCTGCGCATCACCCTGGGCCTGGGCCACGATGCGCGCCTTGTAACCCTCGGCCTCTTCCTTCAGGCGCGAGGCCGTACCGACAGCCCGCGGCACCACGTCGTTGGCATAGGCCTGGGCCTCGTTCTTGAGGCGCTCGCGTTCCTGACCCGCCTTGAGCACGTCGTCGAAGGCGGCCTGGACCTGCTCGGGCGGACGCACACCGCCCTGCTGCAGGTTGATGCCCACGACCTCAACGCCAACCTTGTAGCGGTCCAGGATGGTCTGCATCAGCGCACGCACGCGCGGCGCGATCTGGTCACGCTCCTCGGACAGCGCCGAATCCATCTTCATCTTGCCGACCACCTCGCGCACCGCGGTCTCGGCGGCCTGCACCACGGCGCTGGCCGGGTCGCGGCTTTCGAACAGATAGGCACGGGCGTCATTCAGCCGGTACTGCACGGCGAACTTGATCTCGACGATGTTCTCGTCCTCGGTCAGCATGGCCGATTCGCGCAGGCCCGTGGCCTTGATCACCACGTCGCGGCCCACGTCGACCGAACGGATCTGGGTCACGAAGACCAGCTCATGACGCTGGATGGGATAAGGCAGGCGCCAGTTGAAGCCCGCACCCACGGTGCTGTGGTACTTGCCGAACTGGGTGATGACGGCCTGCTGGCCTTCCTGCACGATGAAGAAGCCCGTGCCCAGCCAGATCAGCACGGCGATGGCGCTGATCAGTCCGATACCGATGCCTGCGCCCTTCATGTCGGGCGTGCCACCGCCGCTGCCCGTGCCACCGTTGCGGCCACCGCGGCCGCCGAACAGGCCCGAGAGCTTGCGGTTGAAGTCGCGCCAGAGCTCGTCGAGGTCCGGCGGGCCCTGGGTGTTGCCCGGGCGGGACCCGCGGTTGCCCTGCGGGGGAACATCGTCGGGTCGGTTGCCCTCGGCAGGCTTGTCATCCCCACGGCCCCAGCGCGGGTCGTTCAGGTTGAACATGCCACGCAGGCGACCGGGCCATTGCGCGGCCCAGCGGAAAGCTGGTGCATGGAGTTTCATTCTTGGCTCTCTCTGTAATCTCGGCCCACGGCCTGGGACGCCTGCATTGTGCCCAATCAGAATGGACTTGCGTGATTGTCCGGGAAATCCGGGCCCATTTCGTGCGCTTGCGCATCCTCATGCACGGGCTCGGTGACGCGTTGGGCCAACAGTTGGCGCAAGGCGGATAGGCCTACACCATCACGCGCGCTCACAAAGACCCGCGGCACGGGCTGGCCGTCGAGCTCGTAACTGTCCTGGACCCGCGCCGGGCGACGCTCGGGGTCCAGGGCATCGAGCTTGTTGAAGACCAGGATCTGCGGAATGTGCTCGGCACCGATCTCGGCCAGCACGCGCTGCACCTCGGCGATCTGCTCGGGGAAGTTGGGGTTGGCCGCATCCACCACATGTAGCAGCAGATCCGCGTCCACGGCCTCCTGCAGCGTGGCCTGGAAGGCGTCGATCAGGCCGTGCGGCAGGTCGCGGATGAAGCCCACGGTATCGGAGAGGGACACCGAGCGCCCCGCCTCGCCCAGGTAGAGCTGGCGCGTGGTGGTGTCCAGTGTGGCAAACAGCTGGTCGGCCGCGTAGGCACGCGCCTTGACCAGGGCATTGAACAGCGTGGACTTGCCGGCGTTGGTGTAGCCGACCAGGGAGATGTTGTAGGCGTCGCGGCGCTCGCGCTGGCGGCGCTGGGTCTGGCGCTGGCGCTTGACCTTGTGCAGGCGTTCCTTGGTGCGCTTGATGGCCTCGCCGATCATGCGACGGTCCAGTTCGATCTGCTTCTCACCCGGGCCGCCGCGCACCCCGGCGCCACCGGTCTGGCGCTCCAGGTGGGTCCAGCGGCGCACCAGGCGGGTGCTCAGGTATTGCAGCCGGGCCAGCTCGACCTGCAGCTTGCCTTCGTGGCTGCGGGCGCGCTGGGCAAAAATTTCCAGGATCAGCAGCGTGCGGTCGTTGACCGGCAACTCCAGCGCGCGCTCCAGGTTGCGCTGCTGCGCCGGACTCAGGCTCTGGTCGAACAGGACTTCGCTGGCGCCCAGCTGTGTGGCGAGCAGCTTGATCTCTTCGGCCTTGCCACTGCCGACGAAGAGCGCCGCATCGGGCGCCTTGCGCTTGCAGGTGATGCGGCCCACCGGGTGCAGACCGGCGGTCTCGGCCAGCAGGCCGAGCTCTTCCAGATCGGTATCGAAATGCGGCAGGCCGAAATCGACCCCGACCAGGATGGCCGATGCCGGGGTCTGTTCAGTGGATGCGGACAAGGGGGACGCTGGCGCCTGTCAAAAAAGAAAAGAGAAAGCCGGCGCTCGGCCGGCCATCGCCCCCGGGAGCATCAGGATGCACTGGGAGCGTCGCCCTCGCCCACCGAAAAGTTCACGGCGCGGCCGGGAACGATGGTGGAGATGGCGTGCTTGTAGACCATCTGGGTCACGGTGTTGCGCAACAGGACCACATACTGGTCGAAGGACTCGATCTGGCCCTGCAGCTTGATGCCGTTGACGAGATAGATCGAGACCGGCACGTGCTCACGGCGCAGGGTGTTGAGGAAGGGATCCTGCAGAAGCTGGCCTTTGTTATTGCTCACGATATTCTCCGTGTTCAAGAGTGATGAAGAAGTCGCCACCTTACCACAGCAGGCCCGGATGCGCTTGACAGAGTCGCGGGATGCCCGCTAGAGCCTGCAAGCCGCAGGGAATTGGGCCTCGGCGCCTACTCCTTGTCGGCGTAGGGATTGTCGGAGGTCTTGAACTCGATGCGCATCGGCGTGCCGACCAGATCGAACTCCTTGCGGAACCAGCCTTCGAGGTAGCGCTTGTAGGAATCGGGCACGTGCTCCAGCGAGTTGCCGTGGACCACGATGACCGGCGGGTTCATGCCGCCCTGGTGGGCGTAGCGCATCTTGGGCCGGAACATGCCGGCACGCTTGGGGCTCTGGAACTGCACGGCCTGCTGCAGCAGGCGCGTGAGCACCGGCGTGGACATCTTGCGGTTGGCCGCCGCGTAGGCCTTGGCGATCGAGGTCCACAGCGGGCCCAGGCCCTGGCGCTTCTGGGCCGAGATGAAATGGATGTTGGCGAACTTGAGGAAGGCCAGCCGCGTCTCGATGGAACGCTGCACGGTCTGGCGCTGGTACTCATCCACCGCGTCCCATTTGTTGATCGCCAGCACCACCGCACGGCCGCTTTCCAGGATGTAGCCCGCGATGTGCGCGTCCTGGTCGGTCACGCCCTGGGTGGCGTCGATCAGCAGCAGCACGACGTGCGCCGACTCGATGGCCTGCAAGGTCTTGACCACCGAGAACTTCTCGATGGCCTCGAAGACCTTGCCCTTGCGGCGCAGGCCGGCGGTGTCGATCAGCTCGAACTTCTGGCCGTTGCGCTCGAAGGGCACGCTGATGGCGTCGCGCGTGGTGCCCGGCTGGTCGTAGGCCACGAGGCGCTCCTCGCCCAGCCAGGTGTTGATCAGGGTGGACTTGCCCACATTGGGGCGGCCGGCCACGGCCAGCTTGATGCCCCCCGGGTCGGCGTCCTCTTCGGCCTCGTCCTCCTCCGGCAGGTTCAGCGGCGCGAGCGCCAGATCGACGAGCGAACGGATGCCCTGCCCGTGCGCGGCCGAGACCGGGTGCACCTCGCCCAGGCCAAGCTCGTAGAACTCGCCCAGCTGGGCGCCTTCTTTCATGCCCTCGGCCTTGTTGGCCACCAGCACGCAGGGCTTGCCCAGACGACGCAGGTACTTGGCGATGTCGTGGTCCTGGGCCGAGAGGCCGCCACGCGCGTCGACGACGAAGATCACCACATCGGCCTCGGCCACGGCCTGGCGCGTCTGCTTGGCCATCTCCTTGTAGATGCCACTCTCGGCCGTGGGCTCGAAGCCGCCGGTGTCGATGACGATGTACTCGTGCTTGCCCTGCTTGCCATTGCCGTAGTGGCGGTCACGCGTGAGGCCGGCGTAGTCGGCCACGATGGCGTCGCGCGACTTGGTCAGCCGGTTGAACAGCGTGGATTTGCCGACGTTGGGACGGCCGACCAGGGCCAGGACGGGTTTCATGCAAGCCTTATTCAGGACGCAGGCCGAGCACGCGGCCGTTGCGGGTCACGACGACCAGGGTGTTGCCGGCCAGCACAGGCGTGGCGGCGATAGGGGAACCGTCGGTCTCGACCCGGGCCTGCAGCGCACCATCGGCACGCGCCAGGAAATGCAGGCGGCCGCCCTCGTCGCCCACGACCAGGCCTGCGCCCAGCAACAAGGGCGCCGTGAGGCGGCGGTAGCGCAGCGCATTGCTGGACCAGAGGCGTTCGCCATCGGCACGACGCCAGGCGACCACGGTGTCATCGAACTCCACGCCCAGCAGCAGCTCGGCGTCGCCGCTCAAGCCCAGGGCGCCGGCGGCCGGCTTGGTCCAGAGCAGCGCACCGCGTGCCGCGTCCACGCAACCCACCGTGGCCTGGAAGGAGCGCAGGCAGACGTTATCGCCCTGGCGGGCCACGCCGGTGACCAGGTCCACCAGGCGCTCGACGTCATTGGTGCCGCGCGGGCTGGCCAGAGGAAGTTCCCAGCGCGAAGTGCCGTTCAGAGGATTCATGCCCACCAGGCGCGCGCCCAGGCCCACGACCAGGGTGTCGCCCACGGCCATCAGCACGCCGGGCTGGCGCAGCACCAGCGGCTCGCCGGTGCGGGTCTGGTTCCAGAGCCGGCGACCGCTGGCACCGTCAAAGGCGGTCACGCTGCGGTCGGCGCCGAGCACGAAGACGCGCGCGCCGGCCACCAGCGGCGGCGTGTAGCTGGGCGCGGCCAGACGCTGGCGCCAGATTTCCTTGCCGGACTGCAGCACCACGAGTTCGTTCTCCGTCGTGACCACGGCGGCACTGCGGCCGTCATGGCCGACGCCGGCATTGAGCGTGGCCCCCACCGAAGTACGCCAGAGCACTTCACCGGTGCGCGCATCGAGCAGGTTGACATCGCCGGCACCCGAGGCCAGAGCCACGGTGGCACCCGCCGTCTGCACGACCAGCGGGAAATCCACCTTGCCGAGTTCGGCCGTCCAGACCTGGCGCACGCTGATCCGCTGGGGATCGGGCTGCAGCGGCGCCGGCTCGGGCCGCTTCGGACCGCTCGAACAGGCCCCCAGCAGGGCCGCCACCAAGGCGACCGCGAGGGGCTGCAGGAAACGCCGCGTCACTTCTTCTCCCCGGCCGCGGGCGCCTGCCCCAGCGCGGCCAGCTTGACATCGACCACCTGGCGATAGCTGTTGCCAGCCTCCAGGCCGGCCCAAGCCTTCTGGTACTCGGCCGCCGCCTCGGCCTTCTTGCCCTGGGCGAGATAGACGTCACCGCGGCGATCGGCTGCGAGCGCAACGAAAGAGGCCGGGAAGGTGGACCCAAGCACCTTGAGCGCCTCGTCGTAAGACTTGGCATCGAGCAGCAGACCGGCCAGACGCAGACGCGCCAGGGCCTGGTAGCCCTCATCGCGCGCGTTCTCGGCCACCCACTGCAGGGCGGCGCGGGCCGGCTCGTTGCGGCCGGCGGACGCGTGCACCGCGGCCACCAGCAAGGCGGCCTGCTGGGCCTGGGCCGTGCGCGGGAACTTGTCCTTCATGTCGGCCAGGGCGCGATCCAGACGCGCGGCATCATTGCCGCCGGCGATGCGCTCGACTTCCTCGTACAGGGCCGTGGCCTGCACGGCCTGACGGTTCTGCCAGTACTGCCAGCCGTTCCAGCCGGCGTAGATGGCGAGGATGACGATGAGCGCCCAGCTGATCAGGCCACCGTACTGTTTCCAGAAATGCTTGAACTGGGCAAGCTGCTCTTGTTCTTCGAGATCGAGATGTGCCATGGGGGAATCCGGTTAGGTGTTCGATTTTAGGCGGGGGGCCCAGCTGGCGACCGCAGCCAGCGATTCGCTGCGCTGCGCACCGGTGCCGTCGCGCAGGGCCTTGACGGTCACTTCGCCACGCGAAAGCTCATCCGCACCGAAGATCAGCGCATAGGAAGCGCCGCTGCTGTCGGCCTTCTTGAACTGCGACTTCATGCTGCCCATGCCCTCACCCATGCCGGCGTGCATCTGCACGCTGACGCCGGCGGCGCGCACGGTCTGCAGCACCGTCATGGCCTGCGGCAGGGCCGCCGCGTCAGGAATGATGGCGTAGGCGTCGGGGACGGGCGTGGCCGTGTCGGCGCCCTGCTCCTTGAGCAGCTCCAGCACACGCTCCACGCCCAGGGCCCAGCCCACGGCGGGCGCGGGCTTGCCGCCGATCTGTTCGATCAGGTAGTCGTAGCGGCCACCGCCACAGATCGTGCCCTGCGAGCCCAGGCGCGTGGTGATGAACTCGAAGACCGTGAGGTTG
>DNQP01000248.1:5550-5892 GCA_003500955.1 Curvibacter sp. | reverse complement strand
GCCCGACAAGGTCGATGTCCTGATCGCCGGGTGCGGCCCGGCGGGCCTGTGTCTGGCCGCCCAGCTGTCGCAATTCCCCGAGATCGACGTGATGATCGTCGAGCGCAAGCCCGGACCGATGGAAAAGGGCCAGGCGGACGGGGTGAACACCCGTTCGATGGAGATGTTCCAGGCCTTCGGCTTTGCCGACAAGGTCAAGCGCGAGACCTACTGGGTCAACCAGACCAATTTCTGGATGCCGGACCCGAAGAACCCCACCCACATCAAGCGCGCGGGCCGGGTGCAGGACGTGGCCGACGACAGCTCGGAGATGCCGCACATCCTGATCAACCAGGCGCGGCT
>DNQP01000248.1:0-5243 GCA_003500955.1 Curvibacter sp. | reverse complement strand
CTGATCAACCAGGCGCGGCTGCACGAGCTCTTTCTGGAGGTCATGAAAAACTCCCCCTCGCGCCTGGAGCCGGATTACGGCTGGGAGGTGCAGGGCCTGACGGTGGACACTACAACCGACGACCACCCGGTGACGGTGACGCTGAAAGACGCCAGCGGCCTGTACTGGGGCGCCACGCGCACCGTGCGGGCCAACTATGTGGTGGGCTGCGACGGTGCGCATTCGGCCGTGCGCAAGGCCATCGGTGGTGAGCTCAAGGGCGATGCCGCGCACCAGGCCTGGGGGGTGATGGACATCCTGGCCAACACCGATTTCCCGGACGTGCGGCAGAAGTGCCTGATCTCCTCGGCCAACGAGGGCAATCTGCTGATCCTGCCGCGCGAGGGCGGCTACCTGTTCCGCGTGTACGTGGAGATGGACAAGCTGCGACCCGACGAGAAGGCCGCGCAGCGCAAGCTGACGCAGCACGACATGATTGCCGCGGCCCAGCGCATCATGCAGCCCTACACGCTGGACGTGAAGGAGGTGGTGTGGTGGTCCATCTACGACATCGGCCACGCCATCAGCGACAAGTTTGACGACGCGCCCGAGGGCTCGGGGCGCCACCCGCGCGTGTTCACCGCGGGCGACGCCTGCCACACCCACAACCCCAAGGCGGGGCAGGGCATGAATGTCTCCATGCAGGACACCTTCAACCTGGGCTGGAAGCTGGTGCACGTGCTGCAGGGCCGGGCCGACGCCAGCCTGCTGCGCAGCTATGCCAAGGAGCGGCTGACCGAGGCCAAGCGCCTGGTGGAGACGGACCACAAATGGGCGCGCATCATGTCGGCCCCCACCACCCAGGCCGAGCGCGAAGGGCTGGAGGAGCCGCGCATCATCCGCAACTTCAAGCAGAACCTGGAGTTCACGGGCGGCCTGGCCGTGCACTACGAGCCCTCGGCCCTGACCGGCCCGGCCACCTGGCAGGCGCTGGCCACGGGCCAGACCATCGGTAAGCGTTTTCATTCCGCGCCCGTGGTGCGGGTGTCAGACGCCATGCAGATGCAGCTGGGCCATGTGGCCGAGGCCGACGCGCGCTGGCGCCTCTACGCCTTTGCCGGCCAGGGCGACAGCGCCCAGGCGGGTTCGCCGATGCGCCAGCTGGCGGACTGGCTGGAGACCAGTGCCGACTCGCCCGTAGTGAGGCACACGCGCAAAGGCGAGGACATCGACGCCGTGATCGACGTGCGCGCCGTGTTCCAGCAGACCTTCGACCAACTGGCCTACGACCAGATGCCCTCGCTGCTCAAGCCGCGCACGGGCCAGCTGGGTCTGCAGGACTTCGAGAAGGTCTTCTGCGTGGACCACAAAGGCCTGGGCGATATCTACGCCCTACGCGGGATCAACCGCGATAAGGGTTGCCTGGTGGTGGTGCGCCCGGACCAGTACGTGGCCCATGTGCTGCCGCTGGATGCGCGGCAGGAGTTGGCGGAATTCTTTGCGGGCGTGTTGTTGCCGGCTTGAGGGTTACCTCCGTTCGCCCTGAGCTTGTCGAAGGGACCTTTGCTCAGAACAGGCTTCGACGGGCTCAGCCTGAACGGATTGGGAAAGTTCGAATCCATTGCAAGTCCTTGATTTGCAATGAGTTATGTTCCAATTGTTCGTCATATATTTGCATTTGACGAAAATTTGGAACATACTGCGTCTGCCATGAAAACCCAGGCAGGCCGCATACCTCCAATTGAATCGCATCCCCGGCGCGTACTCGATCTGGCACGCCTCAAGGGGGTGCTGCGCCCCGCTGATCTGCAGGGCGTGAAGGCGGCGCGGGTGACTTTGACACGTCTGGTCACCGCGGGGCAGCTCGAACGCATGGGCCGTGGGCTTTACCGCCTGCCGGGTGCGCCTGTTTCGGAGCACGAGACCCTGGCGGCCGTGGCGGCCCAGGCGCCGCAGGCGGTGTTCTGCCTGCTCACGGCGCTGCAGTTCCATGGTCTGACGACCCAGCTGCCGCGTGAGGTGTGGATCGCCATGCCGCGGGGCAGCCATGTGCCCAGGCTGGACTATCCGCCGCTGAAAATGGTGCAGGTGTCCGGGGAGGTGTTGGGCGCTGGCGTAGAAGCGCATGTGCGTGATCACGTGTCCCTGCGGGTGTACGGCGTAGCCCGTACGGTGGCCGATTGTTTCAAGCACCGCAATAAGATCGGTCTGGACGTGGCACTGGAGGCGCTGCGTGATGCCCTGAAGCAGAAGAAGGCGACGGTGGACGAACTCTGGCACTACGCGCGCATTTGTCGCGTGGCCAATGTGATGCGGCCTTATCTGGAGGCCATGACATGAGCCCGGGGCCAAATCTCGCCGCGTCGGTGCGTGCACGGCTGCTCAATCTGGCCCAGGCCCAGCAGACTGATTTCAACTCAGTGCTGCAGCGTTATGCACTGGAGCGTCTGCTGTACCGGCTGGGCCAGTCTGCGCATGCGGATCGCTTCCTGCTCAAAGGCGCCATGCTGTTTGCCCTCTGGTATGACATGCCGCACCGGCCTACGCGTGACATCGACTTGCTGGGCTTCGGCCCCAGTGATCTGGAGAGCGTGGCGCAGGCTTTTCGAGAGATGGTGGCCATGCAGGCAGAGGATGGTCTGGTGTTTGACCCGCAGAGCGTGGCGATTGAAGACATACGCGAGAACGCCGTCTATGCCGGCGCGCGGGTGCTGATCAGTGCCGAACTGGCGGGGGCACGTCTGCGCGTGCAGGTGGACATCGGCTTTGGCGACGCGGTCACCCCTGGGCCGATGCAGGCAAGCTACCCGGTGATGCTGGCGGACCTGCCCGCACCGCAGCTGCGCACCTACCCCGTCTACACGGTGGTGGCCGAGAAGTTCCATGCCATCACGCTACTGGGCATGGCCAACACGCGCATGAAGGACTACCTGGATCTGCAGGTGATCTTCGAGCGCGAAGATCTGGACGACGCGATCCTGGCCCGGGCCATCACGGCGACCTTTCTGCGGCGAGATACATCGGTGCCGGCAGGCCTGCCGGTGGGCTTGAGCGATGCATTTGCGACAGATGTGTCGCGGCAGAATTTGTGGAGTGTCTTTCTCCGCAAGAACGGGTTGCCGGGTCAGTCGCTGGCCGATGTTGTGAAGAATCTGGGGCGACGACTGCAGCCCGTACTGCAGGACCTGGCGCACAAGTCGCCTGGTTGATTCGGGGCCTATTCCTGCCCCCACAGCACCCGCTGCGCCCAGCCCGGCAGGGGCTGCACCAGCTCCTGCGTCCAGGCCTTCTTGCACAGGGCCACGGCGGTGTGGGTGCCGGGCGTCACGTCCTGGCTGTCGTAGAGCACGGCGGCGTCGGCCAGGCGCACGGCGCGTGTGAGGTGGGCCAGGGTGCGCGGGTAGCGCGCGAGGATGCGCTCCTGCGGCACGGCATGGCCGCCTTCGCGCACACGCTGGGCCACGCGCTCCAGCAACTGCTGTGGGTCTTCCAGCGCCACCACGAGCAGCATGACGAAATAACCCTGGGCCTGGGCTTCGCTGATGAGCGCCAGCTTGGAGGGGTGCGAGAACACGGTTTCGCTGACAAAGCTCTGGCCGCTCTGCAGCAGCTCGGCGCGTCGCGCCTCCGCCCATTGCTGCGCGGCCCTGGAGCGCGCGAGCGGGTCTTTGATGTGCTGCAGGTGCTGGGCCTCGTGGTGATCGGCGTTGACGAACTCGGCGTCAGCGGGCAGGGTGCCGGTGAGCAGCAGGGCGCGGTAGAGCGTGGTCTTGCCCGCGCCGTTAGGGCCGGCCAGCAGGTAGAGAACGGGTTTGTCTTTGCGGCGCCGGGTTGTGGCAGCGCGGGCGGGCGCCATCTCAGTGGCGGGTGGGCTTGCCGGCCTTGCGGCGGTTGGCGGCGACGACTTCGCGCACGCGCTGCGCCAGGCTGCCGTCGTCTTCCACCTGCATGAACTGGGTAAGCAGGGCGTCGGCCTGTGAGCCGGCGGGCTTGGCCTTCTTGGGCACGGCCTTGGGCGCGCGGGCCTGCTGCAGGGCGGCTTCGTACTGGGCGATGGCGGCCTGGGCTTCCTGGGCGGTCAGGCCGCTGTCTTCGACGATGCGGCCCAGTGTGGCCCAGTACTCCACCTGGCCAGCCACGGAGCGGCGCAGCGGCTGCGCGGCTTCGCGCGCCTGTTCCACCAGGGCGGTGGGCAGCTTGACCGAGGCAAAACCGTTGGGCGAGGTGGGCATGGCGGGTCTCCTGATTGGCGCATTATGCGCCATTTTGCTTTCCGCGCTGGGGCTGGGGTTTCGTGCGGGCAGCGGATAATGCGCCAGCGTTTTCTTCCCCAGCCTGTCCATGGAACTCCTGCAACTCCTCCAGTCCCCCGGGGCCCTGCCCAGCATTCCGC
Organism: Curvibacter sp.; assembly: GCA_003500955.1. GTDB lineage: Bacteria > Pseudomonadota > Gammaproteobacteria > Burkholderiales > Burkholderiaceae_C > Hylemonella. Next base: position 871 of record DNQP01000248.1, on the reverse strand, counting down.
GCGTGGTGGCGCTGGTGCTGAGCGAGCTCGATTCGGACGAGCCCGATCTGCGCAAGATCGGCATGCAGCTCAAGGAAGACCCGATCCTCACGGCGCGGCTGCTGGCGGTGGCCAATTCGGCGCGCTTCAACCTGAGCCGCGGCGTGACCAGCGTGGCCGAGGCCTTGCCCCTGCTGGGCTTGAACGAGCTGCGCGACATGATCTATGCCGCCGCCGTGGCCAGCGCCTTTCGCCAGGTGGGCGGGGTCAACATGCCGCATTTCTGGCGCTACAGCCTCAACGTGGCCAAGCTCGCGCGCCGCCTGGCCATGGACACGCCCCAGGTCTCGGCGGCCTACACCGCCGGTCTGGTGCATGCCGCGGGCGAGCTGGTGCTGCACCGCGCGCTGCCGCAGCAGATGGCCGAGCTCGACGCCGCCATGTCGGTTTTCGACCTGCAGCGCGCTGCGGCAGAGCAGAAGCTGCTGGGCTATTCCTACGCCCAGGTGGGCGCGGCCTTTGCGAGCGCCTGGAGCCTGCCCAAGGTGCTGGTGGATGTGGTGGCCTACCACGTGGACCCGACGGTGCCCCAGTGCAGAGAGCCGCTGGCGGCGGTGGTGCACCTGGCGGCCTGGCGCGCACGCGGGCAGGAAGTGAACCTGGGGCTGGAGGCGCTGATGGCCAGCTACCCCGACACCATCGCCTCGGCCCTGCACCTGGACAGCCGCCTGGTGCTCGATGACAAGATCATCGACTGGACGTCGCTGCAGGAAGTCTCGGGCCTGGTCTGAGGCCCCGCGCTCGTTCGCGCAGAGGCGGGCGGTATGATCCGCCACCTGTTTCCATTCTCATCAGCCCGTAGCTCAGTTGGATAGAGCAACAGCCTTCTAAG
>DNQP01000049.1:13071-17943 GCA_003500955.1 Curvibacter sp. | reverse complement strand
CAACACCTCTCCCCAAATAAAAAGCCCCGCCGTGTTGCCACGGCGGGGTTGATCGGTTCAAGTGAAACTGGCTTACGCCAGCTTCTGCTTAGAACACCGTGCGAACGCCAAAGGCGGTGGACTGGACCTTGGAGTCAGCACCCAGGGACTGGTTCTTGTTGAAAGTACCGGTCTTGGCGAACAGGGCCGTCTTGGCGCTCAGAGCGTACTCAGCGCCCAGCACCACGTCGGTACCAGAGCGGTCGGTCGCGCCTCGCTCCCAGCTGTTACGGCCAGCCTGGGCACGCAGGGTCACCTTGCCCATCGGCATGATGGCGCCGATGTTCACTTCGGTCTGCTTGACGTCAACGGCAGCGCCCTCAGTCACCTTGTCGCTGATGTAGTTACCCACCAGACGGACGACGCCGAGGTCATAAGAGCCAGCCAGCACGGTAGCGCTGGTCTTGGTCTCGACGGTACCGCCGGTAACCTTCTTGGAAGCCACACCCACGCCGACCATCAGGGGGCCGTTCATGTACTGGGCAGTAGCGTTGGTGGCCGCTTCCTTGGTAACGGTGGTGTTGGTCGAGTTGTCATCGGCAATCACGGCCAGGCTACCCACGAAGCCGCTCAGGTTGGGCGTCGTGTAGACGATCTGCTGACCCGTGGTCGAGTAGCCGCTGGCAGCGGAACGCTGCACCGTGCTGATACGGCTCAGGGAGTTGATGTCGGTAGCGCCGATCAGCTTGAAGAACGGCACATAGTCGCGGCCGAAGGCAACGGAACCGAAGCCACCGGACACGCCGACCAGCGAGGTACGGTTGAAACCAGCGCTGTTGTTAGCACCGCCGCCTGCACCGGAAACACCGGTGTTGCCGTTGGCCGTGTAGATGTCCTGCTCGAGCTTGAAGAAAGCCTTCATGCCGCCACCCAGGTCTTCGGTGCCCTGGATGCCCCACATGCTGGAAGCGGAGTTGTGCGACTCAACACCATTGGCCTTGGTGTAGGTGGCGCCAACAGTCGACTTGGTCTGGGCGTAGCCAGCATCCAGACGGCCGTAGACGGAAACCTGGGCGAAAGCGCCGGTGGCAGCCAGGGCGGCCACAGCAATCAGGGTCTTTTTCATCTTGAAAGTTCTCCAAAGGTTTAACAAGGGGTCCCGAAGGGAGTTTTCGGTCCCCGGGCCAACCTCCTCTAGCAAGGAAGTTGGAGGCTATTGCACCAGAGCGACCGGGCCGGGTCAAAGGAAAAACCCGGAGTCAGGCCCATTCAGGGCGGCTTTCGTTGTCCACCTGCAACATTGCCTAAAGCTTGGGCAAGGCAGTCCGGAAGTACATGTCAGCCAAATGAAAAAGAGCCATTTAAAGAGCTGATAATGAAGCTCATGCAAATCCTGCTGACCGAACTGGCCATCAGCATGTCCGAGTTCAAGAAAAACCCGGCCGCTGTCTTGCGCCGCGCCCAAGGCCGTCCTGTAGCCGTCCTGAACCACAACAAGGTGGACTTCTACCTGTTGTCACCGGCCCTGCTGGAGCGTCTGCTGGCCGGGCCCGCAACCGACACGGCGGCGTCGGCGCCGACAGGGCAAGCCAGCGGACCGCAAAGCTGGTACGCCCCTCATCTCTTGAGGCAGACCAAAGCGGCGCCGGACTGAATTCGGGACAATGCGGAGCATGACCACCCCGACCGACGCCCTGCTCACCGCCGCCGACACCGCCCTGCGCACCTTGTTCGCCCCGCCCCGGGCTGCCGCCCCGACGCCCCAGGCCACCCGACCCGGTACGGCCTTGAGCGAGGAAGAGAAGCGGCTCTCCGCCGCCCTGATGCGGGTGAACCATGTGGGCGAGGTCTGCGCCCAGGCGCTCTACACGGCCCAGGCCCTGACCACGCCGAATCCCGCCCTGCGCGCCCATTTCATGCGCGCCTGCGCCGAGGAAACCGATCACCTGGCCTGGACCAAGCAGCGCCTGGACGAACTGGGCTCACGAACCTCGCTGCTCAATCCGCTCTGGTATGCCGGTGCCTTCGGCATCGGCTTGCTGGCCGGACGCCTGGGCAATGCGGTGAGCCTGGGGGTTGTGGTCGAGACCGAGCGCCAGGTCGAGGCCCATCTGCTGGGTCATCTGGACCGTCTGCCCGCCGGCGACACGGCCTCGCGCGCCATCGTCGCCCAGATGGCCGCCGATGAAGTCAAGCACGCGGTGGATGCGCAGAAGGCCGGCGCCGCGGAACTGCCGGGGCCTGTCAAGGAGTTGATGCGCGCCGCAGCCAAGGTCATGACGACCACGGCGCATCACATCTGATGCGCGCCGGTCGCCGGCACGCATTAGGCCTCTTTAAGCTCGAAGCCGGTCGTGATCTCGGCCGTCTTGCCCAGCATGATGCTGGCCGAGCAGTATTTCTCGTGACTCAGCGCGATCGCGCGCTCCACGGCCGCGGCCGGAATGCCCTTGCCCGTCACGGTGAAGTGCATGTGGATCTTCGTGAAGACCTTGGGGTCTTCGGTGGCACGCTCGCTGGTGAGCTTGACGCTGCAGCCGCGCACATCGTGGCGACCCCGCTTGAGGATGAGCACCACGTCATAGGCCGTGCAGCCGCCCGTGCCGGCCAGCACGGTTTCCATGGGGCGCGGGGCCAGATTCTGGCCACCGTTCTCGGGTTTGGCCGCGTCGGGCGCGCCGTCCATCATCAGCACGTGGCCGCTGCCGGTTTCGGCGATGAATCCCATGCCTGAGCGCGCGCCCGTGGCGCCAGTCCAGCTGACGGTGCAATCCATGTTCTGTTCCTTGTCAAAATGCGGTTTGCGCCAAATTATCCCCGCCCACCGGTTCCCCCATGAAAAACAAGCCTCTCCAGCCCGCCGGCTACCTGCAGAAAATCCTGACCGCCCGCGTCTATGACGTGGCTGTGGAGTCCCCGCTGGAGCCCGCCAAGGCCCTGAGCCGACGCCTGCACAACAAGGTGCTGCTCAAGCGCGAAGACCAGCAGGCCGTGTTCAGCTTCAAGCTGCGCGGGGCCTACAACAAGATGGCACACCTGACGGCTGAGCAGTTGAAGAAGGGCGTGATCTGCGCCTCGGCCGGCAACCACGCCCAGGGCGTGGCGCTGGGCGCGCACCGTCTGGGCACACGCGCCGTGATCGTGATGCCCACGACCACACCGCAGCTCAAGATCGACGCCGTCAAGGCGCTGGGCGGCGAGGTGATCCTGCACGGCGACAGCTATTCCGACGCCTACACGCATGCGCTGACATTGCAGAAGAAGCAGGGCCTGACCTTCGTCCACCCCTTTGACGACCCGGACGTGATCGCGGGCCAGGGGACCATCGCCATGGAGATGCTGCGCCAGCACCAGGGCCCGCTGGATGCGGTCTTCGTGGCCATCGGCGGTGGCGGGCTGATCAGCGGCGTGGCGGCCTACATCAAGGCCGTACGGCCCGAGATCAAGGTCATCGGCGTGCAGATGAACGACTCCAACGCCATGATCCAGTCGGTGCGCGCGGGCAAGCGGGTCACGTTGCAGGACGTGGGCCTGTTCTCCGATGGCACGGCCGTGAAGCTGGTAGGCGAGGAGACCTTCCGTCTCACACGCAAGCTGGTGGACGACTACGTCGAGGTCGACACCGATGCGGTGTGCGCGGCCATCAAGGACATCTTCGTGGACACCCGCTCCATCGTGGAGCCGGCCGGTGCCCTGGCCGTGGCTGCCATCAAGCAGTACGTCGCCAGACATAAGACCAAGGGGCAGACCTACGCGGCCATCCTCTGCGGCGCCAACATGAACTTCGACCGCCTGCGTTTCGCCGCCGAGCGTGCCGAGGTGGGCGAAGAGCGCGAAGCGCTGTTCGCCGTGACCATGCCTGAAGAGCGCGGCAGCTTCCGCCGCTTCTGCGAACTGATCGGCAACCTGCCCGGCGGCCCGCACAACGTGACCGAGTTCAGCTATCGCATCAGCGACCAGAGGAAGGCCCATGTCTTCGTCGGCCTCACCACCACGGCTCGGGGTGAGAGCAGCAAGATCGCCGCCAACTTCAAGCGCCACGGTTTCCCCGCACTGGACCTCACGCACGACGACCTGGCGCAGGAGCACATCCGCCACATGGTGGGCGGCCACTCCACGCTGGCCCGGGACGAGCGCCTGCTGCGTTTCATCTTCCCCGAGCGCCCCGGCGCCCTGCTCAAGTTCCTGAGTCTCATGCGCCCGGGCTGGAACATCAGCCTCTTCCACTACCGCAACCAGGGCGCAGACTACGGCCGCATCCTGGTCGGCATCCAGGTGCCCCAGGCCGACGACAAGTCCTTCGCCAAGTTCCTCGACACCCTCGGCTACGCCTATGTGGAGGAAACCCGCAACCCGGCCTACCGCATGTTCCTGCAGGCATAAAGTGAAGCACCCCTGTGGCGGCCCTGAGGCCGCCTACCCCCTCAAGGGGGCGCACCCAGTAGCCCGGCAAAGCCGGCTCCACGGGTACCTGCGAATAGAGCCCCTTCATACGGCGCGTTAGAACAATTCATTTCCATGGAGACTTGCATGACTTACGAACTGATCCAGGTACGCACCGAGGCCGACAAGGTGGGCGTCATCACGCTCAACCGCCCCAAGCAGCTCAATGCTCTGAACGACCAGCTCATGGACGAGCTGGGCGCCGCCCTGCAGACCTTCGATGCCGACCCGACCATCGGCTGCATGGTCATCGCGGGCAGTGAAAAAGCCTTCGCGGCTGGCGCCGACATCGGCGCGATGGCGAACTACAGCTTCGCCGACGCCTACAAGGGCGACTACATCACCCGCAACTGGGAACGCATCCGCGGCATACGCAAGCCGGTGATCGCGGCGGTGAGCGGCTTCGCCCTGGGCGGCGGCTGCGAGCTGGCGATGATGTGCGACTTCATC
>DNQP01000049.1:12637-12782 GCA_003500955.1 Curvibacter sp. | reverse complement strand
GGCGGCGGCTGCGAGCTGGCCATGATGTGCGATGTCATCATCGCGGCCGACAACGCGAAGTTCGGCCAGCCCGAAATCAAGCTGGGCATCATTCCCGGCGCCGGGGGCACCCAGCGGCTGCCGCGCGCCGTAGGCAAGGCCAAGG
>DNQP01000049.1:11920-12314 GCA_003500955.1 Curvibacter sp. | reverse complement strand
CATGGACATGGCGCTGACTGGTCGCATGATGGATGCCACCGAAGCCGAACGCGCGGGTCTGGTGAGCCGCGTGGTACCGCTGGACAAGCTGATGGACGAGGCCCTGGCCGCAGCCCTCATGATCTGCGACTACTCGCAGGTGGCCGTGATGGCCGCCAAGGAGTCCGTGAACCGGGCCTTTGAGGGATCACTGAGCGACGGTGTGATGTTCGAGCGCCGCCTCTTCCACGCCCTGTTCGCTACCGCCGACCAGAAGGAAGGCATGGCAGCCTTCGTGGAAAAGCGCAAACCGGATTTCCGGCACCGGTGAGCCACAGACGAAGAAAAAGCCCGCCGTCGCAAGACGGCGGGCTTGATCTGGTGGAGGTAGGTGGATTTGAACCACCGACCTCAG
>DNQP01000049.1:0-11577 GCA_003500955.1 Curvibacter sp. | reverse complement strand
TCCTGCGCTCTCACCAACTGAGCTATACCTCCGGAACTTTACACGCCATGGAGCCCGGCTTGAGCCGGGCTGGCGCTTGTGGCGTCAGCCACAGAACTGCAAATTATAGCCTTTTTTGCGCCATGATTGCCGTACTGCAGGGCGTCGCTAGAATCCCGAGCCGGGGGGAGCATGCCGTGCGCTTGCAATCTCTCCTGGATCGGCGACAAGTTGCCGCGCCCCATCTCCTGATGTTCCAGATGGCCTCCCTTGCGCCCAAACCATGCCGATCCACAACCTGCCCCACGCCACAGCACTGCTGCCGCAAGCACTGCAACATTTCCAGCGCGGAGAACTAGACCAGGCCAGCGTTTTGTTGCAGCGCATACTGGACCGTCAGCCGCGCGATTTCGACGCCCTGCACATCATGGGCGTCATACACGCCATGCGGGGACAGCCCCAGATGGCAGTTGATTGTCTCAACAAGGCGCTCTCAGTCAAGAAGAACAACTCCTTTGTTCACTTCAATCTCGCGCGCGCCCTGATCGAGATGGGAAAGCATGAAGAAGCGCTCCCCCATCATCGCAAAGCCACCGAATTGGCCCCTGAGCACGCCGTGGCGTGGCTGAACTATGGCAAGAGTCTGTTCGAGCTGGAGCGGATCAGCGAGTCCATCACGGCTTTTGACAGAGCACTGCAGATTCAAGCTGGCTATGCCGAAGCCTTGAATAACAAGGGCCTGGCCCTCGCGGAGCTCGGTCGCATCCCGGAATCCATCGCCTGCTTTCGACAGGCGATCGCCCAGCAGCCTGACCTGACCGATGCGCACTGGAATCTCGCACTTCAACAACTCAAGCTGGGCAACTATGGGGCTGCGTGGATTGATTTCGAGTTCCGTTGGGGCACGGAGGGTTACAGCAAAGCGACTTGGGCCGAACAGAAATCCGGCTGGCAAGGCAACGAGTCGTCTGCTTCCCTGCTGTTGTGGGGGGAGCAGGGCATCGGCGACCAGATCCTCTACGCCAGCATCCTGCCTGAGCTGGCTACCCTGCCTCAGAAGAAGTACGTTGCGTTGGACAAACGCCTCATCCCCCTGTTCGAACGCTCCATGCCCGGCTTCGAGTTCGTTGATCTCGCCACCGTCAGCGATGCACTGGGCTTTGCCGAACAGTTGCCGCTGGGTTCGCTGCCACGTCTCTTTCGTCCTGATCTGGCCAGTTTTGCGCGCGCACACCAACCCTACCTGCAGGCCGATGCAGGCCGCAGTGCCGAGCTGCGCCTCAAGATAGCCCGCGGGGACCGGCTGGTCTGTGGCGTCTCGTGGTCCAGCAAGCGCCAGAAACTGGGAGCCTGCAAGAGCCTGGATCTGGCGCAGATGCTCACACCCCTGGCCTCATCGCGTCTGCACTTCGTGGACCTGCAGTATGGCGACACCGCCGCCGAGCGCCAGGCACTGCAACAGGCCCATGGCATCGAGGTGCAGCACGTGGAGGAGATAGACAATTTCCACGACATCGACGGCCTGGCCGCGCTGATCGAGGCCTGCGATGTGGTGATCACCACCAGCAACAGCACCGCCCACCTGGCCGGCGCACTGGGGAAGACCACGCTGCTCTTGCTACCATTGGGCAAAGGGCAGTTCTGGTACTGGGCCGAGATCGACGGTCACATTCCCTGGTACTCCTCCATTCAGGCCTTCTACCAGCGAGAAGCCGGCAACTGGCAGCACCCCTTGCAAGAGATCAAGGCCGCACTGGAAACACGTTGATGAAACTGAACAAGATCACCCTCGTTGTCGGCTTCGACCAGCGCGAGGCCGTCGCCTATCACACCTTCTGCCAGAGCGTGCTGGAGAAGTCCTCCTTGCCCGTGCAGTTCATTCCCCTGGCGGAGAACACGCTGGTCGGCTACAAGGAAACGCACACGGACGGCAGCAACAAGTTCATCTACTCGCGCTTCCTGACACCTTATCTCTGCAACTACGAAGGCTGGGCCGTCTTCGCTGATGGTGACATGGTCTGCCAGACCGATATCAAGCAACTCTGGGATCTGCGCGACGAATCCAAGGCTGTCCAGGTGGTACAGCACGACTACCAGACCAAGGCCCACCAGAAGTACCTGGGCAACAAGAACGAGAACTACCCGCGCAAGAACTGGTCCAGTGTGATCCTCTGGAACTGCGGCCACCCCGCTCACCGTGTCCTCACGCCCGAATTCATCCAAAGGCAGAACGGTGCCTATCTGCACCGCTTCAGCTGGCTGGGCGACGAGCAGATCGGCGCGCTACCGCGGGAATGGAACTGGCTGGCCATCGAGTACCCTGACAACCCGCAGGCCAAACTCGTGCACTTCACCCTGGGCACGCCCTGTTTCAAGGACTACACCGACACCGCCATGGCCGACATCTGGAAGTCGACCTACGGCCGCGTGATCGACGGCATGGGCGTCTGAAAACCGGAGAGCCCCCATGGAAGCCCGGACCATCACCGATGAATACCGTCGCATGCAGCAGGAGCTGCATCAGAACCCGAACTATGGCGTGGCCTCGCTGGCCTTCGCCCCTCTGGTGGCTGACCTGATCCGGCAGGCCAATGTGCGTTCGGTCTCCGACTACGGCGCAGGCAAGAAGAACCTGCTCAAAGGCCTGGCGGAAGCCGGCATCCAGGGCATCCTCTACCACCCCTACGACCCGGCCTTCCCGGAATACGGTGCACCGCAGCCGGCCGACCTCGTCTGCTGCATCGATGTGCTGGAACACATCGAACCTGAACTGGTGGACAACGTGCTGACCGAACTGGCGCGCATCACCACGAACCTTGGCCTCTTCTCGATCCACATGGGGCCGGCAGCCAAAGTACTGTCCGACGGCCGAAACGCCCACCTGATCCAGAAACCCAGCTCCTGGTGGCTGCCCAGGCTGACGCAACACTTCGAGATCCTGCAGCTGCAGACCCACAACACCATGGGCCATGGCATCTGGGTCATCGTCAAGCCCAGGGAGCTGACCGGCTGAGGCCGGCTATAGTTCAGGTCTTCTATTCCACAGCCTCTGGATATACACCATGAACCGCTGTCCCGTTTCTCGCCGAGCCCCTTCCTTCTGGCTGGCGGTTGCTCTTGCACTGACTTCGCTGAGCGCTGTCGCCCAGGTGGAAACAGCCGTGCTGCCCCAACCCCTGCCTGCGTTGCAGGATCTGCCGCCTGACGCGCAGCGCATCCCGCCGATTTCAGCCAGGGCCAAGGCCGGCGTTCTGCGCATCGTCAATCCGCCCGATGCCCTGCTCGATGGCAAACCGGCCCGGCTTTCGCCGGGTTCGCGCATTCGCGGCACCAACAATCTCATGGTCATGTCGGCCACCCTGGTCGGCCAGGACCTCAAGGTTCTCTACACCCTGGAACCCACCGGGCTGGTGCACGAGGTATGGATCATGACGATGCGCGAGATCATCGCCCACACCCCGCCCAAGCCGCTGCCCGCGGACTACTGAGCGGACGCATCGCGTCAACGCGCCCCTACGGGTGCAAGCGAGATCTTCTGCGGTCTCTCAGGAACACAGCATGAGCAAGAAAGTTTTCATCAAGACCTTCGGCTGCCAGATGAACGAGTACGACTCGGACAAGATGGCCGATGTGCTGGGCGCCGCCCAGGGCTACGAGAAGACGGACGACCCGGAGCAGGCCGACCTGATCCTCTTCAACACCTGCTCGGTCCGCGAGAAGGCGCAGGAAAAGGTGTTCTCCGACCTTGGGCGCGTGCAGCACCTGAAGAAAAAGGGCGTGAAGATCGGCGTGGGCGGCTGCGTGGCCAGCCAGGAGGGCGCCGAGATCATCCGCCGTGCGCCCTATGTGGACGTGGTCTTCGGCCCGCAGACCCTGCACCGCCTGCCCGAGCTGCTGACCGCACGCGATACGCAGCGCCGCCCGCAGGTGGACATCAGCTTCCCCGAGATCGAAAAGTTCGACCACCTGCCGCCCGCCCGGGTGGAAGGGGCCACGGCTTTCGTGAGCATCATGGAAGGCTGCTCCAAGTATTGCAGCTACTGCGTGGTGCCCTACACACGTGGCGAGGAGGTGCACCGCCCCTTCGAGGATGTGCTGGTGGAGATCGCCGGCCTGGCCGACCAGGGTGTGAAGGAAATCACCTTGCTGGGTCAGAACGTCAACGCCTACAGATCACCGATGGGCGGCACAACGGAGATGGCCGACTTCGCCACGCTGATCGAGTACGTGGCCGACATCCCTGGCATCGAGCGCATCCGCTACACCACCAGCCACCCCAACGAGTTCACGCCGGCGCTGATCGCCGCCTATGACAAGGTCCCCAAGCTGGTCAGCCACCTGCACCTGCCGGTGCAGCACGGCAGCGACCGCATCCTCATGGCCATGAAGCGTGGCTACACGGCCATGGAATACAAGAGCACCATACGCAAGCTGCGCGCGATCCGGCCCGATCTGTCGCTGTCCAGCGACTTCATCGTCGGTTTCCCCGGCGAGACCGACGAAGACCACGCCAGACACATCAAGCTGATCGAAGACCTGGACTTCGACAACTCCTTCAGCTTCATCTTCAGCCCGCGCCCGGGCACGCCGGCCGCCAACCTGCACGACGACACGCCACACGAAATCAAGCTCAAACGCCTGCAGGAAGTGCAAGCACTGATCGAGGCGAACATGCGACGCATCAGCGAGCGTCGTGTGGGCACGGTGCAACGCATCCTGGTCGAAGGCCCGTCCAGGCGCGACCCGGGCGAGCTCATGGGTCGCACCGAGTGCAACCGTGCGGTCAACTTTCGGGGACCAGCCCGGCTGATCGGACAGATGGTGGATGTGAAGATCAGCCTGGCCTACCCGCACTCGCTGCGCGGCGAGGTGCTGACCGTCACTACTTGACACACCCCCGAGGCGCCTGCGGCGCCTCCCCCTCAAGGGGGCGCCACCAGCAGTCCGGCGAAGCCGGCCCTGCGGTGGCCTGAGCCTAAGGCATCAGCCCCGCTTCCTGCTCAAAACGGCATGCCGGGCATGCCCTTGCCCTTCATGCCGCCCAGGCGCTTCATGAGTTTCATCATGCCGCCGCCCTTCATCTTCTTCATCATCTCCTGCATCTGCTCGAACTCCTTGAGCAGGCGGTTGACGTCCTGAACCTGCACGCCGGCACCCGCGGCGATGCGGCGCTTGCGCGTGGCCTTGATGATGTCGGGCTTGCGGCGCTCGAGCTTGGTCATGCTCTGGATGATGCCTTCCTTGCGACGCAGGTCACGCTCGACCTTGTCCGTGTCCACCTGACCGGCCTTGGCCGCCATCTGGGCCGGCAGCTTGTCCATCAGGCTGGACAGGCCGCCCATCTGCTTCATCTGCTGCAGCTGGCCCAGGAAGTCGTTGAGATCGAAGCTCTCGCCGCTCTTGACCTTGGCGGCCAGCTTCTGCGCTGCTTCGATGTCGACATTGGCCGTGACCTGCTCGACCAGGGCCACGATGTCGCCCATGCCCAGCACACGGCCGGCATGGCGCTGGGCGTCGAAGACCTCCAGGCCGTCGATCTTCTCGCTGGTGCCCGCGAACTTGATGGGCACGCCGGTGACGGCGCGCACCGACAGCGCCGCGCCGCCACGTGAATCACCGTCGGTCTTGGTCAGGATGATGCCGGTCAGCGGCAGGGCTTCCTTGAAGGCACGGGCTGTGTTGATGGCGTCCTGGCCTTGCATGGCGTCGACCACGAACAGGGTCTCGACCGGGTTGAGCACCGCGTGCAGCTCACGGATCTCCTTCATCAGCGCTTCGTCGATGGCCAGACGGCCGGCCGTGTCGACCAGCAGCACGTCAAAGAAATGTTTCTTCGCGTAGTCCAGCGCGGCGCGCGCGATATCGGCCGGCTTCTGATCCGGCGTGCTCGGGAACCACTCGGCGCCGGCCTGGGCCGTGACGGTCTTGAGCTGTTCGATGGCCGCCGGGCGGTAGACGTCGCCCGAGACGGTCAGCACCTTCTTCTTGCGCTTCTCGATCAGGTGGCGCGCCAGCTTGGCCGAGGTGGTGGTCTTGCCCGCACCCTGCAGGCCGGCCATGAGGATGATGGCCGGCGGCTGGGCCGCGAGGTTGATGTCGGCCACGCCCTCGCCCATGGTGGCGGCCAGTTCGCGGTTGACGATACCCACCAGGGCCTGGCCCGGCGTGAGCGAACCCATGACCTCCTGGCCCAGGGCTTTCTCCTTGACCCGGGCGACGAAGTCGCGCACCACGGGCAGGGCCACGTCCGCCTCCAGCAGGGCCATGCGCACCTCGCGCAGCATGTCGGCCACATTGGATTCGGTGATGCGTGCCTGACCGCGGATTTCCTTGACCAGGCGGCTGAGTTTGTCGGTAAGGGCGGAAGCCATGGGGTGTATTCCAGTCAGTGGGATGTCAAGTGCGCGCCGACCGGAAGAAAGTCAAGAAGGCAAAACGCTAAACTGTGTCCATGATTTTACCCAGTGCCTCCCCTGTCAGCCTGGCCCTGGCCGTTCTGGCCGCCGTGGCCTACGCCGCCCCTGCCGTGGCGCGCCTGCCCCCGGTGTTGGCACGGACGGCGGTGCTCGTCGCCTGGCTGCTGCACGGCCTGCTGCTGGGCTGGGGCCTGCTGGGTGAGGCGCCGCGTTTCGGCTTCGCCCCGGCGCTTTCCGTCACAGCCTGGCTGGTGGCGGCGGTCTACGCCGTCGAGAGCCGGCTCTACCCGCAGCTGCAAACGCGCTGGGCGCTCTCGGCCCTGGGCGCCGGCGTGGTGCTGCTGGCCCTGTTCTTTCCGGGCCAGACACTGCAGACCAGCGCCTCGGTCTGGCTGCCGCTGCACTGGGCCCTGGGCATTGCGTCCTACGGCCTGTTCGCTGTGGCCGTGGTCCACGCCCTGCTGATGCTGCGCGCCGAAGATCGCATCCGCCACGCGGCCGAGCCCGGCAGCGGCCTGCCTCTGCTGACGCTGGAGCGCCTGACTTTCCGCTTCGTCGGTGCCGGTTTTGTATTGCTCTCGGCGACCCTGCTGGCAGGCCTGCTGTTCGACGAACAGCTCTATGGTGCGACCTGGAAATGGAGTCACAAGACTGTGTTCTCCGTGCTGTCCTGGGTAGTGTTTGCCGTGTTGCTGCTGGGTCGGGCACGCTTTGGCTGGCGCGGCTGGCGAGCTGCCCGACTGCTCTTCACAGGCGCCGGACTGTTGCTGCTGGCCTATGTGGGCTATCGCTTCGTGCTCGAGATCATTCTGGGGCGCAGCACGTGAAATTCCTGCTCCTGCTGGCCATCGTGCTGCTGCTCGTCTGGCTCTGGCGCTCAGGTCGGCGCGCCAACTCTTCCGCCGACCAGCCTGACCGCCCCGCCTCACCGCCCGGCCCGCAGGAGATGGTGCGCTGCGCCCACTGCGGCGTGCACCTGCCGCACGGAGACGCGGTGGTGGGACGCGTCGGTCTGTATTGCAGCCCAGAGCACCGGCAACTGGCGGAGCCCTGAAGGTGCGCGACAGCGAGCACTCCTGGTTCGGACCCTCGCTGCTCGACGAGCGACTGGAGGCGCCCGAAGAACAGCAGGAGTTCAAGCGCCTTTGGCTGGGCTTCATGACGGCACGCGCCACCCTGGCGCTGGTGCTTTTGCTGCTGCAAGGCTCGCTCTATCTGCTGGGCCAGCACAACAGCGCCTGGCTGGTGCTGCTGTGCCTGGGCTATTTCGGCGCCACGCTGATGGTGCGCGTAGCGCCTCAGCCTCGTCGGCTGGGTCAGACCTTCGACCGGTTCTGGCTGGCCAGCATCGGCGTCGACCTGCTGGTTTTCACCCTGCTGCAGCTGTTGCACGGCAGCAGCATCAACTACACCCCGCTCTATGCCCTGCCTGTGCTGCAGGCCGCCGTGCTGGGCTCCCTGATCCTGGCCATGGGTACCGCGGCCAGCATCACGTTGCTGCTGCTGGTCTACGGTGCGTGGCTGTACCAGCGCACCGAAGAGGTGGCGCCTTTCATCCAGGCCGCGCTCACGGGCGCCGGCAGCTTCGTGGTCGCCTTTCTCGCCCACCAGCTTTCAGCCCGCCTGGCCGCCGAACAGCAGCGGGCGCGGCGCAGCCAGCATGCCATGCGCATCCAGCAGCAGGTCAACGACCTGGTGATCGACGCGCTGACCGACGGCATCCTGGTGGTGGACGTGCGCGGCACGGTGCATGCGGCCAACCCCGCGGCGCGCCAGATGCTGCAGGCCGACGAACGCCCACTGCGGCACACCCCCTTCAACCTGGCCGATGAGCCCGGCTGGCAGGCACTGGCGGAGCTGGCCTTCCAGGTCTTCACCGGCCGCGGCGACTTCCAGCATGCGGACGTCGGCGTCGAGCATCTGGGCCAGGGCAGCCTGCGCCTGCGCGTGCGCACGCGCATGACCACGGCCCACTGGGGCGAGAGCGAAATCCTCTGCGTGATGTTCCTGCAGGATCTGCGGGAAATGGAGGCCCGCCTGCGCACCGAGAAGCTGGCCAGCATGGGCCGCATGTCGGCAGCCGTGGCGCACGAGATCCGCAACCCGCTGGCGGCGATCGCCCAGGCCAACGCCCTGCTCGAGGAGGAGTTGAAGGACCCCCAGCAGCTGCGCCTGACCCAGATGGTGCGTCAGAATGCCCAGCGCCTGGACCGCATCGTCGACGACGTGCTCAACATCTCGCGCGCCGGCAAGCTCACGGCCAGCTTCGAGCCGCGCGTGCTGGAACTCAACCAGAGCGTGCAGCGCATTGTGCAAGACTGGTCCCAACAGACCGGCAGCGCCAGCCGGCTGGGCCTGCATCTGGCGTCCGCCCCGCTGGCGGTGAACTTCGACCCGGAGCACCTGCGGCGCGTGCTCGTCAACCTGCTGGACAACGCCCGCCGTCATGCCAGCGCCCAGGCCGGGGCCATCCAGGTCCATGTGCGCGCCGATCCCAGCGGGCAGGCGCTGCTGGCGGTGTGGAGCGACGGCCCACCCATGGATCCTTCGGTCGAGCAGCATCTCTTCGAGCCCTTCTTCTCCTCGGAAAGCCGTTCCAGCGGTCTGGGGCTGTATATTTGCCGGGAATTGTGCGAAGGGCACGGCGCCGCCATCGGCTACCACCGGGCCCGGCGCATTGCCCGCGACACCCTGATGGACGGCAACGAATTCTTCATCGCTTTGCGCCGGACAGCTGCGAGCCCCGCCGCTGTCGCACGCAACGACTCGGCTCCATGACGACTGCAGCCCCCGGCACGAACCCCAGCATCCTGGTCGTGGACGACGAGCCCGACCTGCGCACCCTTTACGAGCTGACCCTGCTGCGCGAGGGCTACCGGGTCGACGTCGCCGAGACCGTGGCCAGCGCCTGGCAGCAACTGCTGGAGCACCGCTACGAGGTGCTGATCACCGACATGCGCCTGCCCGACGGACTGGGCATCGAGCTGATCCAGCGTCTGCGCGCCTTGCAGCGCGGCGAGCGCTGCGTGGTCATCACGGCCTACGGCTCGGCCGAGAACGCCGTCGAGTCGCTCAAGGCCGGCGCCTTTGATTACCTGAGCAAGCCGGTGGACCTCAAGCAGTTCCGCACGGTGATCTCCTCGGCGGTACAGGATGCACTGGCTGCGCGGCAGGCTCCGCCGCCCAGCACACCCGCGCGCCAGAGCGTCAGTACACCGTCCTCGGCGGCCGAGGCCTGCCTGCAACGCCTGGTCGGCAACTCGCCAGCCATCCGGCAGGTGCGCGAGCGCATCGTCAAGGTGGCGCGCAGCATGGCGCCGGTGCTGATCTGCGGCGAATCCGGCACAGGCAAGGAGCTAACTGCCCAGGCCCTGCATGCCTGCAGCCACCGTGGCAGTGGCCCCTTGGTGGCGGTCAACTGCAGCGCCATTCCGGAAAACCTGCTCGAAACCGAGTTTTTCGGCGTCAAGAAGGGCGCCTACACCGGTGCCAACGCCGACCGCGAAGGCTATTTCCAGGCCGCGCGCGGCGGCACGCTCTTTCTGGACGAGATCGGTGACCTGCCCCTGTCCATGCAGTCCAAGCTGCTGCGCGCCATCCAGGAGCGTTGCGTGCGCCCGGTCGGCGGCACGCTGGAGGAAAGCGTGGACGTGCGCATCATCAGCGCCACCCATCGCAACCTGGCGCGCGAGGTCCAGGAAGGGCGCTTTCGGCAGGATCTCTACTACCGGCTCAATGTGATCGAGATCGACATCCCGCCGCTGCGCGAGCGCCGTGAAGACCTGCCCGCCCTGTGCGAGGCGCTGCTGGCGCGCATCGCGCAGGAATCGGGACTGCCCGTGCCGCGTCTGACGCCCGCCACGCTGGGCCAGCTGGCACGACATCCGCTGCCCGGCAATGTGCGTGAGCTCGAAAACCTGCTGCACCGCGCTGTGGCGTTGAGCGACGGCGGCGAACTCAGCCTGGACAGTGTGGACACCACGCCCGCGATCTTCGATCCGCTGGATCCGGAGATCACGCCCACCGTCCCCGGCGTACTGCCGCCCAGCGCCAGCGCAACAACCCCATCCACGCTGAGCGAGCTGCCTTCCGACCTGCAAGGGCATCTGGACCGTCAGGAGCGCGACATCCTGATCCAGGCCCTGCAGGAGACCGGTTTCAACCGCACCGCGGCCGCTGCCAAGCTGGGCATCAGCCTGCGCCAGATCCGCTACCGCATCGCTCGCCTGAACATCGACACGCCGCAGGGCAACGACTCCGGCGCATGATCCCGCCCACACCCGCCCCGCAGAGCGGCCTGTGGAACGGCGGCTGGTACCGCTATGCCCGCCGCCTCGATTCACCGAACTTCGGCCCGCGGCCCGCTGGCGCGCAGATCGACCTGATCGTCGTGCATTCCATCAGCCTGCCGCCGGGCCAGTACGGCGGTGACGAGGTGCAGCGCCTCTTCACCAACACCCTGGACTGGAACGCCCATCCCTACTTCCAGTCCATTGCCGGCATGGAAGTCTCGTCGCACTTCTACATCCGCCGCCATGGCGAGCTCTGGCAGTTCGTCAGTTGCGCCGACCGCGCCTGGCATGCCGGCGTGTCCTGCTATCGCGGACGCGAGAACTGCAACGACGACTCCATCGGCATCGAGCTCGAGGGCCTGGAGGGCGCAACGTTCGAGCCGGCGCAGTACGAGACCCTGGCCAGCCTGTGCGCCGCCCTGGGCCAACACTACCCGGTGCAACACATTGCCGGGCACGAGCACATCGCGCCGGGGCGCAAGGCAGACCCGGGCGCGGGCTTTCAGTGGCCCCTGCTCCAACAGGCCCTGGGCTGGCCATCTCGGTACTTTCCCGAGGCCACGCGCTAGTCACACACCTGTCTCAGGCACCCTGCGCAGCGCCCCGTTTTTGCGCATGCATGTCGCCATGCGGGCTGTGCGCACAAATCCGCCGTGAGACCGCATATTTGCTGGCTCTGCGCGCGCGCGCATCCATGGCACAAGGGCTGCGCCGCGATGGCGTGAAAGGCGTATCCGGTGTGATTTTTTACCCCTGCGCCCGAGTGCAGCGTGTCTGCGGCGCTACACTACAGGTAGTGGCTTATATTCGCAGTGCACCCCATATATAGTGTTTTCTGCCCGCCGCCCCTGCTTCCCCGCAAGGCGCTCGCAAGCCCCAAATTCCGCTCC
>DNQP01000047.1 GCA_003500955.1 Curvibacter sp. | reverse complement strand
CAGGCACCGCCTGCAGCACGGCCATGCGCTGCAAAACGGTCGTCATTTCTTCCAGGGTAGACGCCGCACTCAGCCCATTGAGCCGAAGCGCCTCCGAGGTCTCCACCACGGTCTTGCCGTCGCCGCGCGCCAGCGCATCGATCAGCGTGTACACATGCGAGCGGTCCACACTGCCCAGCATCTGGCGCACCGTGGCTTCCTCGAGGTTGCCGGAGCCGAAGGCGATGGCCTGGTCGGTCAGCGAGAGCGCATCGCGCATGGAGCCACGCGCAGCACGTGCCAGCAGGCGCAGCGCACCCGGTTCGGCCGGCACGTTTTCGGCCGCCAGCACCTTGCTGAGGTGTTCCAGCACGGTCTCGGGGGCCATGGGCCGCAGGTTGAACTGCAGACAGCGCGAGAGCACGGTCACGGGCACCTTCTGCGGGTCGGTCGTGGCCAGCACGAATTTGAGGTACTCGGGCGGCTCCTCCAACGTCTTGAGCATGGCGTTGAAGGCCGTGTTCGAGAGCATGTGAACTTCGTCGATCATGAAGACCTTGAAGCGACCCTGCACCGGCTTGTAGACCGCCTGCTCCAGCAGGGACTGGACTTCGTCCACACCGCGGTTGGAGGCCGCATCGAGCTCGGTGTAGTCCACGAAGCGGCCCGCGTCGATGTCAGTGCAGGCCTGGCAGACGCCGCAAGGCTGGTCGGTGATGCCGCCCTGCCCGTCCGCGCCCACGCAGTTGAGTGACTTGGCCAGGATGCGCGAGACCGTGGTCTTGCCCACGCCGCGCGTGCCGGTGAACAGATAGGCATGGTGCAGGCGCTGCGTCTGCAGCGCATTGCCCAGGGCCCGCACCACATGCTCCTGGCCCACCATTTCGGTGAAGCTTTTGGGCCGGTATTTGCGCGCGAGCACGAGATAGGACATGCGCCGGATTCTACGGTCTGGATCGCCGCAATTTTCCGGACCGGCGGCCTTTAAGTTCCGACCTCAGCCCTTACAATACAAAGCGACGGGCCTCCCTGCATGGTGAAGCGGCCAACCGGGTCAGGTGGGGAACCAAGCAGCCCTAACTGTGGAGTCAGTGCCAGGATCCAGGTCCGTCAACTTATTCAGCAAGCCGCTGGCACACGCCAGCGGCTTTTTTCATGCCAGATGCCCCAGACGCGCGCTGACGTGGAAACCCGACAGCGCCAGGCTCGCGCTTGTGCCCTCTCGGGCACCCTGCTAAATTCAAAGCTCAGGGAACCGAGCCATATTGCCTATCAGACCGCGTACGAGTCTGAGCTCCCTGTCATCGGCGTGATGATCTTGCCTATGCGCGTCTCGATGTCCTGGTCCCTGCGCCGCCTGCTCTACCTGCTCACGGCCTGCAGCGTCCTGCCGCTGGGCCTGCTACTGGCCTACAACACCGGCTACCAATACCGTCAGGATCAACAGGCCGCGCGGGCCGAGGCGCTGCGCCTGGCCCAGCAATCCGCCGACACGGTGGAGGCCTTCATACGGGATGCCCGGGTGGTGCTGCAGACGCTGTCCGCCCGTCCTGCCATGCGTGCCGGGCTGGCGACCCCCGGGGGCACCTGCGATCCGATCTTCTCCAGCTTCAAGCAGTTCTACCCCCAGCTCTCGAACATCAGCCTGTCCAATCCCCAGGGTTACCTGATCTGCTCTGCCCTGCCCCAGCCCGACAACAAGCCCCTGCCGGTGGCGCACATGCAGTGGTTTCGCGAGGTTTACGAGCGCCAGGACTTCGTGGTGGGCAGCATGCTCTACGGCCCGATCAACCGCAACTGGATCAGCGTGCTGGCGGAGCCTGTGCGCGACGAGCAGGGGCGCATGATCGGCGCCGTCCAGACGCCGATCGACCTGCTCAAGTTCCGGCTGCTGCCGGGCGTGGAGAAACTGCCGGAAGGCGTGCTGGTCGGCCTGATCGACCAGCAGGGACGGGTGGTGGCGCGCTCCCGCGACGCAACGCAATGGGTGGGCCGGGAGCTCAAGGGCCTCTCGCCCATCGTTGACCAGGTGTTGCTCGAGCGCCAGGGGACGGCCGAGTCGGTGGGTGTCGAGGGCATCGCCCATTTCTATGGCTACACGCCCGTGGCGGGCACGGAATGGATCGCGATCTCGGGCATCCCGGCGCGCATCGCCATGCAGAATGCCCGCCGCTCCCTGATGACGAGTCTGCTGGCGGGCGGTACTGTGCTCGTACTCGTTCTGTGGCTGGCGCTGCGCCTGAGCCAGCGCATCGGCGCGCCGATCCTCGCGGTGAGCGCGGCCGCGCGCCGGGCTCGCGATGGCGACCTGGATGTCCGGGCACCCAGCGAGGGCCCGCGCGAGGTGGTCGCGGTCGCGACCCAGTTCAACGCCATGCTCGACGCGATCCAGCACAGCCAGGCGCGCCTGCAATCGAGCGAGGAGCGGCTCTCGCTCGCGCTCGAGGGCGCGCACCTCGCCATCTGGGATCTGGATGTCGCACGCGGGCGCGTGCTGCACACCGAAACCTGGGCCGAACTGCTGGCCGAACCGCAAGCACCCCTGGACAACACGGTGCCGGCGCTGCTGCGACGGGTCCCGTCACCGGACCGGCAGCAGCTGTACCGGGCCGCCAGCGCCCTGCTGGATGATCCGCAGCGCAACGACTTCCTGCTCGAGCACCGGATACGCCGAGGCGACGGCACGCTGCTCTGGCTCGCCACCCAGGGCCGTGTCACGGCACGCGACCGCGCGGGACGGGCCACGCGTCTGCTCGGGACGCACCGCGATGTCACGGAGCGGCGGCAGCGCGACGAGGAGATCCACCGGCTGGCCTTCTTCGACCCACTCACCGGTCTGCCGAACCGCCGCCTGCTGGCCAAGGAGCTGGCGCAGGCCCTGGCGCGCGCACGACGCAGCGGCCGCTACGGGGCCTGCTTCTTCATCGATCTGGACCAGTTCAAGAGCGTCAACGACGCGCGCGGCCATGACCTGGGTGACCAGTTGCTCCAGGCCGTGGCCCGGCGTCTGCAGGACCAGGTGCGCGAGGGCGATACCGTGGTCCGCATGGGGGGTGACGAGTTCGTCGTGCTCATGACCAATCTCGCCGACACCGAGGAAGGCGCAGCGCGCGCAGCCCATGCCGCGGGCGAGAAGATCCGCCACGCGCTGGAGCAGCCCTACCCGCTCGATCTGCAGCACTACGCTTCGAGCGCCAGCCTGGGCATCGCCCTGCTGCCGCAGCCGGGACAGACGCCGGACGACGTGGTGCGCGAGGCCGACACGGCCATGTACCGCGCCAAGTCCCTGGGCCGCAACCAGCTGGCCTTCTACCGCCCCGAGATGCAGGCCGAGATCGAACAGCAGCTGAACTTCGAGCACGACCTCGCCCAGGCCATCCAGCTGGACCAGCTGAGCGTGCACCTGCAAACCCAGTACGACCTGCAGGGCCGCCCGCGCGGGGCCGAGCTGCTGCTGCGCTGGCTGCACCCGCAGCGCGGCCAGGTGCCGCCCGCCGACTTCATCCGCGTCGCCGAGCAGACCGGGCTGATCGTGCGCCTGGGTGACTGGGTGATCGACGAAGCCTGCCGCCTGCTCGGCGTCTTGCGCGCGACCGGCTGGTCCTTGCCGCTGTCGATCAATGTCAGCCCTCGCCAGTTCCGGCAGGACGACTTCGTGGCATCCGTCACCGCCGCCCTGCGGGCGCACGACACGCGCGGCGAGAACCTGGTCTTCGAGATCACGGAGAGCCTGCTGGTTGGCGACATGGACGAGACCATCGACCGCATCCAGCGCCTGCAGGCGCTCGGCATACGCTTCTCGATCGACGACTTCGGCACCGGCTATTCCAGCCTGTCCTACCTCAAGCGCCTGCCCTTGCATGAGCTGAAGATCGACAAGAGCTTCATCCGCGACATCCCGCAGGACAGCGATGACGTCGAGATCGTCTCCATGATCATGTCACTGGCCCGCCAGCTGCGGCTCGAGATCGTGGCGGAGGGCGTCGAGACTGCGGAGCAGCTCGAATGGCTGCGCCAGCGTGGCTGCGACCGCGTCCAGGGCTACCTGATGGAGCGCCCGATGCCGCTGACGCAATGGCTGCAGCACCCGCGCCAGCGCTGACGCCTCAGCGGCCCGCCAGCCACCGCAGCACGCCCTGGCCCGCCCGCAGGCCGCTCGCGAAGCAGGCGGTGAGCAGATAGCCCCCGGTAGGCGCCTCCCAGTCCAGCATCTCGCCGGCGCAAAAAACGCCGGGCAGGGCCTCGCACATCAGATCCGGCGTCAGCACCTCGAACAGCACGCCGCCCGCACTGCTGATGGCCTCGTCCAGGGGACGCGCCGCCACGAGCCGCAAGGGCAAGGACTTGATGGCGCTGGCCAGCTTGTGCGCGTCGTGCATGTCCTCCCGGCTCAAGAGCTCATGCAGGATCGCAGCCTTGATGCCCTCGATGCCCAGCCGGCTCTTGAGGTGGCTGGACAGCGAACGTGAGCCGCGCGGGTGCCGCACCTCGGCCAGCACACGGTCGGGCGCTATGTCCGGCAGCAGGTCCAGATGCAGGGTGGCGTGACCGCTGCGGATGATCTCGTCGCGCAGCAGCGCGGATGCGGCGTAGATCAGGCTGCCTTCGACGCCCGTCGCCGTGGCCACGAATTCCCCTTTGCGCTCGAAGACACGCCCCTGGCTGTCCGTGCACGAGATCGCCACGGTCTTGAAAGGCTGGCCGGCATGGCGAGCGGCAAAGTGTTCGCTCCAGCCCGCAGCAGCCGGCACCGCCTGCACGGGCAGCGCTTCACCGCCTGGCGGCAGGGCACGCTGAGCGACCACATCGAAGCCGCAGTTGGCGGGCAGCAGGGCCGACACCGCCACGCCGCGCGCGGCCAGCAGGGGCACCCAGGCGCCGTTGGAGCCCAGGCGTGCCCAGCTGCCGCCACCCAGGGCCAGGACCACGGCATCCGCCTGCACCTGCGCCTCGCCCTGGGGCGTCTCGAAACGCAGGCTTGCGCCGTCCTCGGCCCAGCCCCGCCAGCGGTGTCGCATGTGCAAGGCCACGCCGGGTCCGCCGTGGGCCGGATGGCGCAGACGCTGCAGCCAGGCACGCAGCAGGGGCGCGGCCTTCATGTCCTGGGGAAAGACCCGGCCCGAGGTGCCGACAAAGGTGGCGATGCCCAGGCCCTGGGCCCAGGCCCGCAACTCAGGCGCGCCGAAGTCGCGCAGCAGGCCCTCGATCTGCGCACGACGCGCGCCGTAGCGCTCGGCAAAACGGTCGGCGCCTTCGGCATGCGTGAGGTTGAGCCCGCCCTTGCCCGCGAGCAGGAACTTGCGCCCCACCGAAGGCATGGCATCGTAAAGGTCCACAGCCACGCCAGCCTCGATCAGCACCTCGGCCGCCATCAGGCCGGCGGGCCCGCCACCGATCACCGCGACTTTTTTGTTCTGCAAAGTCTTCATTCGATCTCTTCTAAACGTCCCGAGGCGCTCAGGAAAGCCGCGCGCACGGTCTCACCCGGGCTCGCCGCCTGCACGGCCGCGCGGTAGCCGCGCAACTGGGCCAGCAGCTCGTCCTGCTGCTGCGGCCGCGCGGCCGATTTGTAATCCAGCACCCACCAGCTGCCATCGCGCCGACGCACCAGGCGATCGATGCGGCGCACGCTGCCGGCCACGCTGACGGGCACCTCATTGCCCTGCCAGTCCACCTCGGCGCCGGACCAGGCCCAGGCGCCCTCGCCTTGCAGGATGCGCCGCGCCAGGGCCAGGGCCTGGCGGGCCTGGGCAGCGTCCAGGCCAAACTCGGTCGTCGCACGCTGCACCTGGGCGGGGCTCCAGTCTTGCGCGTCGAGCGCGGCCCATTCGAGCAGGCGGTGCATGGCTTGGCCGATGCGTGCCTCGGGGGTGTCTTCGTCGGACCCCGCGGCCGGGCCGCGCGGCGGCTCGAAGCGCACCTTGGGCAACACGGGCAGGACGATGGCCGCATCCTCCGCGCCCGCACGCGCCGCCACC
>DNQP01000006.1 GCA_003500955.1 Curvibacter sp. | reverse complement strand
AGTACTACCACCTCGAGGACCTCTGGGGTGAGACCCCGGTGCGCCTGAAGTTCGGGGCCGACAAGCCCATGGCCAAGCCCGCGCCCAGGAAGGAAGACGCCAAGTCGACCAGCCTGAAGCGCTCCAGCGCGGCCAAGAAGGGCCAGACCGAGGCCTTCCCGACCAAGGCCCAGCAGCAGAAGGCGGCCGCCAAATCCGTCGGCAAGGCCCCGGCGAAGAAGGCCGCGGCCAAGACCCCGGCCCGCAAGACGGCCAAGCCCGCGCCCAAGGTCGTGAAGGTCAACGCTCCCAAGCCGGCTGCCAAGAAGGCGGCTGCCAAGGCACCGGCGAAAAAGGCTCCGGCCAAGAAAACCACGGCTCGCAAGGGCTGATCCCCGGCCATGAGGCTGCTGATCGTCGCGGTCGGCCAGCGTGTTCCTGACTGGGCCCAGACGGCCTGGGACGACTACGCCAAGCGTTTCCCGCCCGAACTCAAGGTCGAGCTCAAGGCCGTCAAGACCGAGCCGCGCGGCGCGCGCACGGTGGAGCAGCTCATTGCCGCCGAGCGCAAGCGCATCGACGAGGCGATACCCAAGGGCACCCGCATCGTTGCGCTGGATGAACGCGGCACGGCGCTCAGCACCGTGGCCCTGGCTGGCAAGCTCAAGGACTGGCAGCTGGGCGGCACGGATGTGGCGCTGGTGATCGGCGGCCCTGACGGCCTGGAGCCCGCCTTCCGCCAGGGCGCGCACGAACGCATCCGCCTCTCGGACCTGACCCTGCCGCACGCCATGGTGCGCGTGCTGCTCGTGGAGCAGCTCTACCGCGCCTGGTCCATCAACGCCAACCACCCGTACCACCGCGAATGAAGCCGGATTTCATCTACCTCGCCTCCCAAAGCCCGCGCCGCCGTCAATTGCTCGAGCAGCTGGGTGTGCGCCACGAGCTGCTGCTGCCCGAGTCCGACGAGGATGCCGAGGCCCTGGAGGCCGTGAAGACCGGCGAGGCACCCGCCGCCTATGTGCAGCGCGTGACCCAGCTCAAGCTGGACGCGGCGCTGGCGCGCCTCGAGCGCCGGGGCCTGCCGGCCGCCCCCGTGCTGTGCTCGGACACCACGGTGGCGCTGGGTCGCACGATCTACGGCAAGCCGGCTGACGCGGCCGACGCGCGGCGCATGCTGGGCAAGCTGGCTGGCACGACCCACCGCGTGCTGACGGCCGTGGCTGTAGGTACGCCACGCCGGCGCCTGCACGCGCTGAGCGACTCGCGTGTCACCTTCGCCCCCATGAGCCGCCAGCAGATCGCCGCCTACGCGGCCGGGGGTGAGCCCACGGGCAAGGCGGGCGCCTACGCGGTGCAGGGCAGGGCGGCGGCCTGGATCTCCCATATCTCCGGCTCCTACTCTGGCATCATGGGCCTGCCCCTGTACGAGACGGCAGAATTGCTGCGGGCGTACGGCTTCAAGATCTAATCCAAAAGGGCCTCAAGAGCCATGCAAGAAGACATCCTGGTCAACTGGTCACCGCAGGAGACGCGCGTGGCCGTGGTGGAAAACGCCGCTGTGCAGGAGCTGCACGTGGAACGTGCCAGCGAGCGCGGTCTGGTCGGCAACATCTACCTGGGCAAGGTCTCGCGTGTGCTGCCGGGCATGCAATCGGCTTTCATCGACATCGGGCTCGATCGTGCGGCCTTCCTGCATGTGGCCGATGTCTGGCATCCGCCGGCCGAGGGCGAGTCGCTCAGCGCGTCCCGTGCCTCGCAGCCCCAGGTGCCGATCGAGAAGCAGGTCTTCGAGGGCCAGTCACTGATGGTGCAGGTCATCAAGGACCCCATCGGGACCAAGGGCGCGCGCCTGTCCACGCAGGTCAGCATCGCAGGGCGTCTGCTGGTTTTCCTGCCGCAGGACGAGCACATCGGTGTCTCGCAAAAGATCCCCCCAGCCGAGCGCGATGAGCTGCGCAGGCGCCTGCAGCAGCTGGTGGGCAGCAAGGACAGTGGCGGTGGGGGCGGTTTCATCCTGCGCACCAATGGTGAGGATGCCAGCGACGCCGAGCTGGCCGACGACATCGCCTACCTGCGCAAGACCTGGGCCCGCATCAAGGACGCCTCCACACGCCTGCCGCCCAAGTCTCTGCTGCATCTGGACCTGAACCTGCTGCAGCGCGTGCTGCGCGACCTGGTCAGCGAGCGCACGGTGTCGATCAAGGTCGATTCGCGCGAGCAGTACGAGGCCTTGCGCGCATTCGGCATGGAGTTCATGCCCGCCGCCGCCGCCAAGCTGCAGCACTACAAAGGCGAACGGCCCATCTTCGATCTCTTCGGCATCGACGAGGAGATCGCCAAGGCCCTGGGCCGGCGGGGGGAGCTCAAGTCCGGCGGCTACCTCATCGTGGACCAGACCGAGGCGCTGACCACCATCGACGTGAACACCGGCGGCTTTGTCGGCGCGCGCAACTTTGACGACACCATTTTCAAGACCAACCTGGAGGCGGCGGGCGCCATCGCGCGTCAGCTGCGCTTGCGCAATCTGGGCGGCATCATCATCGCGGACTTCATCGACATGACACGCGAGGACCACCGCGAGGCCGTGGTGGCCGAATTCCGCAAGCAGCTCGCACGCGACCGCGTCAAGACCATGCTGGGCGGCTTCTCCCAGCTCGGCTTGCTGGAGATGACGCGCAAGCGCACGCGCGAGTCGCTGGCCCATATGCTCTGCGAACCCTGCCCGAGCTGTGCAGGCAAGGGCATCGTCAAGACCGCGCGCAGCGTGGCCTACGACATACTGCGCGAGATCCTGCGCGAGGCGCGCCAGTTCAATCCGCGCGAATTCCGCGTGGTGGCCGCGCCCCAGGTCATCGAGCTGCTGCTCGACGAGGAGAGCCAGCACCTGGCCGGCCTGTCCGACTTCATCGGCAAGCCCATTTCGCTGCAGAGCGAGGCCTCGATGTGGCAGGAGCAGTACGACATCGTGCTGCTGTGATGGCGGGGTCGCCACGCATGCGCATTGCCATCATCAACCGCAACTTCTCGCGCGCCGGTGGCGGCGCCGAGAGCTATGCCGTCGCCATCGCCGAGCAGCTGGCGGGACGCCATGAGGTGCACGTGTACTCCCAGGAGAGCAACGAGCCGGTGCCTGGCATCACCTACCACCGCGTCGCCAGCACGGGGCAGAAGCCGCGCTGGCTCAACCAGCTGGTCTTTGCGCTGTCGAGCTGGTGGCAGACGCGCCAGGGCTTTGACGTGGTGCACTCGCACGAGAACACCTGGCACGGCCAGGTACAGACCATCCATGTGCGGCCGCTGCGCTACAACCTGCTGCACGGCAAGCGCGGCTGGCGGCGCGCCGTGCAGTGGCTCAAGGTCTGGACCAGCCCGCGCCTGGCCACCTACGTCTGGCTGGAAGGAGCACGTTTTGCGCGCCGGCCCGGACGCAGCATCGTGGCCACCTCGGAGATGCTGCGCCAGGAGTGCGAGCAGGCCTATCCGCACAGTCGCAAACACCTCTCGGTCATCACGCCCGGCACCGCGCTGCAGCAGGACAAGGTGACGCGCACCATGGCGCGGCGCATGCTGGAGTTGCCGGCAGAGGGCCCGCTGCTGCTCTTCGTCGCCAACGACTACAAGCGCAAGGGACTCGATGCCCTGTTGCCCGCCCTGCAGCAATTGCCCACGGAGGTCCATCTGGCGGTGGCCGGCAAGCCGGGGGCGGCACCGCGCTATGTGGCGCTGGCCCAGGAGCTTGGCCTGGCCTCCCGCGTGCATTTTTTGGGCTCGCAGGACGATCTGGTACCGGCCTACCGTGCAGCCGATTGCCTGGTGCACCCGACGCTGGAGGACACCTATGCCATGGCGGTGCTTGAGGCCATGTCGCATGGCCTGCCCGTGGTGGTCAGCGGCCCGGTGCATTGCGGCATCTCGCGCGAGCTGCACGACGGGCAGGAAGCGCTGCTGCTGCACGATCCGCGCAACAGCGCGGACCTGGCGCGTCTGGCTCGCAGCGTGCTCGACGATGCGGTCCTGGCCGACCGTCTGCGCGGGCAGGGACTGGCCTTTGCGCAGGCCCATACCTGGGAGAGGGCGGCGCTAGAATACGAGGCCCTGTACCAGCAGGCCCTCTCCATCCGCTCCCTATGACTGAAAAACCCAGGCAACGCTGGCTCATCATTTCGCACGCCTTCAATATGGACGGCCGCGCGGCCAGCCACACTATCACCGACAAGCTGCCCCACCTCAAGGCGGCGGGCATCGAGCTCGTGGTGCTCAGCGGCGTCTCGGGTGAGCAGGACCCGGAGCTGGAGCACTACCGGCTCTGGCCGGCGGGGCCGGCCGGTTTGCGCTTCGACCTGCGCCACGTGTTGCGCAAACGCTTCGGCAAAGGCGTGGTCTACCGCGTGCTGATGCTGCTCGCTACGCTGGTGCTCGTACCGGGCATGGTGATCGAGAAGCTGGTGCGCCCGCTGGAGAGCTCCTGGTCCTGGTGGCTGACGGCCTACCTCAAGGGGCGCGCCCTGGCGCGCCAGCAGCCTTTCGATCTGATCTATTCCACCGGCGGTGCCTACGCCGCCCACGTGGCCGGCCGGGCGCTCAAGTTCGCCACGGGCACGCCCTGGCTGGCCGAGGTGCACGACCCGCTGGTCGTGCCGGGCACCAACCCGCGCACCCCGCACCAGAAGAAACAGGCGGACATCGAGCGCCAGATCTGCACCGATGCCGACATCGCCATCTGGTTCACCGACCAGGCCCTGGCCAGCACACGCGCACGCCATCCCCAGCTGGGCGACAAGGGCAAGATGATGCTGCCCGGCATCGACAAGCCTTTTGACACCTTGCCGCCCTACAAGCCGGGGGCAAAGTTCGTGGTCGGCCATTTCGGCTCACTGTCGGCCACGCGCAGCATGGTGCCTTTCATCAAGGCCCTGGAACTGCTCCAAACCCGCCGCCCCGATCTGCTCGCGCAGACCGAGCTGCACATCTATGGTGGCGCTATCGACGCGCCTGCCGCCGAGTTGCTGCAGCACTCGCCGGTGAGCGCGCAGGTACGCCAGTTCGGCCGCATCGAAGCCGATCCGGCATCCGGCCTGTCGGGCCGCGACCAGATCCTGCATCGCATGCGGGGTGTGGACGTGCTGCTGCTGCTGCACGGCGAGGACCCGCTGTGCGAGGAGTACATCCCCTCCAAGCTCTACGAGTACCTGTGGATGCAGCGCCCCATCCTGTCCATCGTGTACCGCAACCCGCAGATG
>DNQP01000078.1:12805-13670 GCA_003500955.1 Curvibacter sp. | reverse complement strand
TCCTCCAGCTCGCCCTCGACCTCTTCGATGCCCCGGCCGCGGTGCAGGCCCCGCCGCCTGGGGTGGCCGAGCCCCGACCTGAATTCCACGGCCCGCTGCAGCCCGCCGAGCCCCTGCCCAGCGTGATGGCGCCGGCGCAGTTCGTACACCCGCGCGCCAACCGCCAGACCCGCCTGTGCGACGCCCACGTGGCCTACGAGTTCAAGCGCGGCAAGCGCCGCACCATCGGCATGCAGGTGGGCGCGGACGGCCTGGTGGTCAGCGCGCCGCGCTGGGTGCCGCTGTACGAGGTGGAGGCTGCGCTGCAGGAAAAAGCCGAGTGGATCGTGCGCAAGCTCGACGAGATGCGCGCGCGCGAGCAGCGCCTGGAGTCCACCCGCATCGAATGGCGAGACGGTGCGAATTTCCCCTTCCTGGGTGAGACGGTCATCGTGGTGCTCGACCCCACGCACGCCTACCGCGCCGTGGGCGGCGGCCTCAAGGCCAACGATGTGGAAGTGGTGCTGCACACCGATGCGCAGGCCCCCAACCTCACCCTCGATGGCGTGCCGCGCCTGACGCTGCACATCGGCCTGCCGCAGCACGCCGAGCCGGCCCAGATCCGCGACGCCGTGCAGGCCTGGCTCATGCGCCAGGCCAAGCGCCTGTTTACCGAGCGGCTCAATCACTACGCGCCGCTGCTGGGCGTGCAATGGCGCAAGCTCTCGCTCAGCAGCGCCGGCACGCGCTGGGGCAGCGCCAGCGCCGACGGCGCCATCCGCCTGAACTGGCGGCTCATCCATTTCCGCCAGAACGTGATCGACTACGTGGTGGCGCACGAGCTCAGCCATCTGCGCGTGATGGACCACAGCCCGCGTTTCTGGGA
>DNQP01000078.1:12169-12500 GCA_003500955.1 Curvibacter sp. | reverse complement strand
TGGACCACAGCCCGCGTTTCTGGGACACGGTGCGCTCGGTCATGCCGGATTACCAGGCCCAGCGCGACCAGCTGCGCGACGACGCCATCCCGCGCTGGCACTGACATGAGCTTCGGCGACGGCGCGCTGACCAGCCTGGCTCTCGCGCTGGGGCTCGGCCTGCTGATCGGCGTCGAGCGCGAGCGGCGCAAGGGGCAGGGGCCGACGCGGCAGTTCGCCGGCGTGCGTAGCTTCACGCTGGTGGCGTTGCTGGGGGCAGTCTTGCAACTGCTGGGGCAGGCCTGGCTCACGGCGGTGGCCGGGATCCTGGTGGCGGCGCTGGTGGTGGTGG
>DNQP01000078.1:9861-11881 GCA_003500955.1 Curvibacter sp. | reverse complement strand
CTGGTGGCGGCGCTGGTGGTGGTGGCCTACTGGCGTGACCGTTCAGCCGATCCCGGCGTGACGACCGAGATCGCACTCTTCCTGACCTTCGTGCTGGGCGTCCTCAGCGTGCCTCATCCGGAGATTGCGGCGGGAGGTGGCGTGGTCGTGGCCGGCCTGCTGGCCGCACGCGGGCCTTTGCAGCAGTTCGCCACCCAGACCCTGAGCGAGCAGGAGCTGCGCAACGCGCTGGTGCTCGCTGCCGCCGCCCTGGTGGTGCTGCCGCTGACCCCCGATGTGGCCTTGCCCTGGCTGGCGGGCGTCAATCTGCGCCAGCTCTGGCGGCTGGTCGTCCTCATCCTGGCCGTTCAGGCCGCTGGCGACCTGGCCTTGCGACTCTTGGGGCCGCGCCTGGGGCTGGCGCTCTCGGGGCTGATCTCGGGGCTCATTTCGAGCACCGCCACCATCGCCGCGTTGGGCGTCCGATCGCGCGAACAGCCTGAACTGCGCACGGCTTGCGTGGCCGGCGCCTGGTTCTCCACGGTGTCCACCTCGCTCATGCTGCTGGGGCTGGCCTTCCTGATTGGGGACCAGCCGCTGCTGCGGATCCTGCCGTTCATCGGCGTGGCCCTGCTGGCCGCAGTCCTGCTGGGTGCGCTGGCCTACCGGCGCAGTCCGCCCAGCCACGGGCCCAGGCTCACGCAGGGCCGGGCTTTCAATCTGCGCCAGGCGCTGCTGCTTGCCCTGCTGTTTGCCGCCCTGGCTGCCGGGGTGGCCTGGTTGCAGGAGACCCTGGGCAGCCTGGCCACGCTGGGTGCGGCGACCGTGGCAGGTCTGGCCGATGCGCATGCCACCTCGTCGGCCGCCATGGCCCTGGCGGCCCGCGGTGAGCTGAGCCCGAGCACCATGCAGCTGGCAGTGCTGCTGGCTTTCAGCAGCAACACGGTGGCCAAGATGGTGGCAGCGTACGCCGCGGGCGGCAGCGCCTATGGCGGGCGCGTGAGTGCCGGGCTGCTGCTGGTGGCGCTGTCCGCCTGGGGCAGTTGGTGGCTCTGGGGCAGCCCGGGCTAAGTGGCGTCGGCTCAGCCGCTGCTGCCGGCGCGGAACAACGCCGCCACCATGTCCGACTGGGTGATCATCCCCACCACACGCAGCTGGTCGTCGACCACGGGCAGGTGGTGCAGGCCGCCATCGCTGAACAGCCCCACGAGATCGGCCATGTGGGATTCGGGTTTGGCCACGCGCACGCGTCGCGTCATGATGTCGGCCACATAGCGCGCCGTACTCATGACGGGCATCTTGCGCGGGTCCGGCGCGCCGTGCAGCAGAAAGAAATCGTGCAGGGAAACGATGCCGGCCAGCGTGCCGTCGAGGCGGACCACGGGCAGGGCCTTGATCTTGTGGTGCACCAGCCGTTCCCAGGCCAGATCGACCGAGTCGAGCGGCCGGACCGAGACCACGTCGCGCGACATGATGTCACCGCACAGCACGTCGCCGAACTTGCGGCGGCTCACCTGCAGCTGCGCCCGCACGAGGATGGCTTCCAGATCGTCGGGGGCAATTTCAAGCTGGGCGCCCTGGGCTTCGAGAGCGGCCAGCAGGTCTTCGCGTGCCAGACCGATGCGTGCGCTGGGCAGCGGGTCGCGTGTGCCATGAGGCTGCGGTGGAGGCAGGTGCGGATAGGGCCGACGTGCCAGCCGGCTGTACAGCAGGGCGGTGGCGAGCAGCAGCGCCGAGTTCAGCCCCACCGGGCTGAGCACATAGGACCAGCCCAGTGCCGTGACCGCCGGTCCGCCCAGCACGGCGGTCAATGCCACGGCGCCACCGGGCGGGTGCAGGCAGCGCAGCGCCGCCATGGCGGCGATGGCGCCGCCACCCGCCAGGCCCGCGGCCAGGGCCCCATGCCCGAAGAGCTGGACCACGGCCACGCCCACCACCCCTGACACCAGATTGCCGGCCAGCATGGACCAGGGCTGGGCCAGGGGGCTGGCCGGCACCGCAAACAGCAGCACCGACGACGCGCCCATGGGCGCGATGAACC
>DNQP01000078.1:8869-9554 GCA_003500955.1 Curvibacter sp. | reverse complement strand
GCGCCCATGGGCGCGATGAACCAGGGATTGAGTTCGCCCAGCACGAGCTGGCTGAGGGCGGCCGCCAGGCCCAGACCGAGGGCGGCACCGAGACTGGCGAGCGCCAGGTCGCGCCGGTTGACGGCGGGTTGAGCGGGTTTGAAACCGCCCAGCCAGACAAGCAAAGGATGTGGCACCACGCCAGACTCCTCCGTTCCAAGATTGAGGGGAAGGATGCCCGCGTTGGCACCGAGAGCCCGCATTCTAAAGGCCGGGGCCAGCCAGACTGGGCGCGGGCATCAGGCCGGGCTGAAGCGGTAGACGCCCTCGGCGTCGCGGCTGCGCCGTAGTCTCCCGTCGAACCACAACGCGTGCAGATGGGCCACGGCCTCGCCCATGGCGAAGGTGGTCTGGTGCAGGTCGAGCTTGCGCTTGAAGAGCACGGGCAGCACGTCGGCCGCGCTGCAGGGCTTTGCCATGCAGGCGTCCATCACCTCGGCCAGGCGGTCGCGGTGGTGGTCGTGCAGCTGGCGGATGCGCTGGTACAGGCCGGTGAAGGGCTTGCCGTGCGAGGGCAGGGTCAGCGTGTCCTCGGGCAGCGACTTGAATTTGTCGATGGACTGCAGGAAGAGCTGGAGCGGATTGGCCTCGGGCTCCATGTCGAAGACGCTGACATTGGTGGAGATGCGCGGCAGCATCATGTCGC
>DNQP01000078.1:0-8467 GCA_003500955.1 Curvibacter sp. | reverse complement strand
AAGCCGCGCCCGCCAATGGCCACCACGTCGCCGTCCATGAGGCGGCGGTACTGGCGCGGCACACCAGGCACGAGCGTCGGGTAGTAGCTCGCACGCTCGCGGATCTTCTCCATGGACAGCGGATCGCGCAGGCCGTGCGCGGCGAAGAACAGCGCCGCGCTGTCGCCGCCGAAGCCGTTGCTCCCGGCCGAGCCGATGCGTGCGAGGTTGTAATCGGTGGCGCTCATCCACAGGCGGCAGGGGTGCTCGGGGGTACTCCAGCGTGCGCACAGCCAGTCGGCCAGGCCGATGTGGTCCGGGTGCATGTGCGTGACGATCACGCGCAGCAGGGGCAGGCCTTCGAACTCGTGGGCGAAGATCTGCTCCCACTGGCTGCGTGCCTCGTCACGGCTGATGCAGCAGTCCACCACGGTCCAGCCTTCGCGGCCGTCCAGCGTGTCGCGCAGCAGCCAGAGGTTGATGTGGTCCAGCGCAAAGGGCAGGGCCATGCGGATCCAGCGCACGCCGGGGGCGACTTCCAGCGTGGCGCCGGGCGCGGGCAAGGTATCGCCCAGGGGATAGTGCAGTTCGCGTTCGAGTTCGTTCATCTTTGTGCCAGAATTGACGTTTACGTAAACGTCAATTACCGGTCATTCTAGGTCGGGCGTTTGCTGTCAGCCTGTCGCCTTTGTTCAACCCACTGTAACGCAGACCCCTCCATGGCAACGACCTACAGCATCAGCGATCTGGCCAAGGAATTCGACCTCACGACGCGTGCCATCCGCTTCTACGAGGACATGGGCCTGCTGCAGCCCGAGCGCAGCGGCCCGGGCGGGCGCATCCGGGTCTACAGCGGGCGCGACCGCACGCGCCTCAAGCTCACATTGCGCGCCAAGCGTCTGGGCCTGAGTCTGACCGAGGCCAAGGACATCATCGACATGTACGACAGCCCGCGCGACACCGGGCCGCAGCTGCGCAAATTCCTCGATGTGCTGGCCGCGCACCGCGAACAGGTCGAGCAGCAGATGGCCGACCTGCAGGCCAACCTGGACGAGGTCAAGGCCCATCAGCGCGAAGCCCGCGCCCTGCTGGCCAGGCTCGACAAGAAGAACGGTAAATAGACACACAGACCACGGAGACTTTCATGAACCTGCCCGGACTCAACTTCCAGCTCGGCGAAGACATCGACGCGCTGCGCGACGCGGTGCGTGAATTCGCACAAGCCGAGATCGCCCCGCGCGCGGCCGAGATCGATCGCAGCGACCAGTTCCCCATGGACCTGTGGCGCAAGATGGGTGAGCTGGGCGTGCTCGGCATCACGGTGGGTGAGGAGTACGGCGGCGCCAACATGGGCTACCTCGCGCACATGATCGCCATGGAAGAGATCAGCCGCGCCAGCGCCTCGGTGGGCCTCAGTTACGGTGCGCACAGCAACCTCTGCGTGAACCAGATCAAGCGCAACGGGAACGCGTCGCAGAAGAAGAAATACCTGCCCAAGCTCATCAGCGGCGAGCACGTCGGCGCGCTGGCCATGAGCGAGCCCGGCGCGGGCAGCGACGTGATCAGCATGAAGCTCAAGGCCGAGGACAAGGGCGGCCACTACCTGCTCAACGGCAGCAAGATGTGGATCACCAACGGCCCCGACGCCGACACCCTGGTGGTCTACGCCAAGACCGAGCCCGAGCTCGGTGCGCGCGGTGTCACGGCCTTCCTGATCGAGAAGGGCATGAAGGGCTTTTCCATCGCGCAGAAGCTCGACAAGCTGGGCATGCGCGGCAGCCACACGGGCGAGCTGGTATTCCAGAACGTGGAGGTGCCGGCCGAGAACGTACTGGGCGCGCTCAACGGCGGCGCCAAGGTACTGATGAGCGGGCTGGACTACGAGCGCGCCGTGCTCACGGGCGGGCCGCTGGGCATCATGCAGGCGGTGATGGACAACGTCATCCCCTACATCCACGACCGCAAGCAGTTCGGCCAAAGCATCGGCGAATTCCAGCTGATCCAGGGCAAGGTGGCCGACATGTACACCGTGCTGCAGGCGGGGCGTTCCTTTGCCTACACCGTGGCCAAGAACCTGGACCTGCTGGGCGCAGAGCATGTGCGCCAGGTGCGCAAGGACTGCGCCTCGGTCATTCTCTGGTGCGCCGAGAAGGCCACCTGGATGGCCGGCGAGGGCGTGCAGATCTACGGCGGCAACGGCTACATCAACGAGTACCCGCTGGGCCGCCTCTGGCGCGACGCCAAGCTCTATGAAATTGGGGCGGGCACCTCCGAAATCCGAAGAATGCTGATCGGCCGAGAGCTCTTCGCCGAGACCCTGTAAACGGATGGACGGCATTTGCCCGGACAATGTCGGGCATGCAGATTTCTGAACCTTCCCGCAGCCGGCGCTGGCTGGCCCGGCTGGCTTCCACCACGCTGCAGTCCTGGCCCCAGGGGCTGGACGTCCCGCTGTCCGATCTCTGGGCCGTGGTCTACCAGGGGGCGCGCTTCGACCTCAAGGTCTGCGCCGCCGCCGCCCTGCTGCTCTGGCCCGTCTTCATGCTGTTGCCGCCGCGCTGGCATGGGGTGCCCGCGGGCGTGCTGGCCGTGGTCTTCGTGACAGCCAGCCTGATCAACCTGCACTACTACGGCTTCTACAAGACGCCCATCGATCCGGTGGTCTTCGGCTTCTTCGAGGACGACACCAAAGCCATCGTGCAGACCATCTGGAGCGACTTCCCCGTGCTGCTGACACTGGCCGTGCTCGCCGGGGCCAGCTGGGCGGCGATCGCGGCCCGGCGTGAGCTTTACGCGGCGCTCAGCCTGCGCCTCAACGCCGCCATCGCGATCCGGCACGTGCCAACAGCGTTCGTGCTGCTGGGTGTGCTGCTGGGGCTCTTCCTGCTGGTGCTGACCACCAAGGGCACGCTGCGCGCCATGGCGCTGGGGCGGCAGAACGTCACGGTCACCACCTCGCAGTTCCTCAACGACATGGTGCCCAATGGCGTGATCGCGCTCAAGTTCGCCTGGGATGGCCGCAAGGCCTCGCAGAACTTCAGCGATCCCCTGCTGGGCCTGCGCCAGCTCGGCTACGGCACCCCGCAGGAGGCCGCGCGCGTGCTGGGCCTGCCCGCGGGCAACGAGGCCGAGGTGCGCCAGGCGCTGTTTGCCCAGGGCGGTACGCCCGTGCCCGGCCAGCGCAAGCACCTGCTGTTCTTCCTCATGGAGTCCTGGAGCGCCGAGCCCTTTCTGTACCACGACGAGAAGCACTTCAACGTGCTGGGCCGTCTCGCGCCCACGCTGAGCCAGGCCTGCCACTTCTCCAACTTCGACGCCGCCCAGCCCGGCACGCATCCCTCGCTCGAAGCCATCCTGTTCTCCACGCCCATCACGCCGCTGACCCTGGGCGTGCAAGGGCAGCGGCCCATACCCTGGGCTGTGCCCCTGCTGCTCAAGCAGGCTGGCTACCGCACGGTCTTCGCGACCTCGGCGCAGGCGGGCTGGCGCGGACTGGACCGCGTGCTCAAGACCCAGGGTTTCGACGAGGTGATCGACGCGAGTTCTCTCCAGCGTGCCTACCCCGATGCGCAGATGGGCATCTGGGGGGTCTGGGACCACTATCTATTCCGCTACCTGAGCCAGCGCCTGAAGGAGCCGCAGCCGCAGCCGCTTTTCGTCTTCGTGCTCACGGCCACCAACCATCCGCCCTATGACCTGCCGCCGGACCACCGACGTGTGCCACGTGAGCAGGCGCGCTGGGGCGGCGAGCGCAATTCCAAGGATCTCTGGCCCAACCTGGACACCTGGCACTACGCCACCGACCTGCTGGGTGGTCTGGTGCAGGAGGTGCGGCGTGGTCCGCTGGCGCGCGACACGGTGATTGCGGCCACGGGCGACCACAATGTGCGCAGCTTCGGACTCTATGCCACGCCCGAGCGTCGTCATCTGATGAGCCAGGTGCCCTTTGTCCTTTGGGGCGAGGGGCTGGCCTGCGGGTCGCAGCGCCGGCTGCCTGCCGGCCACGCCGACATGTTCACGACGCTGTTTCCGCTGATCGGGGTGGAGGGC
Source organism: Curvibacter sp. (assembly GCA_003500955.1). Taxonomy (GTDB): domain Bacteria; phylum Pseudomonadota; class Gammaproteobacteria; order Burkholderiales; family Burkholderiaceae_C; genus Hylemonella. Next base: position 4,438 of record DNQP01000078.1, on the reverse strand, counting down.
GGCTACGTACGCAGCGGGCGCAACCTGCTGCGTGATCCGCAAGGTGGCGCTTCCGCAGCGCAGCCGCTGAGCCTGGGCTATTACGGCCGGGTGCGCAGCGCGCAGGGCAGCTGGACGCTGGGTGATGCGGGCAGCTTGGTCTGTACACCGCCTGATCCGATGCGGGCGGACGACTGCCGTTTCGATGCTGCGCTGGACGCCCGGGCCCGCGCGCAGCTGGGCTTGCTGGACTGGAACGTGCGCGCCGCCTTGCGGCAGGGTCGCTGAACTGCGGGAGAATGGGTCCATGAACAAAACCCTCGATGACCTGTTCGCCCACAACCGCGCATGGGCGGCGCAGATGGAGCGCGATCGCCCCGGCTTCTTCAGCAATCTGAAGGCCCAGCAGCGCCCCAGGTACATGTGGATTGGCTGCTCCGACAGCCGCGTGCCCGCCAACCAGATCACGGGGCTGGAGCCGGGCGAGGTCTTCGTGCACCGCAACGTGGCCAATGTGGTCGTGCATTCGGATCTCAATGCGCTGTCGACCGTGCAGTTTGCCGTGGAGCACCTCAAGGTCGAGCACATCATGGTGGTGGGCCATTACGGCTGCTCCGGCGTGCAGGCGGCCCTGCAGGGCGCGCGCATCGGTCTGGCCGACAACTGGCTGCGTCACATCCAGGACGTGCGCGACCGCCATCGTGCCCTGCTCGATGGCATCGCCGATGCGCACCGGCACGATGCGCTGGTGGAGCTCAATGCCATCGAGCAGGTGGTCAACATGGCGCAGAGCACCGTGCTGCTCGATGCCTGGGGCCGGGGTCAGGTCGTGACGCTGCACGGCTGGGTCTATGGCGTCCACGACGGCCTGCTGCAGGACCTGCAGGTCAATGTGGACGGCGTCGAGGCGCTGGAGGCGGCCTACCGGCAGGCGGTGGCAGCGGTGACGCAGCGCAAGCGCGCCTGAGTGGCGCTGCAGGGCCGGCCCGGATGTTTCCGCAGCGGCTCGATGCCTCGGTAGCCTACGGCATCGCGCGTGCGATGCTCGACGGCTTCCAGCGCCACTACACGCTGTTCCGCGCCGAGTCCGCACGCGCCCAGCAGCGTTTCGAGACCCGCGACTGGCAGGGCCAGCAGCGTGCCCAGCGTGAGCGCATCGCCTACTACGACGAACGCGTGCGCGAATGCGTGGCCCGTCTGGAGCAGGAGTTCCAGGCCGGCACCCGGCCCATGGCCATCTGGCAGCAGGTCAAGCTGCACTACATCGGCCTGCTCGTCGGGTACCACCAGCCCGAGCTGGCCGAGACCTTCTTCAACTCGGTCACCACCCGCATCCTGCACCGCACCCACTTCCACAACGACTTCATCTTCGTGCGGCCCGCCGTCAGCACCGAGTACCTGGAGAACGAGGAGCCGGCCGCCCGCCCCACCTACCGCGCCTACTACCCCACCAGGGAGACGCTGGCCGCGACCCTGGAGCGCATCCTCGACAACTTCCGCCTGCAGTGCCCTTTCGAGGACCTGCCGCGCGACATCGCCCGCGTGCTGGCGGCCGTGAACGACCAGCTGGGCCGCAACCGGCTGCATGCCAACTTCCAGGTCCAGGTGCTGTCCAGCCTGTTCTTCCGCAACAAGGGCGCCTATGTGGTGGGCAAGATCATCAACGGCGATGCCCAGCTGCCCTTCGCCCTGCCGCTGCTGCACGCGCCCTCCGGCGGGCTGGTGATCGACGCCGTGCTCTTCGGCGAGGACGACCTGCTGTTGCTCTTTTCCTTCGCCCATGCCTACTTCCTGGTCGACACGGAAGTGCCCTCGGCCACGGTGCAGTTCCTGCGCAGCCTGATGCCGCGCAAGCCGCGCGCCGAGCTGTACAACGCCCTGGGCCTGGCCAAGCAGGGCAAGACCCTGTTCTACCGCGACTTCCTGCACCACCTGCGCCATTCGAGTGACCGCTTCCGCATCGCGCCCGGCATCAAGGGCATGGTCATGCTGGTGTTCGACCTGCCCTCCTTCCCCTATGTGTTCAAGGTCATCCGCGACTGGTACCCGCCGCCCAAGGAGACCACGCGCGAGCAGGTGCGCACCAAGTACCGCATGGTCAAGCAGCACGACCGCGTGGGGCGCATGGCGGACACGCTGGAGTACAGCCTGGTGGCCTTTCCGCTGGAGCGCTTCGACGAAGCGCTGCTGGAGGAGATCCGGCAGTGCGCCGCCAGCCAGTTCGAGATCAGCGAGCGCGATGGCCAGCACGAGATCATCTTCCGGCACGTCTACATCGAGCGGCGCATGATCCCGCTCAACCTCCAGCTGCAGGAGCTGCTCGAGGCCGGGGCGGCCGACCCGGCTGACGCCAGCGAACAGGCGCAGCGCGCACGCCGCCAGCTCGAACGCATCGTGGTCGAGTACGGCCAGGCCATCAAGGACCTGGTGGCGGCCAACATCTTCCCCGGCGACATGCTGTGGAAGAACTTCGGCCTGACGCGCCAAGGCAAGGTGGTGTTCTACGACTACGACGAGATCGAGTACCTCACGGACTGCAGCTTCCGCGCCGTGCCGCCGGCGCGCACCGAAGAGGACGAGCTCAGCGGCGAGCCCTGGTACCGCGTGGGCCCTCGCGACGTCTTTCCCGAGACCTTCGCCCCCTTTCTGCTGGGGCACCCTGTGGTGCGCGAGTTTTTTCTCAAGCACCACGCCGAGCTGCTGACGCCGGTTTTCTGGCAGAGCCACCAGGAGCGCATCCTGCAGGGCCATGTGCACGACGTCTTTCCGTATGCCCAGAGTCGCCGCTTCAACGCCGCGCCCTGAAAAATTGATCGCGGTCATGTTCCGTTGCACGCGGGCTGCAGTACAGTCCGTCCTGCCCGGGGTGCAGGACAAACCTGCTGAGACGGTGATACCGAACCCGCGAACTTGATCCGGTTTGTACCGGCGTAAGAAGAGCCTGACCCGCAGTCCGTCTGCCGCGTCTGTCCCCGCTTGCTGGCCCTGTGCCATCCACGGTTCGCGTTCTGTGAACCGTCCTCTCCGAGCATCCATCCACATGCAAGGAGAGAACGATGAACGCACCCGACAAGCTGAACCAGCTGCTGTCCCTCACGCGCGCGCCTTTGCCCGCATCGCGCAAGATCCACCTTCACGGCAGCCGCAGCGACCTGCGTGTGCCCATGCGCGAGATCGCGCTGAGCAACGGCGAGCGCGTGGTGGTCTACGACACCTCGGGCCCCTACACCGATCCGCAGGCCGCCATCGACGTGCGGCGCGGCCTGCCGCAGGTGCGCGAAGGCTGGATCGCATCCCGCGGCGACAGCGATGTCTACCGCGGCCGCCAGCCCGATGCGCTGGACGACGGCCTCAAGCAGGGCGAGACCGATGGCCTGGCCACCTTGCGTGCCGAGGCGGCCGGCCTGCAGCGCACGCCGCGCCGCGCGAAGAGCGGCGCCAACGTCACGCAGATGCATTACGCCCGCCGCGGCATCGTCACCCCCGAGATGGAGTACGTGGCGCTGCGCGAAAACCAGCGTCTGGAATGGACGCGCGCCTACATGGACGACGCGGCAAGGGAGCAGCGCCTGGCTGGCAACAGCTTCGGCGCCAGCATCCCCCCGGTGGTGACACCGGAGTTCGTGCGCGACGAGGTGGCGCGCGGCCGCGCCATCATCCCGGCCAACATCAACCACCCGGAACTCGAGCCCATGGTCATCGGCCGCAACTTCCTGGTCAAGGTGAATGCCAATATCGGCAACTCGGCCGTCACGTCCAGCATCGAGGAGGAGGTGGAGAAGCTGGTCTGGGCTACGCGCTGGGGCGCGGACACGGTGATGGACCTCTCGACCGGCCAGCACATCCACACCACGCGCGACTGGATCGTGCGCAACTCGCCTGTGCCCATCGGCACTGTGCCCATCTACCAGGCGCTGGAGAAGGTGGGCGGCGTGGCCGAGGACCTCAGCTGGGCGATCTTCCGCGACACCTTGATCGAGCAGGCCGAGCAGGGCGTGGACTACTTCACCATCCACGCCGGCGTGCGCCTGCCCTTCATCCACCTCACGGCGAATCGCGTCACGGGCATCGTCTCGCGCGGCGGGTCGATCCTGGCCAAGTGGTGCATCGCGCACCACCAGGAGAACTTCCTCTACACGCACTTCGAGGAGATCTGCGAGATCATGAAGGCCTACGACGTCAGCTTCTCGCTCGGCGACGGCCTGCGCCCGGGTTCTGCCGCGGACGCCAACGACGAGGCCCAGTTTGCCGAACTGCGCACCCTGGGCGAGCTGACGCAGATCGCCTGGAAGCATGAGGTGCAGACCATGATCGAAGGCCCGGGCCATGTGCCCATGCACCTGGTGCAGGCCAATATGACCGAGCAGCTCAAGCATTGCGGCGAGGCGCCCTTCTACACCCTGGGCCCGCTGACCACCGACATTGCGCCCGGTTACGACCACATCACCAGCGGCATCGG
>DNQP01000012.1:34257-34672 GCA_003500955.1 Curvibacter sp. | reverse complement strand
AGGCGCCCAGCAGGGCCAGCACCGGCAGCATCAGGGCCAGGGTGAGGAGCGGCAACAGAAAATGGCGGAGGCGGGTCGGGGGCATGAACAAGCGGTAGGCGGAATGAGAATTGTAAGTACCTACAATATGGATGCTCCGATACCCTTCCATGTACCTCGAAGTCCGCCAACTCCATGTCCGCTATCCCGGTGCCGCCCAGGCCGCCGTGGCCGATGTCTCCCTGAGCCTGCGCGCGGGCGACATCGGCGTGCTGATCGGCCCCTCGGGCTGCGGAAAAACCACCCTGCTGCGTGCCGTGGCGGGGCTGGAACCCGTGAGCGGCGGCGAGATCCGGCTGGCGGGCCAGGTGGTCGGCAGTGCCAGCACGCAGACACCGCCCGAGGCACGCCGCATCGGCATGGTGTTCCAGGACTA
>DNQP01000012.1:33778-33955 GCA_003500955.1 Curvibacter sp. | reverse complement strand
GCATCGGCATGGTGTTCCAGGACTATGCGCTGTTCCCGCACCTGGACGTGGGCCGCAACGTGGGCTTCGGTATCCACCAGTTGCCGCGCGCCGAACGCGAGGCCCGCGTTCGCGAGGTGCTGACCCTGGTGGGCCTGGAGGGCAGCGAGGCACGCTACCCCCATGAACTCTCGGGCG
>DNQP01000012.1:24529-33476 GCA_003500955.1 Curvibacter sp. | reverse complement strand
GCTACCCCCATGAACTCTCGGGCGGGCAGCAGCAGCGCGTGGCCCTGGCACGCGCGCTGGCGCCGCGCCCGCAGCTGCTGCTGCTGGACGAACCGTTTTCCAACCTCGACGTCGAGCTGCGCGAACGCCTGGCGCACGAAGTACGCAACATCCTCAAGGCCGCGCAGGCCACGGCGCTCTTCGTCACGCACGACCAGCTGGAAGCCTTTGCCATCGGCGACACCATCGGGGTGATGCACGAGGGTCGGCTGCACCAGTGGGACGAGGCCTACACCCTGTACCACCGCCCGGCCACGCGCTTCGTGGCCGACTTCATCGGCCACGGCGTGTTCGCGCCGGCCACGCTGCGGGAGCGCGAGGGGCGGCTCGTGGTGCAGACCCCGCTGGGCGAACTCAGCGACATGGCCGAATGCCCGCTGCCCACGGCCTTCTGCAATGGCGAATGCGATGTGCTGCTGCGTGCCGATGACATCGTGCACGACGACAACGCCCCCGTGAAGGCCGAGATCATCCGCAAGGCGTTCCGCGGCTCGGAGTTCCTCTACACCCTGCGCCTGGCCGGCGGCCAGACTGTGCTGGCCCATGTGCCCAGCCACCACGACCACAAGCTCGGCGAATGGATCGGCATCCGGCCCGAGGTGGACCACGTGGTGACATTCGAGCGGCGCTGAGCGCGTCCGCCAACCGTCATCAGCGGCGCAGGCGGATCACGTCCTCACGCAGGCTCTGCGCCCAGGCGCGCCGCTCACGACCCTCGGCTTCCTGGGGCGCGCCGAAAACGATGCGCACCGTGATGCCGCGTGCACGCGCCGTGCGCCAGACCGAGCCCAGCAGCGTGTCGTCCCCCACATAGCAGGGCGCCAGGCTGCGCTCGCCGCGCGCATCGAGAAACTGCAGCGCCACCGGCTGCACCGGTGCGCCGGCAGTGATGGCAGCCTGCAGCAGGTTGGCGTGGAAGGGCAGCAGGTCCACGCCCTCACTCGTGGTGCCTTCGGGGAAGACGGCCAGCACATCACCGGCCTGCAGACTCTCGGCCATGTGGTGCACCACCCGCATGGCGTCGCGGCGCGACTCGCGCTGGATGAAGAGCGTACCCACGCCCGTGGCCAGCGCGCCGATCAGCGGCCAGCGCGCCACGTCGGCCTTGGAGACAAAACGGCAGAAGCGCGCGGCGTGCAGCGAGGTGATGTCGAGCCAGGAGATGTGGTTGGCGACCAGCAGCAGCGGGCCGGGCAGCGCCGCCTCGCCCTCGACCTGCAGCCGGATCCCGATGTGCGCGAGCATCTCGCGTGACCAGACCTGCACGCGGATGGCACGTTGCTCGGCGCTCAGGCGCGGAAAGCGCAGCAGGATGGTCAGCAGGCCCGCGACGATGTGCGCCAGCGCACGCGCGAGGCGCCACGCGGCACGCAGACGCGAGACCTCGGTCTTAGTCCTGCTGGTACGCAATCTGCCCACCCACGATGGTGCAGCGCACGCGCGCGGGCAGCTCGTAGCCGGCAAACGGCGTGTGCTTGCCCTGGCTGCGCAGCGCTTCGGGTTGCACGGTCCAATCGGCCTGCGGATCGAAGACGCAGACATCGGCCACACCGCCGACAACGAGTTGTCCGGCGCTGGCCTGCAGCGTGCCCAGGGCGTTGCCCAGCACGCGCGCCGGTTCGCTGGTCAGCACCCCGAGCGCACGCGTCAGGCCCACGCCGCTTTCCTGACCCCACTTGAGCGCCAGGCTCAGCAAGAGCTCGACCCCGGTGGCGCCGGGCTCGGCCTCGGCAAAGGGCAGCATCTTGGCGTCTTCGTCCACGGGCGTGTGATCCGAGACCAGGGCGTCGATGGTGCCGTCGGCCAGGCCCTCGCGCAGGGCTTCGCGGTCGGCCTGCTGGCGCAGCGGTGGGTTGAGGCGCATGCGGCTGTCGAAGTAGCCGATGTCGTTGTCGGTCAGGTGCAGCGAATTGATGCTGACATCGCAGGTCACAGGCAGACCCTCGTCCTTGGCCGCCCGGACCAGGGCCACGCCGGCCGCGCTGCTGAGGCGACACAGGTGCACGCGCGCGCCGGTGGCCCGCATGAGGTCGAAGAGGGTGTGCAGCGCGATGGTCTCGGCCGCCACCGGCACGCCCGACAGGCCCAGGCGTGTGGCCAGCGCACCGCTGGCGGCCACGCCCTGGCCCAGGTAGTGGTCGTTGGGACGCAGCCAGACCGTGTAGCCGTAGGTGCTGGCGTACTGCAAGGCACGCTGCAGCACCTGGGTGTTGACCAGGGCCACGTCGGCCTGGCCAAAAGCCACGCAACCCGATTCGGTGAGCTCGGCCATCTCGGTCAGGATCTCGCCCTGCAGGCCGCGCGTGAGCGCGCCCACCGGAAAGACGCGCGCCTGGTGCAGCTTCTCGGCGCGGTACTTGAGCATTTCCACCAGACCCGGCTCGTCGAGCACGGGGTCGGTGTCGGGCGGGCAGACCAGGCTGGTGACCCCGCCGGCCACGGCCGCGGCCATCTCGGACTCCAGCATGCCTTCGTGTTCGTGGCCCGGTTCGCGCAGGCGCAGGGCCAGATCCACCAGGCCCGGAGCGACGATGCAGCCCCCGGCCTCGACCGTACGGTTGGGCGCGAAGTCAGCCGGCAGTTTGCCGATGGCCAGGATGCGGCCGGCGGCGATGGCCACGTCGGCGATCTCGTCGCGGTTGCTGGCGGGGTCGATGACGCGGCCGCCCTTGATCAACAGTTTCATGTGTTCAACTCCACTGCCCTGTGCACGCATCTCTGCGCATCACAAAACCATACCTGGAACGTCGTGGAACCGGCTTTGCCGGGCCACTGACGTTGCCCCCTGCAAGGGGGGTGGCACAGCGACACAAGGTGTCGCGCAGCCTGGGGGTCATGCTTCATTCCCAGCCACGATGCTCATCACGGCCATGCGCACCGCGATGCCGAAGGTGACCTGCGGCAGGATCACGCTCTGCTTGCCGTCCACCACGGCAGAGTCGATCTCGACGCCACGGTTGATCGGCCCCGGGTGCATGACGATGGCATCGGGCTTGGCCAGCTGCAGCTTCTCGGGCGTGAGGCCGAAGCTCTTGAAGAACTCCTGGCTCGAGGGCAGCAGCGCGCCGCTCATACGTTCGTTCTGCAGACGCAGCATGATGATCACGTCGGCGCCCTTGATGCCTTCTTCGAGCGTGTGACAGACGCGCACGCCCATGGGCGCCATGGCCGCAGGCACCAGGGTCTTGGGGCCGACCACGCGTACCTCGGCGCACCCCAGCGTGGTCAGGGCATGGATGTCGGAGCGGGCCACACGTGAGTGCAGCACGTCGCCGACAATGGCCACCGTGAGGTTGCTGAAATCCTTCTTGTAGTGCCGGATGGTGTACATGTCCAGCAGGCCCTGGGTGGGGTGGGCGTGGCGCCCGTCACCGGCGTTGATCACGTGCACATGGGGGGCCACATGCTGGGCGATCAGGTAGGGCGCGCCCGATTCGCTGTGGCGCACGACGAAGAGATCGGCCGCCATGGCGCTGAGGTTGGCGATGGTATCGAGCAGGCTCTCGCCCTTGGAGGCCGAGGAGCGCGCGATGTCGAGGTTGATGACGTCGGCGGACAGGCGCGTGGCCGCGATCTCGAAGGTGGTACGCGTGCGCGTGGAGTTCTCGAAGAAGAGGTTGAACACGCTTTTGCCGCGCAGCAGCGGCACCTTCTTCACTTCGCGGTCGCTGACGCTGACGAAGTTGGCGGCGGTGTCCAGGATGTGCGTGAGGATGTCGCGCGGCAGCCCTTCGGTGGACAGCAGGTGGATGAGCTCGCCGTTCTTGTTGAGCTGGGGGTTGCGTTTGTAGAGCATGGTGTGGGCCCAAGGGATCAGGCGGCTTCCACCCGGAAGTGGAAGCGGTCGTCGGCGTCGCGCGCCAGTTCCAGCAGCTGGTTCGGTGGCAGCGCCACCCGTGCGGCGGCGTAGTCGGCCTGCACCGGCAGCTCGCGGCCCCCGCGATCCACCAGCACGGCGAGCTGCACGCTGGCCGGGCGACCGTAGTCGAACAGTTCGTTGAGCACGGCGCGGATGGTGCGGCCGGTGTAGAGCACGTCGTCGAGCACAAGGATGCGTGCGCCGTTGACATCGAAGGGCAAGACCGTCTGGCCGCTGCTGGCCAGGCCGCGCTGGGCAAAGTCGTCGCGGTGCATGGAGGAAGACAAGGTGCCGTGCTCGCCGGGGAGTTTCAGTTCGCGCTGCAGACGCTCGGCCAGCCAGGCCCCGCCCGAGGTCACGCCGACCAGGCGTGTCTCGGGGGTGCACAGGCCGCGCACGCCACGCAGCAGTTCGGCGTAGAGGGCTTCCGCATCCAGTGCCAAGGTGCTCATTTGAGGTTCCTCAAGAATTGTTCCAGGATGACGCAGGCCGCGCCCGCGTCCGCATCGGCCGCGCCGTCTGCCAGGGCCTCGGTGGTGCTGTAGCGCTCGTCCACCTCGTAGACCGGCAGGCGGAAACGTCCGCGCAACTGGCGTGCGAACTTCTGCGCCCGCGCTGTATTCTCGTGCGGGGCGCCGTCGGGATGGAAGGGCACGCCGACGACCAGCGCATCCGGCTGCCATTCCTGGAGCAGGACCGCCACCTTGTCGAAGCGCGCATCGCCCTCGGCGCGTATCGTGGGACGCGGCTGGGCTTGGCGCAGCAGGCGGTTGCCCACGGCCACACCCGTGCGCTTGAGACCGAAATCCAGGGCGAGAAAGGTTTGCTGGGCAGCAGGAACGGCGGTCACGCTGGGCGCGGCGGCGCTCATGCGTGGCCCGCCTCGGGGGAAAGCATCCAGGCCTGCAGGCCCAGCAGCGCCAGGGCCTTGTCGTAGCGCTGGGCCACGGGCGTCTCGAAGATCACGGCCGGATCGGCGTGCACGATGAGCCAGCTGTTCTCGCCGATCTCGGATTCGAGCTGGCCCTGGGCCCAGGCCGAGTAGCCCAGCGAGACCAGCACGCGAGCAGGGCCGGCGCCGGTGGACAGGGCCTCCAGCACATCACGCGAGGTGGTCATTTCCAGACCGCCAGGGATCATCATGGTGGAGGCGTAGACGGGTTCGGGCTTGTCCTCCCCCTCGGCCGGGGGCGGCATGTTGAGCAGTGCCTCGTGCAGCACGAAGCCGCGTTCGGTCTGCACCGGGCCGCCGTGGAAGACCGGGATGTCCTTGAGGTCGGCGCGGCCCAGCGGCAGCTCGACCTTGTCGAACAGGTTCTGCAGCTTGATGTCGGTGGGCTTGTTGATCATGAGCCCGAGCGCGCCGCGCTCGCTGTGCTCGCAGAGGTAGACCACGCTTTTGGCAAAAGTCTCGTCCGCCAGTCCGGGCATGGCGATCAGAAAATGATTCGTCAGGTTGATCGGTGCAGAATCATCGGCCATACGCTGATTTTAACGGTCCCCATGGAAAAACAGTTTGATTCGGGTCTGGTCTGGTTTCGCCGCGATCTGCGGGTGGACGATCACACCGCCCTGCAGCTGGCGCTGCGGCAGTGCCGCCGCGTGTACTGCGCCTTCGTCTTCGACCGCGAGATCCTCGATGCGCTGCCCCGCGTGGACCGGCGCGTGGAGTTCATCCGCGCCAGCCTGGTGGAGCTGGACCAGACGCTGCGCAGCCAGGCCGGCAACGATCAAGCCGGCCTGATCGTGCGCCATGGCTGGGCCGGGGAGGAAGTGCCCGCACTCGCGCAACAGCTCGGCGTGCAAGCCGTTTTCGCCGCCCATGACTACGAGCCCCGGGCCCAGGCGCGTGATGCCCGCGTGCGCGGGGCACTGGCCAGCACCGGGATCGCGCTGCAGACCTGCAAGGACCATGTGGTCTTCGAGGGGCGGGAGGTGTTGACAGGCGGTGGCACGCCCTACACGGTGTTCACGCCCTACAAGCGTGCCTGGCTGGCGCGCCTGCAGACGCACCCGGTCATGCCCCAGGCCACCGAGGTCGTGCCCGGCGCCCTGGCGGCGCGTCCGGGAGCGCTGCGTCAGCCCGTGCCCACCTTGGCCGAGATCGGCTTCGAGCCCAGCAACCTGGCCCAGCTGCGCATCCCGACCGGCGCCAGCGGAGGTCAGGCCCTGCTCGACGACTTTCTGACCCGCATCGACCAGTACCAGGAGGCGCGCGACTTCCCCGCGCTCAAGGGGCCCAGCTACCTGAGCGTGCACCTGCGTTTCGGCACGGTCTCGATCCGCCGCCTCGTGGCGCTGGCCCAGCAGCACAGCGCCGCCGGCAGCCCCGGTGCGGCCACCTGGCTCAGCGAGCTGATCTGGCGCGAGTTCTACTTCCAGATCCTGGCCAATTTCCCGCACGTGGACGGCCAGGCCTTCCGGCCGGCCTACGATGCCATCCGCTGGGAACAGGGCGCGCATGCCGAAGCCCTGTTTGCCGCTTGGTGTGAGGGCCGCACCGGCTATCCCATCGTGGACGCGGCGATGCAGCAGCTCAACCAGAGCGGCTACATGCACAACCGCCTGCGCATGGTGGCCGGCAGCTTTCTGGTCAAGGACCTCGGGATCGACTGGCGCTGGGGCGAGCGCTACTTTGCCGAGCAGCTCAACGATTTCGACCTGTCCGCTAACAACGGCGGCTGGCAGTGGGTAGCGTCCAGCGGCTGCGACGCTCAGCCCTGGTTCCGCATCTTCAACCCCGTGAGTCAGAGCAAGAAATTCGATCCTCAGGGCCGTTTCATCCGGCGTTACCTGCCCCAGCTGGCCGCCTTACCCGATGCCGCCCTGCACGCCCCCTGGCTGGCCAGCCCGGTGGAGCTGGCCGCGGCCGGCGTGACCCTGGGCAGCGGCTACCCGCAGCCGCTGGTGGCGCACGACGAGGCGCGCGAGCGCACGCTGGCACGCTATGCGGTCGTGAAGAAACCGGGAGAGAAGATGGAATGAGCCGCGCAGCGCTGGCTGCGCGGACTCCCGATCAGGCCGGCACGGCCTGGGTGCAGTAGTGCTTGACCAGGGCCAGCAGCTCGTCTTCCGAGTAGGGCTTGCCCAGGTAGTGGTTCACGCCCAGCTGCTGCGCATGCTCGCGGTGCTTCTCGGCGATGCGCGAGGTGATCATGATGATGGGCAGGTCCTTGAGCTTGGCGTCGACGCGGATGTTGCGTGCCAAATCAAAGCCGTCCATGCGCGGCATCTCGATGTCCGACAGCACCACAGCCGGGCGCTCCTGCGCCAGTTGCTCCAGAGCCTGCAGACCATCGGCAGCCAGCGCCACACGGTAGCCTTCGCGGCGCAGCAGACGCTGCGTAACGCGACGCACGGTGATGGAATCGTCGACCACCAGCACCAGGGGCAGCTCGCCGCCGCCACTGGGCGCCTGGGCCTGCTCGGCCTCGACCTTGCGCGCCTGCGGCACGGCCACCGCGGACGTCGCCACCGCGCCGCTGCCCTGCTGCAGCTCGTAGGCCTTCTCGCCGTACACCGTGGCCAGGGCCACAGGGTTGTAGATCAGCACCACGGCGCCCGAGGCCAGCACCGACATGCCGGCCAGGCCAGGCAGACGCGAGAGCTGGGGCCCGAGGTTCTTCACCACGACTTCCTGGTTGCCCAGCACTTCGTCGACGTGGATGGCCACACGCTGACCGGCACTGCGCAGCACGACCACGGGCTGGGTCTTGCCGGCCTGCTCGTAGCTGCGCGCGGAGGCCTGCAACAGGGCGCCGGACCAGAAGAAGGGCACCAGCTCGCCGCCGTAGTCGATCTGACCCTGCTGGTAGGCCAGGTCCAGCTCGGTGCGGCTGAGGCGACGCACGATCTCGACCAGGTTGGCCGGTACGCCCACGCTGAGCTCGCCCATGCGCAGCATGATCACCTGCGTCACAGCGGTGGTCAGCGGCAGCACGAGCTTGAAGCTGGTGCCGGCGCCGGCCGTGGTCGCGGTCTCGATGCGGCCGCCCAGGGCCTGGACTTCGGAACGCACCACGTCCATGCCGATGCCTCGGCCGGCCAGCTCGGTCACGCTCGACGCGGTGGAGAAGCCGGGCATGAAGATCATGTTGGCGGCGTCGGCATCGCTGAGCGGCTGGCCCGGAGCCACCAGGCCATTGGCCACGGCCTTCTCGCGGATGCGCGGCAGGTTCAGGCCGGCGCCGTCGTCCGTGAAGGTGACGGACACGTCATTGCCTTCCTGGTGCAGGCTGATGGTGATGGTGCCGGCGGCCGGCTTGCCGGCGGCTTCACGCTGCTGAGGCGCTTCGATACCGTGGGCCACGGAGTTGCGCAGCATGTGCTCGAAGGCCGGCGCCATGCGGTCCAGCACGCCGCGGTCGATTTCCATCGTGCCGCCGGTGATGTCGAGCTTGACCTGCTTGCCGGCCTCCTTGGACGCCTGGCGCACCACACCGTAGAGGCGCTCGGAGATGCCCTCGAACTCCATCATGCGCGTGCGCAGCAGGTCGCGCTGCAGCTCACGGGTCTGGCGGCCCTGGGCGATCAGGTCGTCTTCGGTGCCGCTGATGGTCTGTTGCAGGTTGCGCTGCACGGTGGCCACGTCGTTGACCGACTCGGCCATCATGCGCGTGAGTTCCTGCACACGCGTGAAGCGGTCGAATTCCAGCGGGTCGAAGCCCTGGGCCGTGTCCTTGGCCTGGGCCAGGCGCGACTGCATCTGGGATTCGGCCTGCAGTTCCACGTCGCGCAGATGGGTGCGCAGGCGGTCCAGGTTGGCCGTGAGTTCGCTCAGCGAGCCGTTGAGCTGGCCCAGGCGCTGGTCCAGACGGCTGCGGGTGATCATGACCTCACCGGCCTGGTTGACCAGGCGGTCGAGCAGGTTGGAGCGCACGCGCACGGTCTGGCCTGAGCTCGCGCGTTGCGCTGCCGTCGCGGTCGGGCGGACAGCAGGCGCGGGCATGGCGGGTCGAGACACGGGCATCTGGGCCGGCGCAGGCACGGCCGCGGCCTTGGTCGCCTGGGGCGCCGCAACCGGTGCCGGTGCGGCAGGTGCCGCCGCCG
>DNQP01000012.1:0-24190 GCA_003500955.1 Curvibacter sp. | reverse complement strand
GCGCTGGCGCCGCTGCGACGGGTTCCGGCGCAGGCCCCTGGCAGAGCTCGTCAAAGACTTCCTGCAGACGGTCGTAACGACCCAGCATGGGCTCGATCTGGGCCGACTGCACAAATTCGCTGCCCATCTGCTCGATCGCCGACTCCATGCGGTGGGCCATTTCACCCAGACGCATGGCGCCCGCCAGACGGGCGCTGCCCTTGAGGGTGTGCAGCACGCGCAGCACGTCCAGGCGTGCACCGCTGTCGTCGGGTTTGCCCGACCACTGGCGCAGGGCCGAGGCCAGCTGCGGCATGAGTTCGGCGGCCTCCTCCTCGAAGATGGGAAAGAGGTCGGGGTCGATCACGTCGACGGCGTCGATGTCCTCGTCACCCTCGTCAGCCACGATCTGGGCCGCGCCCCTCAAGGCCGCTACCGGTGCGGCGGGCGCGGCCGGTGCCGCCTTGGGCGCCGCGGCGACCGGCTGGACCGGGGGAGGCGGCGCAGCCGGTACCGAGGTCGGCGCGGCGGCTGCCGGGGCAACAGGGGCTGCCGTGAAATCGAAATCGAGGTCGCCCAGGTCCAGATCGGCGCTCTCGGTCACCGTGATGGCCGCCGCTGCCGAGCGGTCCATCGCATCGAGCGGACCGAATTCCGTGCCGACAATCGCCTGCAGCGCTTCGACCAGACCCGGCTCGGGGCTCTTGAGGAAACCGGCCGCGAACTGGTGCAGGAGATGGCGGATGTTGTCCGCCGCCGCGACAAAGGTCTGGGCATGCTCGGGCTGACCCTGGCCGTGCAGCTGTACATGCTGCATGGCCTGCTCCAGTGCGCGGGCGATTTCCGACAGGGCCTTGAAGCCCACCGTGGCCGAGCTGCCACCCAGCGAATGGGCCAGCGCGATCGCACTGTCGGGCACCGGGTTGTGCAGCTCCAGTGACCACTCGTTGAGTTCGGTCACCAGACGGCGCGACCACTCGTCCGCCTCGTTGAGGAAGACGTTGTAGAGCGGAATGCCGATGCGCAGGGTGCCGATGACCTTGACCTGTTCCTCGGCCGGGGCCGGCGCCTGCGCCGGCGTGGGCAGGTCGAGCTCGAAGCCCTCGATGGCCGCAGGCTTGGTGTCGGGGCCCTTGCCGCGGACGGAATCCTCGAAGGCGCCCGTCGCGGTATCGGCCCAGTTGTTCTGCAGTTCGGGCAGTTCCAGGGGCGGCTCTGCCAAGGCGGGCGCATGCGAGACGGCCGGTGACAGATCAAAGGAAAGCTCCGAAGCCGCGGGCGCAGCGGGTTCAGGCTCGGGGGTCAGCCAGTCCAGGTTGAGCTCGGCTGCCGGGGCGGGCGTCGCCGGAGCGGGCGGCGTGGCGGCCACTGGCGTGGCAGCTGGCACCAGGGCCAGGCTGCCGAAATCGATGTCGCTGACATCGCCAAGCGCAAGCGCCGGGTCCACCGCCGCTGCCTGGGCAGGCATGCCAAGCGGCGCATCGGCCAGCTGGAAATCGAACATCTGCGTCGACGCGAAATCGGGGACAGGCGGCGCCTCGGGTGCGGGCGCGGTGGGCGCCGGCGTGGCCGGCAAGGCCAGGGTGGGCGTGGGCGAGGCATCGGGCAGCGGGACGAGCTTGCCCTCCAGGCGCATCGCGTCGGCCGACTGACGGAAGGCCGCGGCACTGCGACCGGCATCCTGGCCGGCGGCGATGTCCTCCACCCACCGTCCCAGCCCCTGCAGCGCCGCGTTGGACAGCTGCAGCAACTCCGGACGGGCTGGCAACTGCTCGGCCAGCCAGCTGTTCATCATCTGCTCCATGGCCCAGGCGGCTTCACCGAATTCGTTGAAGCCCACCATGCGTGAGCTGCCCTTGAGGGTGTGGAAGGCGCGGCGCAGCGTGGTCTGCTGAGAGAGGTCGGCCGGGTCGCCGAGCAGGGCCGAGACGGCGTCCAGGCCGTTGCGCACGACTTCACGCGCCTCTTCGAGGAAGATGTCGCGCAACTCGGCGCCATCGTCCTCTCCCCCTTCGTCTGCGGCAGCAGGCGCTGCGGCGGCAGGCCGCACAGGCGCCGGTGCGGGCTTTGCAACAGGGGCCGCGGGCGGCGGCGTGATCGCAGGCAAGGGAGCCGGCTCGGGGGCCACGGCGGCGGCCTCGCGCTCACGCCCCATCAAGGGCTTGAACTCACCGGCGTCCTCGTCATAGACGAACAATTTCTTGGCCAGCGCACGCTGGTAGCTCAGCATGTCGATCAGGAAGCCCAGGGCGCCCAGGCTGTTGCCGAACTTCTCGAACACGCCCGAACGCGCGGCGTCCTCGGCGATGGTGTCGACCAGGAACTTCTCCACCGTGTCGCGCATGCGCACGGTGGCCAGCGAGGCCTGGTCCAGACCCAGCACCGAGAACACGCCGCGCATCTGCGCGAGCTGGTTGGGCACGTCGTTCAGCGGCGCCTTGTCCTTGGGATTGCGGAAGAAGGTGTCGAGCGATTTCTCGATCTCGGTCAGGCCGGTGCGCAGCTCCTCCACCACACTGCCCATGGTCTGGCGGTCGCTGACGCGGCGATACAGCTCCTCCATCCAGGGTTCGAGCGGCTCGGGCTGTCCACCGGAGACCACGTGGTCGAGGCGTCGCGCCAGACGGTCGCTGCGCTCGCGCATGTTCGCGGACTCGGTCGGATCCATGTCCTCGTAGGCCGCGTCCAGGTACAGAATGGAAGTGGCCACTTCCATGGCCACCGGTGTGGTCGGCGGCTCACCCGAGCGCACCGTGTTGTCCACAGCCTTGAGCAGACCACGCGCCAGTTCCTTGTTCTCGGGATGCAGCTTCAGCAGGGATTCACCCACCTGGGTGAACTGTTCGGACACAACCTTGAGACGGTTGGTGTCGCCGCCGGAGAGGGCCGACCAGGTTTCGGTGGCGGTGGCGATGCGCTTGCGCGCCTGCACCAGCACGGCCGGGTCGAAGCGGCCGTACTGGGGCGTGTCGTAGTTGACGGCGCGCGACTCGGCCAGGCCATAGGCCTGCCGCACGGCAGCGAGCACCGGCGCCGCGGCAGCATCGGACGGCACGGCCTGCGCACAAAAGAACAGCAGATCCTGCGCCAGGCGGTCCGACACCCCAGCCGATCCCTTGGACAGGCTGGTGTACTGCATGAGCACGCGCGAGGCGGCCCGTTTCACATACACGTCCGGCGGACAGAGCTTGAGGGACAGGGCCTCGAAGTAGGCCGCCGCGATCTTCCAGAAAGCCCGGTCCTCCAGAGCCCGCTGACCCGCCGCGAGCCCCAGCGAAATGTCCCGCAAGGACTTGGCCGAGGAGACGCTGCCGGTCTTGACAACCTTGAGCACGGCCGCATCCATCTGGGAGCGCACGGCCGGCTCGTATGTCAAGGGCTCTGCAGCAGGGGTGTCCGCGTCGATCCAGCGCCAGGCATGGGGCCAGAGCTCGGCCGGGTGGATACGCTCTTCGCCCACCAGTTCGAGCACGTCCCGGTACTGCGGAAACAGGGCCACGGCCGAGGCCGACTTGCCACGCAGCAAGCCTTCGAGGTATTCCACCAGGGCAAAACCGGCGCGCTCCACCTTGGTCGCGGCCTCTTCGCTGCAGGACTCCGGGCGCTCGACGAACTTCTGCGCCAACGCTTCCATGGAACGCAGCACCTTGGCCGGTTCGGGCAGGCCCACCATCTCAAGCGCCCCGACCGCCTGGTGCAGTTGCTGGCGCGCGATGCGCAGCTGGCTGGCGTCGAGCGACTCGAGGTCCGAGCCACGCGCCATTTCGGCATCGCGTACAAAGCGACGGATGGCCTTGCTCGCGCCGTCGAGCGACTTGCGCAGCTCCTCCAGCACCCAGGCCAGGGGACCGAGGTCATTGAGCTGCTGATCGTTGTCGCCGCTGCCGGCTGCGAGGGCTTGCATGGATACGGAGCTCCTGCGGGAACCTGGGGATCAGGAAATCTTGAATCGCGCCACCGACTGGCGCAGCTCTTCGGCCATGCGCGACAGTTCGCGCACCTGGGCGGCCGTGGCGCGGGTACCTTCACCCGTCTGCTCGGTCACGGCAAAGATGTGCTGGATGTTGTCGGCCACCACGCTGGCCATCGCGGCTTCCTTGGAGGTCGAATCGGAAATCTGCTCAATCAGCTCGGCGAGTCGGCGCGACACGCGGTCAATCTCGGTCAGCGCGGTACCGGCGTTGTCGGAGAGGCGGGCCCCTTCGACCACACCCTGCGTGGAGCGCTCCATGGCGGCCACGGCATCCTGGGTATCGGTCTGAATCGCCTTCACCAGCGCCGAAATCTGGCGCGTGGCGTCGGCGGAACGTTCGGCCAGGCGCTGCACTTCTTCCGCCACGACCGAGAAGCCGCGGCCGGCTTCACCAGCGGACGCCGCCTGGATGGCGGCGTTCAGGGCCAGCACGTTGGTCTGTTCGGTAATGTCCGAGATCAGCTCCGTGATTTCACCGATCTCCTGCGAGGATTCACCCAGACGCTTGATCCGCTTCGAGGTGTCCTGGATCTGGTCACGGATGGCATTCATACCGCCGATGGCATCCTGCACGGCCTTGAGGCCGGACTCGGCAGCCTGCAGCGACTGGCGCGCCACCGCGGCCGATTCCTGCGCCTGATGCGAGACCTGGTTGATGCGGGTCGACATGTCCACGACCGAGCGACCGGTTTCGCGGATCTCGTGCAGCTGCTCGTTGGACGCGGCCAGCAGCTCGGTCGACGTCTGATCCACCTCGGCCGTGGTCTGCGCCACCTGGGCCGCCGTGTTCTGCACGTTGCCCACCAGCAGTCGCAGTTCTTCCACCGTGTAGTTCACCGAGTCGGCGATGGCGCCCGTGATGTCCTCGGTCACCGTGGCTTCCTGCGTCAGGTCGCCTTCGGCCACCGTCTGCAGTTCGTTCATCAGTCGCAGAATGGCGGCCTGGTTGGCGTCGTTCACGCGCTTGGCCTCCTGCTCCTGGCGCTCGGCTTCGAGTCGCTGGGCTTCGGCCGTCACCTGGCGACGGCGGCTGTCCATCAGCTGCACGCGGGCCAGACCGGCGGCGCAGACCAGGGCGAAGATGGCGGCGCCAACCAGGGCCAGCAGCGAGGTCGGCCCCAGGCCCGTGCGGGTGGCGAGCTGGGCCTGCAGGCCCTCCAGGTCGCGGCGCAGCGGCTCGGAGTCGTTGATCACGGTGATCTGGGCGCTACGCGCCGACACCAGGCCCTGCAGGTTGCCCAGAATGGCGCCCGCCTGGGTGCGGGTCTGTTCGTAGAGCTTGATCAGGGCGTCGATCTGTTCGCGCGTCTGCGGGTCCTTGGTGGCGCTCAAACGCAACTCGGGGCTGCCGTCGAGCAGACCTTGCGCGATTTCCTTGAAAGAGTTCAGGTCCTTGCCCAGCAGGAACACGGCTTCGGGGCTCACGCCTTCGGCCGTCAGGAATTCGTTCGAGGACTTGCCGATACGCTGGGTCAGCATCACCAGCTGGCCGGCGGCCGAGATCTCGGCGGCGCTGGCGTTCTGCTGCAGCTTGAGCGACGAAACGGTCTCGGCAATTTCCAGCAGGTCGGAGGACTGGCGGTTGATCGTACGCAGGGCCGTGCCCACCTGGGTCAGGATCTTTTCCTGGGCCAAGATGGCCGCCGCGCTCTTCTCGGCGCGCTCCATCAGGGGCAGCACCTTGTCGAGTTCGGGAATCAGGTCGGCGTCGATCGGCTCCAGACGCTGGGCGTAATCACCGTTCTTCAGACCACGCAGCGTGCGGGACATGTAATCCGAACTTTCACGGACCTCGGCAAAGGCTGCGGGCACACCCACCAGGGCCTGCGACACGGACTTGGCCAGGCGCTGCGACTGCATCAGGGACTGGCCGGTGGCGTTAAGCTGCTGCGCCACGCGGTCAGCGGCCGTCAGGGCCACGAAAGCGATGGCACCCAGCATCACCAGGCCCAGGCCCAGCAACCACCACAGCAGACGCTGCTGCTCGGCAATGGGGCGCCGCCCCAGCAGGGGCACGCTGACCAAATCGTCCTGGTCTGGCGGGGCAGAGGCGGGCGTGTCCTGCAGCAGCGTATCCGCCTTCTCGGCGCCCGGGCCACGCGGCAAAGCCGTCAGGTCATCGGGCATGGCCAGGCTCAGCCCGACGCTCTGCTCCGTATCGGGCGTCTTCTTCTTGCCAAAGAGTTTGTTGAGGACGGACATGTTGCAACCTTCAGGTTCGTTGGGGTGGCCTGACTTCAGGCACTGATGCTCAAAAACTCGCTCATCTGCGACAGCTGCTGCAGATTGATTTCCTGCCAGCGACTGCCGTCGGCATCGACATAGCGGTTGCCGAAATAGGGCGGCGCATCTTCGGGAGGCGGCTCTGAACCGGAGAAAGCCCCCACGTGGCGCAGGCCCGCCAGGGAATCGATCAGCAGGCAGCAATTGATGTCCAGGGCGACGTTGAACGTCACCACGCTGGCCTCGGCCCAGTACTGCTCGGTCCGCAGCGGCGCCTTGCCAACGATGAATGACGCCAGGTCCACCACACCGTACAGACCACCACGCAGGTTCACGACGCCGAGAAACCAGGACTGCGAGTACGGCACCGCCTGAACCGAGGGCAGCGGGAAAATTTCACCGGACTGGGCCAGGGGCAGCAGGTAGTCCTGCCCACCGGCGCGCACGGCCAGCCACGAAATGGAGAGACCTTCAGCCTTGGCCGCCTGCAGTCGGTTGGCGAGACGAGCCTGGAGATCCCTGAGAGCTTCGCGATTGGCCATGGGTGACGGTCAGCCCAGCGCCTTGATCTTGCCCAGCAGCTCGGCCTCGTCTACCGGCTTGGTCACATAGTCGCGCGCGCCCTGGCGCATGCCCCAGACGCGGTCGGTCTCCAGGTTCTTGCTGGTGCAGATGATGATCGGGATGTCGGCGTACTCGGGCGTACGGTTGATGGCGCGCGTGAGCTGAAAGCCATTCTGTCCCGGCATCACGACGTCCATCAGGATCAGGTCGGGCTTTTCCTCCGACAAGCGGCGGAAGGCGTCATCGGCATCCTCCGCCGTCTTGACGGCCATGCCGTTCTTCTGGAGCAGATCGGTGAGAAACATCAACTCCGTCTTGGAATCATCGACGATCAGAACTTTGCGGATGGGCATCAACTTACTCCTTGCGAGACTATGCCAAACTGCTGCACGGCCTGCAACAACTGGTCTTTGGTGAATGGTTTGGTGAGGTAGTCCTGCGCGCCGACCATGCGGCCACGCGCCTTGTCGAACACACCGTCCTTGGAAGAAAGCATGACCACCGGCACCGACGTGAACTTGGCGTTGCGCTTGATGATGGCGCAGGTCTGATAGCCGTCGAGGCGCGGCATCAGGATGTCACAGAAGATCAGGTTGGGCTGGTAGTCGTTGACCTTGGCGAGCGCATCGAAGCCGTCCTCCGCCAGCATCACTTCGTGGCCGCCCTGCTTGAGAAAGATCTCGGCACTGCGGCGGATGGTGTTGCTGTCATCGATCACGAGGACCTTGAGGGGCGTGTCTTGCGTGCTCACTGAAGGCTACTCCTGATGGCGACCGGACGGGCGACGATGTTCAACATCCTATGGGCTCGGTCTCAGATCTGGACCATCTCGAAGTCTTCCTTGCGCGCCCCGCACTCGGGGCAGGTCCAGTTCATGGGCACATCGGCCCATGCCGTCCCCGGCGCTATGCCATGCTCCGGATCGCCGGCCGCTTCGTCATAAATCCAGCCACAGATCAGACACATCCAGGTTTTGTTTTCACTCACAGCTTACGAGACCTTCGAATAGAATGCAACATTGTACAAAGTGAAAAGCGCCCTCTGACGTCTTTCACGCAACGACTTGCCGTATTCTGCCTGAGTACCCACACAGGCCAGCCCATGCAAACCCCAGCCCCCGAGGACAGCGCACACGATTCCGGTCAGCCGCCCTGCGTGCTGGTCTTCAATGCCAACGATCCCAGCGGTGCCGGCGGGCTCTCGGGCGACGTGAGCGCCATCGCCTCGGCTGGCGCCCATGCACTGCCCGTGATCACCGGCACCTACGCCCGCGACACCGCCGAGACCTTCGATCACTTTCCCTTCGAGGAAGAGGTCGTGGCCGAGCAGGCGCGCAGCCTGCTCGAAGACGTGACGATGCAAGCCATCAAGGTCGGCTTCGTCGGCACCCCCGAGAACCTCAGCGCCATTGCCGAGATCGCCACCGACTACCCGGACCTGCCCCTGATCGCCTACATGCCCAACCTGGCCTGGTGGAGCGAGGTGCAGATCGATCTCTACCTCGACGCCTTCCAGGAACTGGTGTTGCCGCAGACGACAGTGTTGGTCGGAAACCACAGCACGCTGTGGCGCTGGCTGCTGCCGGACTGGGAAGGCGAGCGCAGCCCCACGGCGCGCGACATCGCCCGCGCCGCCGGTGAATACGGCGTGCCCTACACCCTGGTCACCGGCATTCTGGCGGCCGAGCAACACATCGAGAACGTGCTGGCCTCGCCGCAAACCACCTTGGCCAGCGAAAAATTCGAGCGCTTCGAGGCCGTGTTCTCTGGCGCTGGCGACACCCTGAGCGCCACTCTGGCCGCCCTGGTGGCCAGCGGTTGCGATCTGGGCGAAGCCTTCGTCGAGGCCCTGGGCTATCTGGACCATTGCCTGGACGGCGGCTTTCGCCCCGGCATGGGCCACGTCATCCCTGACCGCCTGTTCTGGGCCCAGGCCGACACCGAAGACGAAACCGACGAAGACGAGGCCGAAGGCCCGGCCTCCACCCTGGAACTGCCCCCCCATGACACCCAGCACTGATCGCAACGACACCCTCTTCGAGCGCGCCAAGCGCGTCATTCCCGGCGGCGTGAATTCGCCCGTGCGCGCCTTCCGCGCCGTCGGCGGCACGCCACGCTTCGTGCAACGCGCGCAAGGCGCGCATTTCTGGGATGCCGAAGGCAAGCGCTACATCGACTACATCGGCTCTTGGGGACCCATGATCCTGGGCCACGGCCACCCCGCCGTGGTCGAAGCTGTGCAGAAGGCGGCGGTGGAGGGCTTCTCCTTTGGTGCGCCGACCGAGCGAGAGATCGAGCTGGCCGAAGAGATCCTCAAGTTCGTGCCCTCCATGGAAATGGTCCGCCTGGTCAGCTCGGGCACCGAGGCCGGCATGAGCGCCCTGCGCCTGGCGCGCGGCGCGACAGGCCGCAGCAAGATCATCAAGTTCGAGGGCTGCTACCACGGCCACGCCGACGCCCTGCTGGTCAAGGCCGGCTCGGGCCTGGCCACTTTCGGCAATCCCACGAGCGCCGGTGTGCCCGCCGAGGTGGTGCAGCACACCCTGGTGCTCGAGTACAACAACGTGCAGCAGCTGGAAGAGGCGTTTGCCCTGCACGGCAAGGAACTCGCCTGCGTGATGATCGAGCCCATCGCCGGCAATATGAACTTCGTGCGCGCCTCGCTGCCTTTCATGCAACGTTGCCGCGAACTCTGCACGCAATACGGCGCTCTGCTGGTCTTCGACGAGGTCATGACGGGCTTCCGCGTGGCCCTGGGCAGCGCCCAGAGCGTTTACGCCAGGCTCATCCCGGGCTTCCGGCCCGACCTCACCGTGCTGGGCAAGGTCATCGGCGGCGGCATGCCCCTGGCGGCCTTCGGTGGCCCGCGTGCCATCATGGAGCAGCTCGCGCCTCTGGGCCCGGTCTACCAGGCCGGCACGCTCTCGGGCAACCCCGTGGCCACGGCCTGCGGCCTGGCGACGCTGCGCGAGATCGCCAAGCCTGGCTTCTATGAGGAATTGGGCCGCAAGACGCGCAGCCTGATGGACGGCCTGAAGTCGGCGGCGCACGCTGAGGGCATCCCTTTCTGTGCCGACAGCGAAGGCGGCATGTTCGGCTTCTTCCTGCTGGCCGAACTGCCACAGAACTACGCCACGGTCATGAAGACCGAGGGTGCGAAGTTCAACCGGCTCTTCCACGGTCTGCTCGAGCGCGGTGTCTACATCGCGCCAGCACTCTACGAAGCCGGCTTCGTCAGTGCGGCGCACAGCGAAGAGGACATTGCGGCCACCGTCTCCGCGGCGCGTGAGGTGTTCAAGACCTTGCGCTGAGCTCTCGCCTGCCCAACAAAAAAGCGACCCATGGGTCGCTTTTTTGTTTCTGGCGATACCGTTGCTCAATGACGGAAATGACGCACACCCGTGAACACCATCGCGACACCACGCTCATTCGCGGCATCAATGACCTCCTGATCGCGCATGGAGCCACCGGGCTGGATCACGCAGGTGGCGCCGTGGTCGATCACCACATCCAGGCCATCACGGAAGGGGAAGAAGGCATCGCTGGCCACGGCCGTGCCCCGCAGCGAGAGCTTGGCATGCTCGGCCTTGATGCTCGCGATACGTGCGGAATCGAGTCGACTCATCTGACCCGCACCCACGCCCATGGTCATGCCGTCCTTGCAGAAGACGATGGCATTGCTCTTGACGAACTTGGCCACCTTCCAGGCGAAGAGCAGGTCCTCGAGCTGCTGCTCGGTCGGAGCGAGCTTGGTGACCACCTTGAGGTCGTCGCGCTGCAGCTCGTGGTTGTCGGCGGTCTGGATCAGCAGGCCTGAACCCACGCGCTTGACGTCGTGGGAATTCAGACCACGCTCCCAGGCGTTCTTACCGTCACGCTTGACGCCGTCGAGCGAGATCTGCAGCACGCGCACATTGGCCTTGGCTTTGAAGAGCGCCAGTGCCTCGGGCGTGTACGAAGGCGCCATCAGCACCTCGACGAACTGCTTGCTCACGGCCTGTGCGGCCGCGAGGTCCACCGTGCGGTTGAAGGCGATGATGCCGCCGAAGGCCGAGGTGGGGTCGGCCTGGAAGGCCTTGCTGTAAGCCTCGAAGGCATCCTTGCCCACGGCCACGCCGCAGGGGTTGGCGTGCTTGACGATCACGCAGGCCGGCGCATCGAAAGTCTTGACACACTCCCAGGCCGCGTCGCCGTCCGCGATGTTGTTGTAGCTCAGCTCCTTGCCCTGCAGCTGTTGGGCCGACACCAGGGAGCCCGGTGCGGGATAGAGATCGCGGTAGAAGGCGGCCGTCTGGTGCGGGTTTTCGCCGTAGCGCAGGTCCTGCAGCTTGACGAAGTTGCTGTTGGCCTGGCCCGAGAAAGGCAGCAGGGTGGGCGCGCCGCCCGCAATACCAGCCTCGGCATCGACCGAGGAGAGGTAGTTGCTGATCGCCGCATCGTACTGACTGATGCGGTTGAAAGCCGCCACGGACAGCGCGAAACGCAGCTTGTCCGACAGCTTGCCGCTCTGCTTGAGCTCGGCCAGGACGGCCGGGTACTGGGAAGCATCGGTCAGCACGCCCACGTCCTTCCAGTTCTTGGCCGCGCTGCGCACCATGGCCGGGCCGCCGATGTCGATGTTCTCGATGGCGTCCTCCAGCGTGCAGCCGGGCTTAGCCACCGTGGCCTCGAAGGGGTAGAGGTTCACCACGAGCAGGTCGATGGTGTCGATGTGATGGGCCTTGAGCGCGGCCATGTGCTCGGGCACGTCGCGGCGCGCCAGCAGGCCGCCGTGCACCTTGGGGTGCAGGGTCTTGACGCGGCCGTCCAGCATCTCGGGGAAAGCCGTGAGCTCGGCCACCTCGGTCACGGGCAACCGGGCGTCGGCCAGCAGCTTGGCGGTGCCGCCGGTGGAGATCAGCTGGATGCCCAGCGCATGCAGGGCCTGGGCGAATTCGACGATGCCGGTCTTGTCGGAGACGGAGAGGAGTGCGTTCATAAAAAGGTTGAGCGTTCGGCGTTGAGGGTTGAGCGTGGATCAGGGCCGGGCTGTTCTCGCTCAACGCTGAACGCCCAACACCCGACCTCACTTGAGAAGTTTGTGTTCGACCAGCTTCTTGCGCAGGGTGTTGCGGTTCAGGCCCAGCCAGAGGGCGGCGCGCGACTGGTTCTGCTCGGCCTGCTGCATCACGACCTCAAGCAGCGGCTTTTCGACGATGCGCACCAGCATCTCGTACATGCCGTCAGGCTCGGTGCCACGCAGGTCCTTGAAATAGCCTTCCAGGCTGTTGCGCACGCACTCTTCGATCTGTTTCTTGCTCATGCGGCCAGCTCCATGTCTTCTTCTGTGGTCGTCACAGCCGCCGCTGCAGGCAGGCGATCCATGCGGGTACCGAGTTCATCAAAAAAATCCGCCACGGCCCGCAGCTGAGCCTGGGCCTGATCCAGTTCGTTCATGCGCGCGCGGAAAGCCTCGCCGCCGGGCAGGGCCCGCACGTACCAGGCGATGTGCTTGCGCGCGCTGCGCACGCCCGTGTACTCGCCGTACAGGGCATAGTGGTCTTCCAGGTGCTCGAGCAGCAGGCGGCGCACCTCCACCACCAGCGGCGGCGCCAGCTGCTCGCCCGTGGCCAGGTAGTGCGCGATCTCGCGGAAGATCCAGGGCCGGCCCTGGGCCGCGCGGCCGATCATCAGCGCGTCGGCACCCGTGGCGCGCAGCACCGCCTGGGCCTTCTCCGGCGAGGTGATGTCGCCATTGGCCACCACGGGAATGCGCAGCGCGGCCTTTACGGCGGCGATGGTCTCGTATTCAGCTGCCCCTTTGTAGCCCTGCTCGCGCGTACGACCATGCACCGTGACCATCTGCACGCCGGCGTTCTCGGCGGCACGTGCGATGGTCAGGGCGTTCTTCTCGGTCTGGCACCAGCCGGTGCGCATCTTGAGCGTGACCGGTACGCCATGGGGCGCGCAGGCGTCCACCACCGCCTCGACGATCTTCAGCGCCAGCGACTCGTCCTGCATCAGGGCCGAACCGGCCCATTTGTTGCAGACCTTCTTGGCCGGGCAGCCCATGTTGATGTCGATGATCTGCGCGCCGCGCTCGATGTTGTAGACCGCGGCCTCGGCCATCATGGGCGCGTCGGTGCCCGCAATCTGCACGGCGATGGGACCAGCCTCGCCCTCATGGTTGGCGCGGCGCGAGGTCTTGAGGCTGTTCCACAGGTCCTTGCGCGAGGTCACCATCTCGCTGACCGCATAACCCGCGCCCAGCGCCTTGCACAGACGGCGGAAGGGCCGGTCCGTCACCCCGGCCATCGGGGCCACGAACAGGTGGTTCGGCAGTTCGAAAGAACCGATGCGCATGGATGCAGAGAAAGTGGTGACAGCAAGAAAAAATGCTGCGGCCTGAGTTCAGGCCGCAGCCGGGCCGCGTATTCTAGCTGCACAAAATTTCAGCAAT
Organism: Curvibacter sp.; assembly: GCA_003500955.1. Taxonomy (GTDB): domain Bacteria; phylum Pseudomonadota; class Gammaproteobacteria; order Burkholderiales; family Burkholderiaceae_C; genus Hylemonella. The sequence goes on along the minus strand of DNQP01000012.1, from coordinate 11,013 downwards.
TGAAATCGGGCGCCATGGTGTGCGTCCACCTGCCTATACTGCTCACGCTATGGAGTCCTGGTTGCACCAAGTGCTTGCGCTATTGGCCCTGCCCGAAGTCGGCCTGAGCACGCTCTTCCTGATCGCCTTCGTCTCCGCCACCCTGCTGCCCATGGGCTCGGAGCCCGCGCTGTTCGGCCTGCTCAAGCTCAACCCCGAGCTGTTCTGGCCGGCCGTCTTCGTGGCCACCGCCGGCAACACCCTGGGCGGCGCGGTGAGCTGGGCCATGGGCTGGGGCTCGCACAGCCTGGTGGACAAATACCGGCACTCGGACACCCACCTGCGTGCGCTCGACTGGCTGGAACGCATCGGCCCCAAGGCCTGCCTGCTGAGCTGGCTGCCCGGGGTCGGCGACCCGCTGTGCGCCGTGGCCGGCTGGCTGCGCCTGCCCTTCTGGCCCTGCCTGCTCTACATGGCCATCGGCAAGTTCGCGCGCTACGTCACCATGACGGCTGTCTTGCTCTGGTTCTTCCCCGGCGGGATCAGTTTCTGAGACGCCGCCACAGCGGCGGCAAGACCAGCAAGGCGACCGACACCGCCATCAGCGTGCCCGAGAGCGGCCGCGTGAAGAAGGTGAACCAGTCCCCCTGGCTGATGGTCAGCGCCTGGCGCATGGACTGCTCGGCCATGGGCGCCAGGATCATGCCCACGATCAGCGGCGCGGCCGGAAAGTCGAAACGCCGCATCAGGAAACCGATCAGGCCGAAGACAAACAACATGCCCACGTTGAAGACCGAGTTGCCGGCGCCGTAGACCCCGGCCGTCGAGATCACGATGATGCCGGCGTACAGCCAGGGCGGCGGTATCTTGAGCAGCTTGACCCACAGGCCCACGAGCGGCAGGTTGAGCACGAGCAGGATGACGTTGCCGATGTAGAGGCTCGCGATCAACGTCCACACCAGGGCGCCCTGCTGGGTGAAGAGTTGCGGACCGGTCTGGATGCCATAGCCCTCGAAGGCCGAGAGCATGATGGCCGCCGTGGCGGACGTAGGGATGCCCAGCGTCAGCAAAGGCATGAGCACACCGGCCGCGGCGGCGTTGTTGGCAGCCTCGGGGCCGGCCACGCCCTCGATCGCACCCTGGCCGAACTCCTCCGGGTGCTTGCTCAGCTTCTTCTCGGTGTAATAGGACAGCATGGTGGGCAGTTCGGCACCGCCCGCGGGCATGGCGCCGATGGGGAAGCCGAAGAGCGCGCCGCGGATCCAGGCCTTCCAGGAGCGCGCCCAGTCCTGGGCGCTGAGCCACAGACTGCCTGACATCTTCATCACCTCGCCGCCGCGCGACTCGCGCCCCTGCCAGGCCAGGTAGAGCGCCTCGCCCACGGCGAACAGGCCCACGGCCACCACCGTGACCTCCAGCCCATCGAGCAGCTCCGGCCGGCCGAAGGTGAAGCGCGGCTGCCCCGTCTGCAGGTCGATACCCACCAGGCCGCAGAGCAGGCCGGCGAACAGGCTGAGGAGGCCGCGCAGCACCGAGCTGCCCAGCACCGCCGACACGGCCACCAGCGAGAGCACCATGAGGCTGAAATACTCGGCCGGCCCGAAGGCCAGCGCCGCCTCTACCACCCAGGGTGCGAAGAAGGTCAGCGCCAGGGTGCCGATGGTGCCGGCCACGAAGCTGCCGATGGCTGCCGTCGCCAGTGCCTGGCCGGCACGTCCTCGCCTTGCCATCTTGTTGCCCTCCAGCGCCGTGACCACGGCCCCCGACTCACCGGGGGTGTTGAGCAGGATGGAGGTGGTGGAGCCGCCGTAGGCCGCCCCATAGTAGATGCCCGCGAACATCACGAACATGCTGGTCGCCGGCACCTGGTAAGTCAGCGGCAGCAGCAGCGCAATCGTCAGCGCCGGGCTGATGCCGGGCAGCACCCCCACCAGCGTGCCCAGCAGGCAACCCGCGAAACCCCAGAGCAAGGTCATGGGTTGCAGCGCGTTGGCGAAACCGCCCAGCAGGGCTTCGAATCCGAGCATGGCGACTCCTCAGAAAGGCCAGCTCAGGGCCGGGCCCAGGCCCACGCCCAGCAGGCGGGCGAAGACAAACCAGAACACCGCGGCGATCGCGCCGCAGACCAGGGCCGAACGCCCGCCCAGCGGCGCGTCGAAGGCCCGCGCCACGCCCATGCCGCACAGCGTGCCGGGTATGACGAACCCCACGAAAGGCACCAAGCCCATGAAGGCCACACCGCCGCCGAGCAGGAAGAGCAGGCGCCGCCCGCTGCCGGGCAAGGGCGCCTGCTCGTCGTCCAGGCTCTGGTCCACCTGGCGGCCGCGCCAGGCGCTCCAGGCATAGACCAGGGCCAATACGCCCAGGCCGGCGACGATCACGCCGGGCGCCAGGACGGGGCCGACCGCCATCTGCATCAGGGACTCGGGGATGACCGTGACCTGCCAGGCCGCCACCGCAGCGATGGCGACGAGCAGGACGGCCAGAACCAGGGGTGTCATGGTGAGCCCCTCCGCGCTGCGCGCTGCGGGATGAACGCTTCGGGGCGGCCGTGCGCGTTCATGCCAGCCCCAGTTCCTTCATGACCTCTTCGGTGTCGCGGATGTTGGCCTCGATCTCGCGCTCGAAGGGGATGTCGGCCAGGAAGACATCGGTCCACTTGCGCGTCTCCAGCTCCTTGCGCCAGGCTTCGGATGCGTTCACCTTGCCCATGAAGTCCACCAGCTGGGCCTTCTGCGTCGCATTGATGCCGGGCGGTGCAAACACACCGCGCCAGTTGGCCGCGGTCACACGCACGCCCAGCTCGCTCAGCGTGGGCACGTCCACGCCCGGGATGCGCTTGTTGCCCGACACCGCCAGCGGGATCAGACGCCCGGCCTTGATCTGCTCTTCGAACTCCGAATAGCCCGAGATGCCGGCCACCACCTGGGCGCCGAGCAGGGCCGCGTTGGCCTGGCCGCCGCCAGAGAAGGCCACGTAGGCGGCCTCGCGCGGGTTGCGGCCCAGGGCGCGGATGATGAGACCGAGCAGCACATGGTCGGTGCCGCCGGCGCTGCCGCCCGCCACCGAGACAGCCTTGGGATTGGCCTTGAAAGCCGCTTCCAGCTCTTTCCAGCTCTTGATCTTGCCGGCCGCCGGCACGGCGACCACACCGGCTTCTTCGGTCAGGCGTGCGATCGGCGTGACATTGCGCATGGTCACCGGGCTCTTGTTGGCGATCGCCGCCCCCACCATCACCGAGCCGCCGACCAGCAGGCTGTTGCCCTGACCCTTGCGCTGGTTCACGAAGCGCGGCAAGCCCACCATGCCGCCGGCACCGGCGACGTTTTCAAAGGGCATATTGCCCACCAGGCCGGCCGCCTTGGCCGCGCGCTCGATGGCACGCGCCGTGCCATCCCAGCCGCCGCCCGGCGCGGCGGGCACGAACATGTTGAGGGTTTCGAACAGAGGCTTGCCCTGGGCCCAGACCGGCAGGGCCAGGGCTGCGCCAGCCGCAGCGCCCAGGCGCATGAATTCGCGTTTGTTCATCTCCATGGTCATCTCCTGTGTAAGATCAATTGAGGCGCGTCGCCCGTGCATGCATTCTGGTCAGCGGCCTCGCCATTGGCTTTCAAACGGCTGTCAAAGCACCCCCGTGAATACCCTAGGTCCGCATCTGCTGCTGGTCGAAGACACGCCTGATCTGGCCCTCTGGTTGGGCACGGCCCTGCGCCAGGCCGGGATGCGCGTGAGCTTCGCGCGCGACGGTCACGAGGCGCTCGCCCAGCTTGCTCCGGGGCATGGCCTGGACGCCGTGCTGCTGGACCTGCAGCTGCCCGGCACCGATGGCCTCACCGTGCTGCAGACCCTGCGCGAGCGTGGCGACCCCGTGCCCGTGCTGGTGCTGACCGCACGCGCCAGCGTGCCCGACCGCGTGCTGGGCCTGAACCTCGGTGCCGACGACTACCTGCCCAAGCCCTTCGACCTGAGCGAGCTCGAAGCCCGGCTGCAAGCCCTGCTGCGCCGCCCGGGCCGCACGCGCAACACGCGTCTGCGCCTGGGACCGCTGGAGATGGACCGCGATTCAGGCCAGGTCAGCGTGCACGACCAACCGCTGGCCCTGACCCCGCGCGAAGCCGCCGCCCTGCGCGCGCTGCTGGAGAAAGCGCGCCAGACCGTGAGCAAGGATGAGCTGCACCAGGCCGTCTTCGGCGACGAGGCCGTGGAGCGGGAGGCCGTGGAAGTGCTGATCCACCGCCTGCGCAAGAAGCTCGAGGCCTGCGCCCGGCCGGCCGGTCAAGCCGCGGCACCGGGCGTGCACACCATCCGCGGCCTGGGCTATATGCTCATGCCCGCCCCGGTGGAGGAAGGCTGAGATGACGCGCAATGCGCCGTCCCTGCGCGCGCGCCTGCTGGGCTGGATCCTGCTGCCGCTGGCCGGGCTCATCACCGTCAACGCCTGGGTCGCTTACGGCAACGCCGTCGAGGCCAGCAACGAGGCCTACGACCGGGCGCTCTACCTGGCCAGCCGCGCCCTGGCGGAAGAACTGGTCTGGCGCCAGGGTGCCTTGCAAGTCAGTGTGCTGCGCGCGGCCGGTTACCTGCTGGAGAACCACACCGGCTCGCGCCTCTACTACCGCGTGGCGGATGCGGCCGGTAGTCACCTGGCCGGCGACCCGGCCCTGCCGCCCCCCCACGCCGGTCCGGCGGCCAGCGTGCGCTACCACGCCCTGGTGCAGTTCGAGGACGGGGAGTTCCGCGGCCGACCGGTACGCCTGGCCCACCTGATCCATGTGCTGGAAGATGAGCGCGACCAGCCCCACATCCTCAAGATCAGCGTGGCCGAAACCCTGGAGACGCGCCAGCAGATGGTCCGCCAGCAGCTGCGCGAAACCCTGCTGAGCCAGGGCCTGCTGCTGCTGGCTGCGGCCCTGCTCGTGGTCGTGGGCGTGCAGCGCGGCATCCGGCCGCTGGAGCATTTCCGCCAGCGCCTGGCCGCGCGCGACGACGATGACCTCTCCCCCATCGCTCCGCCCGATCTGCCACGCGAGCTGCATCCGCTGGTGGGCACGCTCAATGGCTATCTGGCGCGCCTGGGCCGCCTGATCGACATCCGCAAGCGTTTCCTCGACAACGCCGCCCACCAGCTGCGCACCCCGCTGACCGTGCTCAAGACCCAGCTGGCACTGGCCGACCGCGACCCTGCGGCCGTGGCCGCCGCGCGCCGCACGACCGATGACGCCGTACGGCTCACCGAACAACTGCTGGCCCTGACCCGCGCGGAACATGCGGGCGCCTTGCCTGCGGCTGCGAATGCAGCGTCGGTGGACTTGGTCGCGCTGGCACGGCAGGTGATCGAGGAATACCTGCCACGCGCCCTGCAGCGCGGCGACGACCTGGGCTTCGAAACGGACGTGCCAGCCTGCGAGGTGCCGGGCTCGGCGGCCCTGCTGCATGAGGCCCTGGCCAATCTGATCGACAACGCCCTGCACCACACCCCGCCCGGCACACGGGTCACGGTGCGGGTAGGCGCGCGCTGGTTGGAGGTGGAAGACAGCGGCCCCGGCATTCCCGCCGAACACCAGGCCTATGTCTTCGAGCGCTTCTACCGGGCTGCGCCTGCGTCCCGGCGTGGCAGCGGGCTGGGCCTGGCCATCGTGCGGGAAATCGCACAGCAATATGGCGCGCAGGTCACGCTGCGCAGCAGCCCGCCCCCCGCGCAGGGGACGGTCGTGCGGCTGGCCTGGGACAAGGGCCAGGCCACCTGACGCGGCCTTGCCTCAGGAAGCAGCCACCTGCCGGGCCTTGAGCTGACGCGCGGCCAGGGCGTAACCGCCGTCGCCGCCATCGACAAAATGGACGTGCTGCGTCATGGATCGCACAAGGCAGGTCATCAGGGCATGGTCACTGGCGTGCAAGCCGTAATCCAGATGTCCGGCCGCCTGCAAGGCCTGCAGTGACGCTTCCAGCGCGCGTGCTTCCTGCTCGGTCACGTCCAGCACGGCCCGGAACACATCATCGAGCTTCAGATGGTCCGTGCTGTCCAGCAGGCCGGCCACGTAACGGCCAGCCGCCGTCGCGTCGTCTGCCGCCTGCCTGCGCAGGACCCGCGAGAACAGACCCGTCAGGGCCCAGAGCCCCGCATGGCTCAGGGCACGCAGCCAGGACTGCGGGTGCTTGAGACGCAGCTCGGTGCCCAGATGGCGCGGCGGCCAGCTCAGGGGCAGGTTGTCGCGGCGCACCGGGTTGGCTTGGGGAATCAGGGCCTCGATCTGCTGTATCAGGCCCTGCAGCGGGCTGAGATCGTTGTGCCGGACACGCACCAGCAGCGTCAAGATGCGCCCCCTGCGCGATGGGACATCGTTCCAGCGACATTCCAGGCCCTGGATCGAAGGCGCCTGCCGCGGCGTCTGGGACACGGCATAACGCTGGGGTTCGGCCTTGACCAGCGCATCCGCCAGGGACAAGCCGCCACCGGAAAACAAGGCCATGTCAAAACCAGCGGACAGCCGCCGCCGCGCCACCCGCAGATCGCTCCCCAGGGCCCTGAGCGTCCTCACCGGTACGCAGCCCACACGCAGATGCAGGCTCAGGGCGGGCGCAGACCGTACGCTCAAACCCAGCAGAGCGCTGCCCACCACGGCCTGCAGCGATGGCGGCACGACAAAGGCGGCACCGTCACCGCCAAAGCTGTAAGGGATGCGGTCCTCCCCGCAGGCATTGCACACCGCCACGATGCAGGCCACGCCCAAGGCATTGACCTCCTTGTAGCGACCGGCGCTGATGGCAGGGGTCGACTGCTCGACATCGGCTACAAAAACAGCCCAGTCGTCGGGCAGGGGCGTGTAGGACGCCGCGTTGAGCCAGTCCCTCAACCGGCTGACCTGGCTGGCCTGCAGGTAGGGGCCGAGGTCATTCACCATGGGGCCAGGCTCAGGCGCTGAACAGGAAGTTCATCACGTCGCCGTCCTTGACGACGTACTCCTTGCCTTCGGCGCGCATCTTGCCCGCGTCCTTGGCGCCCTGTTCGCCCTTGTAGGCGATGTAGTCCTCGAAGGCGATGGTCTGGGCGCGGATGTAGCCCTTTTCGAAATCGGTGTGGATCACGCCGGCGGCCTGCGGGCCGGTGTCGCCCACATGGATGGTCCAGGCGCGCACTTCCTTGACGCCCGCCGTGAAATAGGTCTGCAGGCCCAGCAGCTTGTAGGCCGCGCGGATCAAACGGTTCAGGCCCGGCTCGTCCTGGCCCAGTTCCTTGAGGAAGTCCAGGCGGTCGGCATCGTCCATCTCGGCAAGCTCGGCCTCGATCTTGGCGCAGATGGCCACCACCGGCGCGTTCTGCGTGGCAGCGTACTCATTCAGACGGTCCAGGTAGGGGTTGTTCTCGAAGCCGTCTTCGCTGACGTTGCCCACGAACATGGCGGGCTTGGCCGTGATCAGGAAGAACTGCTTGAGCAGGGGCAGCTCTTCCTTGCTGAATGCGACCGTGCGCACGGGCTTGCCCTGGTCCAGCGCGGCCTGGCACTTCTCCAGGATGGCCACGAGCTTGATCGATTCCTTGTCGCCCGAACGCGCGGTCTTGGTCACGCGCTGCAGCGCCTTCTCGACCGTACCCAGATCGGCAAGACAGAGCTCGGTCTGGATCACCTCGATGTCGGCGATCGGGTCCACCTTGCCCGCCACGTGGACCACGTTGTCGTCGGCGAAGCAGCGCACCACGTTGACGATGGCGTCGGTCTCGCGGATGTGGGCCAGGAACTTGTTGCCCAGACCCTCACCCGTGCTGGCCCCGGCCACGAGGCCGGCGATGTCGACGAACTCCACGATGGCCGGCACGATGCGCTCGGGCTGCACGATTTCGGCCAGCTGGGCCAGGCGCGGGTCCGGCACCTCGACCACGCCGACATTCGGCTCGATGGTGCAGAAAGGGTAGTTCTCCGCCGCGATACCCGCCTTGGTCAGGGCGTTGAACAGGGTGGATTTGCCGACGTTGGGCAGGCCGACGATGCCGCACTTGAGACTCATGATCTTCCTTGGGATGTGGCGCCTCTCGGGCGCCGCCCGCGTGGCACGGCGTGCAGGCCGGCCTGCGGAGCAGGGGCGGCGCCCTCAGGCGCCTGAAACGGTCCCCATTGTAAGTCCCGCCCCGGATCCCGGCGGACCGGCTCAGTCGAAACGGTAGCTGGCGCTCACCGTCTGTCCCACACGCAGCACATGATCGACGCCGGCGGTGACGATGCTGTTCATGCCGAAGGTCAGGGCGCCGTTGACACGTGCGTCCTGGCGGTAGGTCTGCAAGGTGTCGTTGACTTCGGGGCTGCTGCGCGCCGTGTCGGGATCGATGTTGGGGATGGGGCAGCGCGGGCAGGGCTTGACGGGTGTGAGCACAGCCTGGCCCTGGTCGGTCGCGATTTGCAAGGGGCCCACGCGGTCCTCGTCGTGCGCCTCCAGACCTTCGAGCACGATGTTGGGCCGGAAGCGCCGGATGTCCACGGGCCCGTGGCCAGCCGTCTTGAGCCGGGCGTTCAGACCATCGAGTGCGGACTGCCCCAGCACCAGCACGGGATAGCCATCGCTGAACTGGTTGGGCGCCTCGATGCCGCCGGTCCACTGCAGGCTGGAGAGGCGCCGGTGCACGGGGTCGAAACGCACCAGGCGGTACTTGGGAGCATTGGCACGGGGCAGGCCCTCATCGTTGAGCGCCAGGAAATCGGTGAACCACTGGGCCGCGATGTCGCCCATGTCATAGGCCGGCACCTCATCGTCCCAGACGCGCACGCGGGTCGGTGCCTCTACGGCATCGACCAGCAGATGCAGGGCCAGCATGCCTGGGGCACGCAGCTGCAGCTCGGTGCCCCCCCGCTTGAAGGCCGGCTGGATCAGGGCCATTCGCGGGGCTTCGCGCTGGGAGATGAACTCACCCTCCTCGTCCACCACCATCCAGGCGCGGTCCAGGTCCAGCCCGGTCTCGGTCAGCACGGCCTCGGACAGCTCGATGCCGGCACAGGACTTGATGGGATAGACAAAAAGGCGGGCGATGCGGGCCTGCACGTCGGCCGGCGCGGAAGCAGGAGCAGTCACGGGAAGGTTCCTGGGGTCGGGTCGAAAAGCCTGATTCTGCCTTGGACAGGCCCGGCTTCTACAATGCTCCCATGCCCCAAGCCCTCGACATCTGCATACGCGGCAGCGGCATAGTCGGCCGCACCCTGGCCCTGCTGCTGGCGCGCGAGCGTCTGCGCGTCGGCCTGGTGGAACAGCCCGCCGTAACTCCCCCGAGCGCCGACGTGCGTGCCTACGCCTTGAACCGCGCCTCGCGCGAGCTGCTGGAGAGCGTGCGCGCCTGGCCCGAGGACGAGAGCGCCGCCACCCCGGTGACGCACATGCAGGTCTGGGGCGACCGCGGCAGCGAGCTCAACTTCGATGCCGCCCCGCTGGGGGCCCCCGCCCTGACCTGGATCGTCGACGTGCCCGTGCTCGAAGCCCAGCTGGCCGAGGCCGTGCGCTACCAGCCGCAGATCGAGGTGCTGTCGGCCTCGGCCCCAGCGAAGCTGACGGTGGTCTGCGAAGGCCGCGCCAGCAGCACCCGGGCCGAATTCGGCGTCGATGTCGACATCACCCCCTACCCCCAGCACGCCCTGGCCACCCGCCTGCATTGCGACAAGCCGCATGGCGGGGTAGCCCGCCAGTGGTTCGCCCAGGGCGAGATCCTGGCTTTTCTGCCCTTGGGCGGCGCGCAGGGGAACTCCGTGGCCGTGGTCTGGTCTGTCCCTGCAGAGCGTGCGGCGCAACTGCAGCAGCTGGAGCCGGCCGCCTTCTGCGAGGAAATCGGCCGCGCCAGCCACCAGACCCTGGGCCCGCTGAGCCTGATCAGCCAGCGCAAGACCTGGCCGCTGCAGAAGGCCCAAGCCCGGCAGTGGTCGGGGCGGTCCGCAGGCGGCGCCTGGGTGCTGGCCGGTGACGCGGCGCACAACGTGCATCCGCTGGCCGGCCAGGGGCTCAACCTGGGCCTGGCCGATGCGGCCGAGCTGACGCGCGTGCTGCACGGCCGCGAGTACTGGCGCGGCGTGGACGACGAGAAGCTGCTGCGCCGCTACGAGCGCTCGCGCAAGGCCGGCATGCTGGCGCTGGACATGGGCATGGACGGCCTGCAGCTGCTCTTCGCCCGCGAGGGTCAGGCCTGGAGTGCGCTGCGCAACTGGGGCCTGCAGGGCGTGGAGCGCAGTGGCTGGCTCAAGCACTGGCTGGCACAGAAGGCCATGAATTTTTGAAGGATGGACATGAAGACGATGACGCAACTGATCACGGGCCTGCTGGCCGCCCTGCTGGCCTTGGGCGCCGGTGCGCAGGAGGCCACCATCCGCAAGAACCTGGCCGAGCGCCTGCCGCAACTGCCGGCCATCAACGAGGTCAGCAAGACGCCCCTCCCCGGCCTGTATGAGATCCGCGTCAACGACAACGAGATCTTCTACACCGATGCCGAAGGCAACTACCTGATCCAAGGCAATCTGATCGACGTGCGCCAGAAGCGCAACCTCACCGAGGAGCGGGTCGACAAGCTGCTGGCCATCGACTTCAAGAGCCTGCCCTTCAAGGACGCGTTCACGGTGGTGCGCGGCAACGGCCAGCGCAAGATGGCCATCTTCTCCGACCCGAACTGCGGCTATTGCAAGCGTATTGAGCGTGATCTGGCCAAGCTGGACAACGTCACCATCCACGTCTTCCTCTACCCCGTGCTGGGCCCGGGCTCGACGGAGAAATCCAAACTGGTCTGGTGTGCCAAGGAGCGCTCCCAGGCCTGGCTCGATCTGATGCTCAAGGACCAGCTGCCCTCGGCCACCGCCTGCGATGTGCAAGCCATCCAGCGCAACCTGGCCTTCGGCCAGAAGCTCAAGGTCCAGGGCACGCCCACGCTGTTCTTCGCCGACGGCAGCCGCGTACCCGGCGCGATTGACCTCGCCCAGATCGAAAAACAGCTCACGGCCGCGGCCCGCTGAGCCACCTCGCCGCCCCCATGCCCCAGAAGTCCAGCCCCGCCCCGATCCACTACGGCATCGA
>DNQP01000170.1:787-25388 GCA_003500955.1 Curvibacter sp. | reverse complement strand
TTCCTTGTCGGCCGGGTCCTGGCGCGCGGCCTGCACATAGGCAGCCACCGAGTCCTTGCGCTGCTTGATCAGCTTGTCCACGATGGACACCACGGCGGCGTCATCGAGCGTGACGCGCTCGTCCACTTCCTTCTGTTTCATGGCGGCCAGCAGCAGGCGGATGGTGCCCAGGCGTTCGCTGTCCTTGGCGCGCATCGCGGCCTTCATGTCGTCGTTGATCTGGTCTTTGAGGGACATGGAAAATCTCCGGAGAAAAACAAAACCCGCGCCTGGCGTCCCGGGCGCGGGTTCTTGAAGAGCTTGAGGTCGAGGACCCCGCTGCGCCGATCAGTACAGCTTCTTGGGCAGCTGCATCGAGCGGATGCGCTTGTAGTTGCGCTTGACGGCGGCGGCCTTCTTGCGCTTGCGCTCGGCGGTGGGCTTCTCGTAGAACTCACGGGCGCGCAGGTCGGTCAGCAGGCCCAGCTTTTCGATGGTGCGCTTGAAGCGGCGCAGGGCCACGTCAAACGGCTCGTTCTCTTTTACACGGATGGTCGTCATTAATCGTTTCCGAAATGTGCGGACAGAGGGTGACTGGGAAGATCGGGCCCGGACGCCGTGTACGCGAAGTGCCCCGCCTGTAACTAGTATTTGGCCGGCGAGGCTATGCCAGCAAAGTCCGACATTATAGCGGGTCAGGCCATTCCGGCAACCGGGGCTGCCAGGCTCCAAAACAAGGTCGCCGCAGGCGGCCTGCCCCCGGGGACGGGGGCAGGGCCCTACACGCAGTAAGGGCCCTGGGGGTGGAACTCATCAGGCCCCAGTGGGCTGGGCCAGCGCCACGCCGCAGGCGTGGGCGCTAGCCCATGCCCACTGGAAGTTGTAACCACCGAGCCAGCCGGTGACATCCACCACCTCCCCAATGAAGTACAGCCCCGGCTGCTTCTGCGCCTCCAGGGTCTGGCCCGACAGCTCCCGGGTGTCCACCCCGCCGGCCGTGACCTCGGCCTTGGCGTAGCCCTCGGTGCCCGTGGGCGTGAGCTCCCAGCGGCTGAGTTTCTCGGCCAGGGCGGCCAGGGCCTTGTCGCTGGCTTCGTTGACGGGTCGCTGCCAGGCCGGGTCCTGCCCGGCCCAGGCCTCGGCCAGGCGGCTGGGCAGCAGGGCGGCCAGCTCGTTGACGATCAGCTTGCGCGAGCGCAGCTTGGCGTCCTGCAGCAGGGGCAGCAGGTCACGGTCCGGTGCCAGATTGATACGGATGGGCGTGCCCGGCTTCCAGTAGCTGGAGATCTGCAGCACGCCGGGGCCCGAAAGGCCGCGGTGGGTGAAGAGCAGGTCTTCGAGGAAGGCCATGCGTTCCTTCTTGCTGCCGGTCTCGATCTGCACCGGCAAGGCCAGGCCGGACAGGCCGGCATAGGGCGCCCAGGCCGCGCCGTCAAAGGTCAGGGGCACGAGGGCCGGGCGCGTCTCGACGATCTTCAGGCCGAACTGGCGTGCGATGCGGTAGCCAAAGTCCGTGGCCCCGATCTTGGGAATGGACAGGCCGCCGGTGGCGATGACCAGGGAACGGCTCTGCACCACGCCCTGGTCCGTGTCCAGCTCGTAGCCCGCCGCACCATGGCGCACGGCCTGCACCCCGCAGGGCTGCCAGCGCGTCACGCGACCTTTCTCACATTCACGCAGCAGCAACTGGATGATGTCGTCGGCCGAGCGGTCGCAGAAGAGCTGGCCCTTGTGCTTCTCGTGGAAGGCGATGCCGTCGCGCTGCAGCAGGGCGATGAAATCGGCCGGGGTGTAGCGGCTCAGCGCCGAGCGGCAGAAGTTCGGGTTCTCGCTGAGGAAGTGCTTGTGCGGCTGGCGCACATCGATGTCGCGGTTGGTGAAGTTGCAGCGCCCGCCGCCCGAGATGCGGATCTTCTCGGCCACCTTGGCTGCATGGTCGATGACCAGCACCTTGAGCCCACGCTGCCCGGCCACCCCAGCACAGAACAGGCCGGCCGCACCGGCGCCGACCACCACCACATCAAACTGTTGCATGGCCCGCAGTGTAGTGGCTGGTCCGGACGGGCTCTAAGCGTGGAACGCCGTGGAACGGGCTTCGCCGGGCCACTGGCGTTGCCTCCTCGAGGGGCTGAGACCCGCGGCTCCCAGCCTGCCTGCGCAGGCTAGGACGGGGCGAAGAGCCAGTGCCTCTGGCGCTGGCACGTGGGCGTAGCGACACGCAGTGCGCGCAGCCTGGGGGTGTGCAACTTCAGGCCGCGAGCTTGTTCCGGTCCGCCAGCACCGCCGCCTTGCGCGTGAGCCCGTCGATCTCACCCGTGATGTCCGAGAGCACATTGGCGACCACCGCGAACTCGCGGCCGTGCTGGCCGGCGCGTGCCGCCATGATCTGGGCGTTGAAGCTCACCACCTTGGCCTCCTTGGCCACACTCTGGATGTCGCCGACGATGCCGGCCAGCTCCTTGAGCATGGCCTCGGACTTGGCCTTGCTGACCTCGTCGAAGGCCGTGGTCGCGGTGTTGAGGGCTTCGAGGATGCGGTCCGTCAGGCCCACGAGTTCGATCAGCGAATCGGCCACGCCGGGGGCCTGGCGTTCGATCTGCTCCAGCGTGCGCTGCATGAGCTGCATGAATTCCGTGATCACGGTGCCGACGCCGTGCGGGCCATGGTAGGTGGCGGCGATCTTCTCGGCCGCGGCCTTCTCCAGCTGCTGGAGGGTGTCCAGCAGGTGCTGCTGGCTTTCGCTGAAGATCTGCAGGCTGCGCTTCGCGGCCTCGAGTTTCTGGGCGTCCCCGCGCGCCGCCAGCAGGGTCTGCAGGATCATGCGCTGTGACAGCATGCGCTGGCGTGCCGCCAGGTTGACGAGCGAGAGGCCCTTGAGGTGCGCCGGTGACTCGGTCGTCCGGACCGCGGCAGGGGGGCGGGGCTTCAGGGTCGTGACGGAGTAGGCGTTCGTTTTCATGGCGGGCACCTGCAATCAGGCAGGGCCAGATGAAATGCCCTGTTCAGGTACCCCAAGCAAGCTGTGGGCCAGCTTGCTGCAGCTGCTGCACGACCTGCAGCACCTCGCCCACGACGATGATGCAGGGGCTGCCGAGTTCTTCGCGCACCAGGGTGGCGTGCAAGTGGTCCAGGGTGGTGAGGGCCTGGCGCTGCGTCGGAAGGCTGGCGTGCTGCACCAGGGCCACAGGCGTGGCACCGGGCAGGCCGCTGAGCAGGCCGGCTTCGATCTGTTGCGCGCCGCTCACGCCCATGTAGATCACCAGCGTGAGTTGTTCGGCGTGCGTGGTGGCGGCCAGGGCGGCCCAGTCGGGCGCGCGGCCGCCGGGCTTGGCGTGGCCGGTGATGAAAAGCACACCGTGGGCGTGGTCGCGGTGCGTGAGCGGTGCGCCCAGGCTGCTCGCGGCGGCCAGGCCCGAGGTGATGCCGTTGACGACGTCGACGCGGATGCCGGCCTCGCCCAGATGCAATACCTCCTCGCCGCCGCGGCCGAAGACATAGGGGTCGCCACCCTTGAGACGCACCACATGCTCGCCCTCACGCACCGCCGTGATCATGAGCTTCTCGATGAAGGACTGTGGCGTGGAGGTGCAGCCGCCGCGTTTGCCCACGTGCACGATGCGGGCCGTTGGTGCGGCGTGCACAAGCACGGCCTCGTTGACCAGGTCGTCAACCAGGATCACGGTGGCGCGCGCGATGGCCTTGACGGCCTTGAGCGTGAGCAGATCGGGGTCGCCCGGGCCGGCGCCGACGAGAGTGCAGGAACCGGTCAGGGGAAAGTGTGTGGCGTGCATGCGGTGGTCCTTGCAAGCTTCATGCCGCCTGCTTGAGCGGAATAACCCGGCGCACCAGGCGCTGCAGCTCGGGCACGCAGGAACCGCAGTTGCTGCCGCATTTCAGGGTCCGCTGCAGCGTGGCCAGGCGCTCGCTGTCGTTGCCGCTGCATGAGGCCAGCACACCTTCGATGGCGTTTTCGTTCACGTTGAAGCAGGTGCAGACCTGGCGGCTGCGTGCGGGTAGGGCCACCGGGGCCTGGGCACCGGCCAGCAGGATCAGGCGGCCATAACTTTGCGCCGGCAGTTCCTGTTGCAGCAGGCTGCGGATCCAGCCTTCGGCGCTGGTGTCACCGGCCAGCAGCACGGCGCGCAGCGTGGTCTGGTCGCCTACGCGGTCCAGCAGCGCGGCACGGCGCTGGCCACGCTTGCGGTCGGCGTAACGCAGGGTGCCCGCGTCGTCCAGGCCCAGCAAGGCCTCGATCTCGGCCAGCAGTTCGTCTGGCACGGGCTCGTGCGCCGCAGCGCGAAACAGCAGACCCGTGGGCTGCGCACCGGCTTCGCCCTCGAGTGGCGCGGCCTTGGCAAAGGGCACGCAGCTCGCAAAAGGGAAACGCAGCATGAGCTTGCGCAGGGCCTCGCGTGTGCTCAGGGCGCGGTCGGCCGGCAGCCAGGCCAGGCCCAGCAGGTTCCAGGGCAGCTCGGCCTTGAGGATCTTGACGGCCGCGTGCTTCAGCTCGGGCTGCTTGGAACTGGGGCAGTAGCTGGAGGTGGTCAGCGCATTGACGCCCGCCAGCGGCTCGCCCGTGCTGCTGATGCCGCTGAGGAATTCCGGGCCCCAGTGCATGGCCATGAAGGCCTGGCCGCTGGCCAGTTCCTCGCTGGCCTGCAGCGGCACCACGATGGAGCCGCGCTTGCTGGTCACGTGGACCAGCTCGCCTTCCTTGAGGCCGCGGCGCGCCATGTCGCCCGCGTTCATCTGCACCGTGGGCTCGGCCACATGGCCGAAGAGGCGGCCCAGGGTGCCGGTGCGGCTCATGCCATGCCACTGGTCGCGCAGGCGGCCCGTGGTCAGCGCGAAGGGGAAACGCGATTCGCGCGGCTCGGCCACCGGCTGGTAGGCCACGGCGGCAAAACGCGCACGGCCATCGTCGGTGGGGAAGACGCCGTCTTCGTAGAGGCGTTGTTTGCCACCCTTGGCGCCTGCGGGCAGAGGCCACTGTTGGGGTGCCCGTTCCAGCATGGCGTAGCTCATACCCGTGATGTCGAGGTCACGCCCGCGGGTAGACTCGCGGTGTTCGTTCCAGACGGACTCGGGGGTTTCGTAGGGGAAGAGCACGTTACGCGGACCGATGCCCAGGGCCTGCAGTCGGCGCGCAAATTCAACGCCGATGCGCCAGTCGTGGCGCGCCTGGCCCGGTGCGGCCACGGCGGGGCGCACGCGGCTGATGCAGCGCTCGCTGTTGGTCACGGTGCCGTCTTTTTCACCCCAGGTGGTGGCGGGCAGCAGCAGATCGGCAAAGTCGCAGGTGCTGGTGGTGAGAAAGGCTTCCTGCACCACGACGAACTCGGCGCGCTGCAGCGCACGGCGCACCGTGGCCTGGTCCGGCATGCTCTGCGCGGGGTTGGTGCAGGCTATCCACAGCGCCTTGATCTCGCCGTCGGCCGAAGCCTGGAACATCTCCACCGCGGTCTTGCCCGGCTTCTCGGGCACCGAAGGAATGCCCCAGAGCGCGGCCACCTCGGCACGGTGCGCGGTATTGGCCAGGTCGCGGTGGGCGCTGAGTAGATTGGCCAGGCCGCCGACCTCGCGCCCGCCCATGGCATTGGGCTGACCCGTGAGGGAGAAGGGGCCAGCCCCCGGCTTGCCGATCTGGCCTGTGGCCAGGTGCAGGTTGATGAGCGCGGCGTTCTTGGCCGTTCCGCTGCTGCTCTGGTTGAGCCCTTGGCAGTAGAGGCTCAGCGTGGCTGCAGAGGTGGCGAACAGGCGCGCGGCCTCGTACAGCGTGTCCTTGGCGATGCCGCAGGTCTGCGTGACCATCTCCGGCGTGTAGTCGCGTACCAGGGCCTTGAGCGCGTCGAAGCCGCGGGTGCGGGTGGCGATGAAATTGCTGTCCGTCCAGCCTTCCCACAGCATCAGGTGCAGCATGCCGTGGTAGAGCGCCACGTCGGTGCCAGGCTGGATCTGCACATAGAGGTCGGCCGTGCTGGCGGTGTCGGTGCGGCGCGGGTCCACCACGACGATCTTCATCTCCGGGCGCTGTCTCTTGGCGTCCTCGATGCGGCGGAACAGGATGGGATGGGCCCAGGCTGCATTGGAGCCGGTAATGAAGAGGCAGTCGGCGTGGTTCACGTCCTCGTAGCTGGCGGGCGGCGCGTCGGCGCCCAGCGTGAGCTTGTAGCCCGCCACGGCGCTGCTCATGCACAGGCGCGAGTTGGTGTCGATGTTGTTGGTGCCGATCAGTCCCTTGGCCAGCTTGTTGTAGACGTAGTAGTCCTCGGTGAGCAGCTGCCCGCTGACGTAAAAGCCCACGGCGTCGGGGCCGTGTTCCTGGATAATGCTGGCAAAGCGGGTGGCCGCCAGGTCCAGCGCGGCGTCCCAGGCCAGGGGCTCGGGTGCAGCATCACGCTGCAGGCGGCGCAGGGGCTGCAGCAGCCGTGTCTGCTGCGTCACCTCGGGCGTGGCCGTGAGGTGCAGGGTGGAGCCCTTGGAGCACAGGCGCCCGAAGTTGGCCGGATGATCGGGATCCCCACGCACGCCGACGATCTGGTCGCGCCGCGACTCGATGATGACACCACAGCCCACACCGCAGTAGGGACACGTTGATCGCGTTTCCTTGTGCATCCCGGGGCCCCGTCTGTCTGGTGATACCCGTGGACTCAGGCGCAGGACGCCGTCTTGCGCGTGCAGGGGCCAGCCACAGGGGGTGCGGCGTCCAGCGCCAGCGTGGCAAGTTCCTGGCTGTCCAGATGCACCACACCGTCCACCACCTGGACGGCGAAGCGTGGCGTGCTGCCTTCGTCGGGGGCGCGGGCACAGCCGGTATCGAGACCGATGGTCCAGTTGTGCAGCGGGCAGGCCACGCTGGTGCCGAAGACGATGCCTTGCGAGAGCGGGCCGCCCTTGTGCGGGCAGCGGTCAAGCAGGGCGAAGACCCGGTCCTGGTCGTTGCGAAATACGGCCACGGCCATGCCCTGCGGGCGGTTCACGCGGCGCGAGCCCAGCACGGGGATATCTTCGACGCGGCAGATGGCTTTCCATTCGTTCATGGGGATACTCCTTGTGCGCGCGGTGCTCAGGCCGAAGCGCCTTCGACCTGGATCGGGATGAACTGGCGCGTGTCGACGCGGGCCTTGTCGGTCTCGAACCAGGGATCGGGTTCGCCGTCCAGCGCGTATTGCAGGCGCTCCCACAGCGCCTTGCGGCCTGCGTGGTCGTCGAGGATCTTTTTCTTCACGTAGTCCAGGCCCACGCGGTTCACGTAGTGCACCGTGCGCTCCAGGTACCAGCCTTCCTCGCGGTAGAGCTGCATGAAGGCGCCGGTGTACTCCAGCACCTCCTCGGCGGTCTTGAGCTTGGTGAAGAAATGCGCCACCTCGGTCTTGATGCCGCCATTGCCGGCGATGTGCATTTCCCAGCCGGAATCGACGCCGATGATGCCCACGTCCTTGATGCCGGCCTCGGCGCAGTTGCGCGGGCAGCCCGAGACGGCGAACTTCACCTTGTGCGGGGCGTACATGCGCCACATGGCGCGCTCCAGGTCCTTGCCCATCTGGGTGCTGTCCTGCGTGCCCATGCGGCACCACTCACTGCCCACGCAGGTCTTCACCGTGCGCAGGGCCTTGGCGTAGGCGTGGCCGCTGGGCATGCCGATGTCGTTCCACACGGCCTGCAGGTCTTCCTTCTTGACACCCAGCAGGTCGATGCGCTGGCCGCCCGTGACCTTGACGGTGGGAATCTTGTACTTGTCCACCGCGTCGGCGATGCGGCGCAATTCGTCGGCCGTGGTCTCGCCACCCCACATGCGCGGGATCACGCTGTAGGTGCCATCCTTCTGGATGTTGGCGTGGCTGCGCTCGTTGATGAAACGGCTCTGCGGATCGTCCTTGGCCTCCTTGGGCCAGCTGGAGATCAGGTAGTAGTTGACGGCCGGGCGGCAGCTGGCGCAGCCGTTGGGCGTCTTCCAGTTCATGAACTTGAAGACATCGGCGATGGTCAGCAGCTTGTTGGCCACGATGGCCTCGCGCACGGCCTGGTGGCCGTGGTCCGTGCAGCCGCACATGGCCTTGGTCTTGGGCGTGGCCGAGTAGTCGCCGCCGGCCGTGAACATGAGGATCTGCTCCACCAGGCCCGTGCACGAACCGCAGGAGGCGCTGGCCTTGGTGTGCTTGCGCACCTCGTCCAGGGTGAACAGGCCCTTGTCCTTGATGGCCTTGCAGATCGTGCCCTTGGTCACGCCGTTGCAGCCGCAGACCTCGTCGCTGTCGGACATGGCGGCGGCCTTGCTGTGGCCTTCGTGGCCGGCGTCGCCGATGTTCGACTCGCCGAACATCAGCTTGTCGCGGATGTCGCTCACGCTGCGGCCGTCGCGCAGCAGCTTGAAGTACCAGCTGCCGTCCACGGTGTCGCCGTAGAGGCAAGCGCCGATGAGCTTGTCGTCCTTGAGCACCAGCTTCTTGTAGACGCCGCCGCCCGGGTCGCTCATCACGATCTCTTCGGTGTCCTCGCCGCCCATGAAGTTGCCGGCGGAAAACAGGTCGATGCCCGTGACCTTGAGCTTGGTGGACGTGAGCGAGCCGGTGTAGCGGCCGATGCCGAACTGCGCCAGGTGGTTGGCCAGCACCTTGCCCTGCTCGAACAGCGGGGCCACCAGGCCGTAGGCGATGCCGCGGTGGGCCGCGCACTCGCCCACGGCGTAGATGCGCGCGTCGGTGGTGGTCTGCAGCGTGTCGTTGACTACGATACCGCGGTTTACGTGCAGGTTCATCTTTTCGGCCAGGGCCGTGTTGGGGCGGATGCCCACGGCCATCACTACCAGGTCGGCCGGCACCTCGCTGCCGTCCTTGAACTTCACGGCCTTGACCCGGCCGTCTTCGCCGCCCACCAGTTCCTGCGTCTGCGCGCCGATCAGGAACTGCATGCCGCGGTCTTCGAGCGACTTCTGCAGCATCTTGCCCGCCACATCGTCGAGCTGGCGCTCCATCAGCCAGGGCATCACGTGCACCACGCTGACCGTCATACCGCGCTTCATCAGGCCGTTGGCGGCTTCCAGGCCCAGCAGTCCGCCGCCGATGACCACGGCGTGCTTGTATTTGGCCGCGGCCTCGATCATGGCCTCGGTGTCGGCGATGTCGCGGTAGGCCAGCACGCCTTGCAGGTCCTTGCCCGGCACGGGCAGGATGAAGGGGTTGGAGCCCGTGGCCAGGATCAGGCGGTCGTATTCGGCGCTGATCTGCTCACCCTGGGCGTTGGTGGCGTGCACCACACGCTTGACGCGGTCCACCTCGTTGACCGTGTAGCCCGCGTGCAGGGTGATGCCGTTGTCCTGGTACCAGGCCCAGTCGTTGAGGATGATCTCCTCGAGCTTCTGCTCCCCGGCCAGCACGGGCGAGAGCAGGATGCGGTTGTAGTTGGGGTGGGACTCGGCGCCGAAGACCGTGATCTGGTACAGATCGGGCGCGATCTTCAGCAGTTCTTCCAGCGAGCGCACACCGGCCATGCCGTTGCCGACCATCACCAGCTTGAGTTTTTTCATCGCCAACGCTCCGTCATCCAAGTAAGGCGTGCCAAACAAAAAGGCGTCCACAGATGGACTGCCGCGCGGCAGTGCATGTGTGGACGCCTTTGTCCTGTCTGCTTCCGATCCGCCTTTGCACCGGAAGCGTGATTGAGGGCCAACTTTGGCCAGCTACGCTCGGACTCATGCAATTGCCATGCCAGGCTATTGCAATGCAGCAAGCAGACGCTCGCCGGGATCGCTGGCCCGGGCCGTACGCACCACGACGGGCATCAAACTTGCACATTGGGCAGGTATGAGCTTCGCGATGGACATTGCCTACACCTCGCTGGCTGGTACCAAGCCCGTCAACGAGGATTTCGCCGGCGCCATGCTGCCCGAAGAGGGGCAGGAGGCCATGGGCGTGATCGCGGCCATTGCCGACGGCGTCAGCGCCGGTGGCCTGGGGCGTGACGCCGCCCAGACCACGGTCACCACCTTGGTGCGCGACTACTACGGCACACCCCAAACCTGGGACACCACCGTCGCGCTCGATCGCATCATCGCCGCCCAGAACGCCTGGCTCGCCGCCTCGAACCGGCGCAGCACACCGGCCGTGGGGCTGACCACGCTCACCGCTTTGGTGCTGCGCGGGCGTTCCTGGACCCTGGCCCATGTGGGCGACACGCGCGCCTATCTGCTGCGCGACGGGCAGGTCACCCAGCTCACGGTGGACCACGTCATGCCCCACCGCGATTTCCGCCACCAGCTCACGCGCGTCGTGGGCGCGGAGGACCGTCTGGTGGTGGACTCCATGCAGGGCGACCTGCGGGTGGGCGATGTGTTCATCCTGCTCAGCGACGGGGCGCACGGCTCGCTGCGTCTGCGTCAGCTGGCCGAGACGGCGGAACTGGCCCAGGCCCAGGCCATCGCCGACAGCCTGGTGCAGGCGGCGCTGCGTGCCGGCAGCCAGGACAACGCCACCGCGCTCGTCGTGCGTGTGCTGGGCCTGCTGGACGCGACGCTGCAGGACGTGGGCCGCAGCGCGCAGGCGCTGCCCGTGCCCGTGCGCCTGAGACCGGGCGAGCGGATCGACGGCCTGCGGGTGGAGGAGATCGTGGCCGACAACGGCGTCAACCTGATCTACAAGGTGCGCGATACGCGCACTCACACCGACTACGCGCTCAAGACCCTGCACCCTTCGCGCGCGCACGACCCCGAGGAATGCGCCGCCCTGGCCCACGAGGCGTGGCTGGCCTGCTGCCTGCAAAGCTCACGCGCGGCCGATCAACTGGTGCGGCTGCACGAAGGCCCGCCCGCTGGCAAGGGCCAGACCGCGTTTTATCTGCTCTACGACTGGCACGCTGGCGAGACCCTGGAGCAGATGCTGGTGCGCAAGCACCGCTTTGCGCCCGCGCAGGTGGTGGACCTGGCCACCCAGGTGCTGCAGGCCCTGGGCCGCCTGCACCGCCAGAGCGTGGTACACCGCGACCTCAAGCCCGCCAACCTGCACCTGGGCACCGACGGCGTGCTGCGCCTGCTGGGCCTGGGCGTGGCCCTGAGCGGTCGTGAACCTGCTGCCCTGCGCGAGCTGCACGCCGGCACGCCCAGCTACGTCAACCCCGAGCAATGGGGTTACAGCCTGCGTTCAGGCCGCGTCGACACCGACGTGCCGCCCGAAGCCCCGGATGCGCAGAGCGACCTCTTTGCCCTGGGCGTCACGCTCTACCAGCTGCTCACCGACGGCAAGCTGCCCTATGGCGAGGTGCTGCCCCACCAGAGCGGCCGTTACCACCGTGACCCCCAGCCGCCCAGCCGCCACAACCCCGAGGTGCCGACCTGGCTCGACCACGTAGTGTTGAAAGCCGTGGCCCGCGACAAGCGCCAGCGCTTCGAGACGGCGGAAGAGTTTTTGCTGGCGCTGGAGCGCGGGGCCGCACGCCCGTTGATGGCATCGCCGGCTTCGCCGCTGCTGCAGCGGGATCCGGCCTTTGTGTGGAAGCTGCTGCTGGTGGTGAGTGGGTTGTTTAACGTGTTGTTGATTTACTGGCTGTTGTTTTTGCCGAAGTAGGGCGGTGTACTTCCACTTGTAAGGAAGACTGATATAAATTAGGCACTTACAACACATCACGGGAGGATGGCTTGATGCGCTTGAACTCTGTTCATCAGACAGGCTTGCTGTCTGCATCGAGTTAAAAGTAGATGAACACTTTGCTCTGGTGTGTCGTTGCAATTCTTTTCGCCAGCATTGCCGTTGTGATCGCAACCAACCACCTGATTCTGCGCAGATTGCGAGAAGAGCATGAGGCTCTCTTTCGCGAGTTGAAGTCGCCAGATGTGGACGATTTTGGTTTGGGTTTTGTGAGTGACGCCTATCGGGCCTATCGACGCTTCGTGAAGAGTGATCGCCATAAAGAGCTTCGAGATGCGCGACTCAGTATGTATGTGGTGATCGGGCGCCGTGCTGAATGGGTGGCGTATGCTGTGATTGCGTTCTTCGGCGTGATGTGGGTACTCGGAGTAAAAGCGTGAACACGTATCTGTCGCGCATTCGCCAGCGTTTGGCGAAAACTCCACCAGCAATCATTGCCGCCTTGGCGATTGCTTTCTTCATTCTTGGGAGCTTGGCCATCGTGCCCTTTTTGCCACCGCCCAAGGATGTGCATGCCGAGTGCCGCCAACAGTGCGCGCCCAGAGCGTCGCAAGTGGTTCCTGACAAGGACTATCCGATGTCGGCAAAAGGGATGTATCGAGACAAGTGTGAGTGCTACTGAATTGGTAGACGCAGCATCCATTTTTTCTGGCCGCAGATGACCAACCTCCACATCTCCGACGTCCGTCCCTTCATCCCTGCCCAGGACTTTGCCGTCTCCAAGGCCTTCTACGAAGCGCTGGGTTGGACGATCGGCTGGTCCGACGAAACCCTGGCCCTGATGGAGAACGGCGGGCACAGCTTCTATCTGCAGCCTTACTACGTGAAGGACTGGGCCGAGAACACCATGTTGCACCTCACGGTGCAGGATGCGCGGGCCTGCTACGCGCAGATCAAGCCCGCCATCGACAGCGGCCTCTACCCCGGCGCGCGGGTGGCGGAACCGCGGCCCGAGCCCTACGGCGCGCTCGTGACTTACGTGTGGGACCCGTCCGGTGTGTTGCTGCATCTGGCGCAGTGGACGCGCGGCTGAGTTTGTGCCCATGACCCTGAGCCCGTGAGCGGGTACCTGCCCCGGCAGGGCAGCTCCCTATTTTGTGGGATGTTCAGCGCCGGGCGGCCTCACTAGACTGCGCCGCTTGCATCGCAGAGGCTGCGCTGCAGCCGGGCCCGGCCAGGGCCGACCTCACAACAAGGGAGCGATGCAATGAAGGTGTACTGGATGGTCACGGTGCCGCGGGTGGTGCTGGGACTGATATTTCTGGCGGGCGCGATCGACGGTTTCTTCTTCGTCGCCACGGGTTCGCATCTGATGCACCCGCCCACCTCCGAGCGCGGCCTGGCGCTGGAAGCGGCCCTCAAGGCCACGGGCTTCTTCTGGCCCTTCATGAAGACCGTGGAGCTGGTCGGCGCGCTGTGCCTGCTGTCCAACCGCGCGCCGGCCCTGGGCCTGGCCCTGCTGTCGCCCATCATGGCGGTGGTGGTGCTGTTCCACTTCTTCCTGAACCCGCAGGGCATCCCCCTGGCCCTGTTGCTCATCGTTTGCGGCGGCCTGCTGCTGCGGGTTTATGCACCGCGCTTTGCGCTGGCCTTCAGCTCGGCGCTCGCACCGCAGATGCGCGGCTGAACGGCGGCGCTGATCCAGCACGTGCCACAGGCACGTGCTCGGGGGCTTCTATTTACGCGGCCTTTTCCACGTGCCCCTGGCGCGTGTAGAGGAAGTCGATCACGGCCTTGCGGTAGTTGATGTAGCGCGGGTCTTCGGCCAGCTGCACGCGGGATCTAGGACGCGGCAGGTCCACGCTGAGCACTTCGCCGATGGTCGCGGCGGGCCCGTTGGTCATCATCACGATCTTGTCGGAGAGCAGCACGGCCTCGTCCACGTCGTGCGTGACCATGACCACGGTGCTCTTGGTACGCGCCACGATCTCCAGCAGCTCGTCCTGCAGCTTGGCGCGGGTCAGCGCGTCCAGCGCGCCGAAGGGCTCGTCCATCAGCAGCACCTGGGGTTCCATGGACAGGGCGCGGGCGATGCCCACGCGCTGTTTCATGCCACCCGAGATTTCGCCCGGGCGCTTCTGCGCCGCGTGCGTCAGGCCCACCAGGGCCAGGGCGGCTTCGGTGCGTGCCTTGAGCTGGGCCTTGTTCTCGGCCGGGGCGCCGGTGCTCTTGCTGGCGGCGCCGAAGACACGTTCGACGGCGAGGTAGACGTTCTCGTAGCAGGTCAGCCAGGGCAGCAGGGAATGGTTCTGGAACACCACCGCGCGTTCGGGGCCGGGGCCCGCGATCTCGCGGTTGGCGCAGAGCAGCGCGCCGCTGGTGGGCGTGGTCAGGCCGGCGATCAGGTTGAGCAGGGTGGACTTGCCGCAGCCCGAGTGGCCGATGAGCGCCACGAACTCGCCCTTGGCGACCGTGAGGTTGATGTCACGCAGCGCGGGGAACAGGCCCTTGGCGGTCTTGAAGGTCTGCTCGACGCCCTGGACCTCGATGTACTTGGTGCTGAGGGATGCACTCATGACTTGACCTCCTCGAAGGTGAAGGCGGTGGCGAGCTTGATCAGCGCGAACTCGAGCACCAGGCCGACGATGCCGATCACGAAGATGGCGATGATGATGTTCTTGACGTTGAGGTTGTTCCACTCGTCCCAGACCCAGAAGCCGATGCCCACGCCGCCGGTCAGCATCTCGGCCGCGACGATCACCAGCCAGGCCGTGCCCACCGCCAGGCGCACGCCGGTCAGCATATAGGGCAGCACGGCGGGGAAGAGGATCTTGGTGACGATCTTCCATTCGGAGAGCTGCAGCACGCGCGCCACGTTCATGTAGTCCTGCGGCACGCGCTGCACGCCCACCGCGGTGTTGATGATCATGGGCCAGATCGAGCAGATGAAGATGGTCCAGATGGCCGCCGGGTTGGCGCCCTTGAAGACCAGCAGGCCGATGGGCAGCCAGGCCAGCGGGGAGACCGGGCGCAGCAGGCTGATCAGCGGGTTGAACATGCGGCTCAGGAAGGTGAAGCGCCCGATCATGAAACCGGCCGGGATGCCCACCAGTGCGGCCAGGCCGAAGCCCAGGGCCACGCGCTGCAGCGACATCAGCACGTTCCAGCCCACGCCCTGGTCGTTCGGGCCCTTGCGGTAGAAGGGATCGCTGAAGATGTCGACAGCCTGCTTGAACGTGTCGGCCGGGCTGGGGATGCTGCTGCCGCTGGAGAGCGAGATCAGCGCCCAGACACCGACCAGCAGGGCCAGGCCCAGCACCGGTGGGATCACGCGCTGCCACAGGCCGCGCCAGTCGTAGCCGGGCACCTTGGCGACCGGCTGCGCCGCGGGGGCGGCCGGCACGGGCGCCGCCTTGCGCTCTGGCGAGGGCGACGGCTCGGGCGTGAGGCCGGTGGGGGGGTGGAAGACAGCGCTGACCATGATGCTTTCCTTGGTGTGGCCCTCAGGCCTTGATCGTGAAACTGTCGGCGTACTTCTTCGGGTCCTTGCCGTCCCAGACCACGCCGTCGATCATCTTGCTGGTGCGCAGCACGTCCTTGGGCACGGGGGCCTTGGCGGCGGTGGCGGCCTGTTTGTAGAGCTCGATCTGGTTGATCTGCTTGGCGACGGCCAGGTAGTCCGGGTGGTCCTTGAGCAGGCCCCAGCGCTTGTGCTGGGTGAGGAACCACATGCCGTCGGAGAGGTAGGGGAAGCTTGCCGTGCCCTCGTTGTAGAACTTCATGTGGTTGGGGTCGTCCCAGGTCTTGCCCAGACCGTTCTGGTAGCGGCCCAGGATGCGCTGGTTGATGGCGTCCACGCTGGTGTTGACGTAGCTCTTGTCGGCCACGGTCTCGGCCATCTTGAGCTTGTTCTGCAGACCGCTGTCGATCCACTTGCCGGCTTCGATGATGGCGGCCGTGACGGCGCGCGCGGTGTTGGGGTACTTCTGCACGAACTCGGCCGTGGTGCCCAGGGCTTTCTCCGGGTGGTCTTTCCAGATGTCCTGGGTGGTGACGGCGGTGATGCCGATGCCGTCGATGATGGCGCGGTGGCCCCAGGGCTCGCCCACGCAATAGCCGTCCATATTGCCCACGCGCATGTTCGCCACCATCTGGGGCGGCGGCACGGTGATGACCTTGGCGTCCTTCATGGGGTTGACGCCGTGGGCGGCCAGCCAGTAGTAGAGCCACATGGCGTGCGTGCCCGTGGGGAAGGTCTGGGCGAAGGTGTATTCGCGCTTGTCCGTGGCCATGAGCTTGGCCAGACTGGCGCCGTCCACTGCGCCCTTGTCAGCGAGTTTCTTGCTCAGGGTGATGGCCTGGCCGTTGTGGTTCAGGTTCATCAGCACGGCCATGTCCTTCTTGGGGCCGGAGACCCCGAGGTGCACGCCGTAGATCAGGCCCCAGAGCACATGGGCCATGTCGAGTTCGCCGTTGACCAGCTTGTCGCGCACGCCGGCCCAGCTGGCTTCCTTGGTGGGGATGATCTTGACCCCGTACTTCTGGTCGATGCCCAGCACCGACGCCATGACCACGCTGGCGCAGTCCGTCAGCGGGATGAAGCCGATCTTGACTTCCTTCTTCTCCGGGGCATCGGAGCCCGCGGCGTAGACGGCGGCACGCAGGGCAGGTGTCAGACCCACAGCGCCCACGGCGGCGGCTTGCAGGACGGTGCGACGGGACGGACCGGCGGCGTTGGCGATCACGGGGTCTTGCATGATGAACTCCATAACGGACGAAGCACAAACAAAAAACGGCATCCATCCCACCGCCGCCCATTCGGGTCGCAGGGAATGGACGCCGTTGTCCAGAGGTGTCTCCAAGAGACGGGGGTCAGACCTGCATTGGCCTGACTTGGTAGGCATCAAGCAGATACCGTGCCAGACCTGGATGTGTGCTGGGCGCGGAAGGAAAAGTCATTTGAAAACAATGACTTGGCTGGATTGCGCGCGGGCTGGATCGGGCCCGTGCGTCGGTGCGCAGGCACTCTAGTTGTGCATCGCACCATCAGATGCGCGTACCGGCGCTAAAGGTAGTCCGACATGGCCAGCACCGTCTTGGCCACATCCACCAGGCGCCGGCCCTGGTTCATGGCGGTCTGGCGCAGCATCTTGTAGGCCTCGTCCTCGCTGAGCTGGCGCGAGGCCATGAGCAGGCCCTTGGCGCGCTCGATCACCTTGCGCTCGTTGAGCGCGGCGCGCGCGGTTTCGAGCTCGTCGCTCATGGCCTGCAGCCGGCGCGACTGTTCCTGCACCATGCCCAGGATGGAGCGTTCCAGGTGCGGACCCAGCAGGGCCGGCGGTTCGTTGCCGGCCTCGCCGGCCTGGCGCTGCAGCGCGTCCAGGATGGCTTGCTGGTCGCGCAGGTCCGCGTGGGCCTGGGCAATGCGCTCGTCGCAGAGCAGGCGCAGGTTGGCGGCCAGCTGGTCCTCGAAGCGCTTCATGGCGTCGATGCGCAGCGTGCAGGCCTCGTACCAGCCTTGGCTGGCATTCGGGTCCAGCGTGCCGCTGGTGTTGGCCGAGGCCAGCCGGCGCATGCGTTCCAGCGTGGCGACAGCGTCCGCAGGCAGGCAGGTCCGCCAGGCGCTGCGCACGGCTTCGTCGGAAAAGTCGGTGAAGACCTGCAGGCAGGCCTCCTGCGCCTCGATCAGGTGCTGCCACTGTTGGTGGTGCGCCGCATCGATCTGGCCCGAGGCGTAGGCCGCACCGCCGAAGGCGCGCTCCTGACCCGCGTATTCCTTGCCTTGCAAAAAGTGGAAGAGCGCCACGAGGGCGCGCGAGATCTTGGGGTCGGTGGCGCTGTCGGCGGCCTCGAACACCACATTGAGCAGACCCGCGATCAGGCGGGTGTAGTTGGCCGTGGTCTCTTCGGCAGACTGGGTCTGAGCGGCAACACGCTCGCGCAAGGCGGGCAGGCCGTCGAGCGCGTGCAGCACGAAGGCGATGCGGCTGAACAGGCGCGCGCCGTTGCGCACGCGGCGCGCATCGGTGTCGAGCGCTTCCAGCCGCGTCAGCACCTGGGCCTGCACGGCCTCGCACTCGGCCACCTGCTGCCGCAGGGCGTCGGCAAAGCGCGCGCCGCGCGACGCCAGGTAGACGTTGGAGATGCCGCGTTCGCGCTGCAACGCATGCACGAGGCGGCCGATCACGCCGACCAGCTCGCTGGTCAGCGCCAGGTGCTCGAGCTCGCTGATTTCGCACTGGCGCGCGGCGACGAGGAAGTTCAGTCCGGCATTCATGGGGGTGAGGTGTTTTGATGATTGAGCAAAGGCTTGTTCTGCGACGTTCCTTACGCAAGCACCGGATCGGGGCATGGTGCACGCCATCGATGCATCAGGCGGCCGGCATCCAGTCATCAGCCGTGCGCATGGCATAGAATCAGCCCTGCTCCGGGGTGTCGTCCGCGCAAGCGGAGGGCTGAGATGGTGGGAAATGATCCCTGTACCGAACCCGTGAACTTGACTCGGATCATACCGATGTAAGAAGAGCTGTCTGCAGGCCTCACCCGTCCTGCCACACCTTTCGGAGCACATGTGCGGGGCACAGAAAGAAAGGACGTCGTGGCAGAGACTCTCCAAGCATCGTCGCCGACATCGGCAGTCAGCGCAACCGGACCTATGCCGGAACTGCTGGCCTTCATCGCGCGCGACGATGCGAGCGAGGCGGATTTCAACGCCCTGGCCCTGCGCCTGTTTGCCCACCAGTTCCAGCACAACACCGCTTTCCAGAAGTTCTGCCAGCAGCGCGGCCGCACACCGCGCACGGTCAAGCGCTGGCAGGACATTCCGGCCGTGCCCATCAACGGCTTCAAGGACCTGACGCTGAGCTGCGTGCCGACCCAACAGTGCGCGCGCGTCTTCCAGACCAGCGGCACCACGCGCGGCGACGTCAAGGGCCGGCACTGGCACCCGGACCTTGCGGTCTACGACCTGTCGATGACGCGCAACTTCCGCGCACGCTTCATGGCCGGGCGCGAGAGGATGCGCCTGGGCATCCTGTTCCCGGACGAACTGCAGATGCCGAACTCCTCGCTGGCGCACTACCTTGCGCTGGCGCTGCACCAGTTCAGCACCCCCGACAGCCGTTACTACCTGGACAGCGCGGGACTGCAGCTCGACGCGCTGTGCGCCACGCTGGAGCAGGTGCAGGAGAGCGGCGAGCCCTTTGCGCTGCTGGGCGCGAGCTACAGCTTCGTGCACCTGATGGACGCCTTGCAGGCGCGCGGCCTCGGCTTCCTGCTCCCCGCGGGCAGCCGCCTGCTCGACACCGGCGGTTTCAAGGGCCAGTCGCGCGAGATGGACATGGAGGCGTTCTACGGGACCCTGTCCGCTACCTTCGGCGTACCCCGCAGCGCCTGCATCAATATGTATGGCATGACGGAGCTCAGCACGCAGTTCTATGACGCGGGCAATGCCACGCTGCCAGCCGTCAAGTCGGGCCCGCACTGGATCCGCTCCCGTGTGGTGGACCCGCTCACTGGGGTAGAGGTCCCCAAGGGCGAGCGCGGCATCCTCGCGCACACCGACCTGGGCAACTACAACTCCGTCACCACCATCCTGACCGAGGACGTGGGCGTGGCGGTGGACGGAGGCTTCCTGCTGCTGGGCCGCGCCCAGGGCGCGCAGGCCAAGGGCTGCTCGCTGACGGTGGACGAATTTCTGAAGGCAGCACGCGCATGAACGTACAGGCCGCACATCTGCCGGGGCTGGACCTGAAGTCGGTCCCATGGCACACGCTCACGTTTGGCGAGGGCACGCAGCGTGTGGATCTGGGCGTGCCGAAGCTCACGCCCGAGCAATTGCAAACATTGGCCCGCCATGTGCGCACGCAGGGCGGGGCGCAGATCCGGGCGCTCTCGGTCACGCAGATCATCGCTGCGATCGACCGCGCCATCGCGCGCCTGCTCGACGCGCAGAACGCCTACCGCCAGCAGCTCGACCGCCTGCTGCCCCTGATCACGGGCTTCGACGCCGAGATGGTGCGCCTGGGCCTCAACGCCTACCTCAAGACCTTCCGCGCGCCGCAGCTGCAGCGCTTCGTGGCCGAGGACTTCGCCAACCCCAAGCTGCTCGACGAATTCCAGCCGCGCGCCAAGGGCGGCATGGCGCGCGCCCTCGGCCCCGAGCTGCTGGTCCATGTCTGGGCCGGCAATGTGCCGGGCCTGCCGCTGTGGAGCCTGGTCTGCGGCCTGCTGGTCAAGGCGCCGGCCGTGGGCAAGACGGCCAGCGCCGAGCCCTTGGTCGCCGCGCTCTTCGCGCGCCTGCTGGCCGAGGTCGAGCCGCGCTTGGCCGATGCCCTGGCCGTGGTCTGGTTCAAGGGCGGCGACACGGAGAGCGAGCGTGCGCTCTATGCCGAGGCCGACACCGTGCTGGCCTACGGCGGCAACGAGACGCTGGCCGCGCTGCGGCAACAGCTGCCCGTGACCACCCGCTTCCTGCCGCATGGCCACAAGCTCAGCGTAGGCCTGGTCTCGGCCGCCGCGCTCGATGCCCAGCACCTGGCTGCGCTGGTGCGTGCCGCTGCGCTGGACGTGGTGCGCTACGAGCAGCAGGGCTGTTATTCGCCGCACATCTTTTACGTGGCCCGCGGCGGTCGCGTGAGCCCGCGCGAGTTTGCCCAGGCCCTGGCCGGCGAGCTCTCGGCCTTGCAGCACAAGTTCGCGCGCCGCACGCTGAGCCTGGAGGAAGCGGCCAGCGTGGCCGGCTGGCGCCAGGGGCAGGAGTTCATAGGCCAGGACGGCTCGGTGGAGCTGATCGGCGATGCGCAGGCCAGCTGGGCGGTGGCCTATGCCGAGGCCGCGGGCCCGCTGCTGCCCTGTGCTCTCAACCGCACAGTGCAGGTCCAGGCCGTGGCCGCGCTCGAAGAGACCTTGCCCTTGCTGGCCGCACAGCGCGACTTCCTGCAGACCGTGGGTATCGCTGCCTCACCCGAGGAGCTGCACGCGCTGGCCGAAGGCCTGGGCCGTGCCGGCGCCACACGCATCTGTGCCCTGGGGCACATGACCGCGCCTGAAGCCGGCTGGCACCACGACGGGCGTTTCAGCTTGCTGGATCTGGTGCGCATGGTCGAGCTGGAGCAATCGGCCGAAGATGCGGCCGAGCCCTACGCACGCTACCGGGATTGACATGAGTACCGCGCCCTTCCTCGACATGCGCCAGGTGAGCTACACCTTCCCGGGCTGGCCGCCGGTGGTGCAGCGTGTGGACTGGGACATCGCGCCCGGGGAGTTCCATTGCCTCGTGGGCCGCAGCGGTTGCGGCAAGACCACGCTGCTCAAGCTGGCCGCCGGCCTGCTGCGCCCGGACGAGGGCACGGTGCTGCTGCAGGGCCGGCCCCTGCCGGCACCCGGGCCGCAGATCGGCTTCGTGTTCCAGCAACCCACGCTGCTGGACTGGCTCAGCGTGCGCGACAACGTGCTGCTGCCGCTGAGCCTGCAGGGCCCGCTCGGCGCCGACGACGTGGCGCGCGCCGAGGCGCTGCTGGCCCAGCTGGGCCTGGGCGCGCATCTGCAGCATCGCCCGCGCCAGCTCTCGGGCGGGCAGCAGAGCCGCGTGGCGATCGCGCGCGCGCTGCTGCCCGGGCCGTCCATCCTGCTGATGGACGAGCCCTTCGCCGCGCTCGATGCCATCACACGCGAGGAGCTGCAGGACGCGCTGCTCACGGTCTGTCGTGAACGCGGCACACCGGTGTTTTTCGTGACCCACGACATCGCCGAGGCGGTCTACCTGGCCGACCGGGTGGCCGTGATGGATGCGGGCCGCATCCGCCACGACGTGCGCGTGGCGCTGCCGCGTCCGCGCTTCCAGGATGTGCGCTACAGCCCGGCCTTCAACGCGCTCTGTGCCGAGTTGCGGCACGCCATGGACGGGGAGGGCGCATGAAGTACCCGCGTCTGCTCGCCCTGGCCTTGCTCATCGTCTGCCTGCTCGCCTGGGAATGGGCCGTGCAGGCCTTCAAGTTCTCTCCGCTGGTCCTGCCTGCGCCCAGCGTGATCGGCGCTGCGCTCGGCCGTGGCCTGGCCACGGGCTACCTCTGGCCGCACATCGCCCAGACCCTGCTGGAGCTGGGCCTGGGCCTGGGCCTGGGGGTGCTGCTGGGCTTTGCAGGCGGCGTGCTGCTCGGTGAATCAGCCCTGTTGCGCCGCGTGCTCATGCCCTATGTGGTGACCAGCCAGGTCGTGCCCAAGCTCGCGCTGCTGCCGCTCTTCATCGTCTGGTTCGGTTTCGGCACCACGCCCACGGTGGTGATCACGGCGCTGATCTGCTTCTTTCCGCTGCTGGAGAACACGCTCACGGGCATCGCGCAGGTGGATGCGGCGCGCCTGGAGTTGTTCCGCATGCTGGGCGCCACACGTGCCCAGACCCTGTGGCGGCTCAAGCTGCCTGCCTGCCTGCCTGCCATCCTGGCCGGCCTGCGCGTGGCCGTGGTGCTGGCGCTGGTGGGCGCCGTGGTCGGCGAGTTCATCGGCGCCAGCCAGGGCCTGGGCGCGCTGATCATCGCCGCCCAGGGCTCCATGGACACGCCGCTGATGTTCGCCGTGCTGCTGCTGATCACCGTCATCGGCCTGCTGCTCTACGAGGCCACGCTGTGGCTGGAGCGCAAGTTGCTGACCACCTATTCCTTTTCTTCGAACTGAGGACGACACCATGAAACGACACACCCTGCGTGCCCTGCTGGCCCTGGCCGCGCTGAGCCTGTTCGGGGCCGCAGCCAGCGCCCAGGACGGCAAGCTGGAGAAGATCACCATGGCCAGCTGGGGCGGGCCGATCTCCGAAGTGACCAACCTGCTGGTCGAGCCCGACAAGGGCTTCTTCCGCGCGCGCGGCATCGAGCTGGTCTACATGCCCGGTACGGGCGGCGGGGACGCGGTACGCAACCTGCTCAGCGGCCAGGCCGACGTGGCCTTCACCGACCCCGGTTCCTTCTACGCCGCGCTGGACAAGGGCGAGAAGCTGCGCGCCATCTACGACATCTACCCGCAGAACGTCTTCAACGTGGTCTCGCTCAAGAGCGCCAACATCCGCAAGCCCGCGGATCTCAAGGGCAAGAAGATCGGCGTCTACAGCCTGTCCAGCGGCACCCTGGCCAATCTGCAGCTGCTGCTCAACCAGGCCGGCCTGAGCACCAGGGACGTGACCATCGTCGTCACCGGCCTGCTCAACTTCGCGCCGCTGATGCAGGGCCAGGTGGACGCCACCGCCGCCACCGACACCGGCCTGCTGGTGGCGCGCGCCCGTGGCGTGGGCGACGTCAACGTCATCGAGGTGCGTGACTCGCTCAACCTCTCCAGCGACCTCTTCGTGGTGCGCGAGGATACCTACCAGAAGCGCAAGGACGTGCTCAAGCGCTTCCTCGCCGCCTACCGCGACAGCGCCCAGTGGATGATGGACCAGCCCGAAGAGGCGGCCAGGCTCGCCGTCAAGCGCGCCATCAACGGCCAGAACGAGGCCGTGAACCTGGAGGTGATCAAGCTGCGCAATGCCACCAGCGTCTCGCCGCTGACGCAGAAGAACGGCCTGGGCGCCATCGACGTCGAAATGCTGCAGAAAGGCGCCGTGGCCTGGAAGCAGATCGGCCTGATCGAGCGTGATCTCGACATGAAGGCCGTGGTGAGCCAGGACCTGCTCCCGGGCCGCAAGTAAGATTTCTCCGTTCGGGCTGAGCCTGTCGAAGCCCTTCGACAAGCTCAGGTCGAACGGTTCACACAAGGTTGCGTGTGTCATGAACTTCCAGGGCCAGGTCATCCTCGTCACCGGCGCCAGCCGCGGCATCGGCGCGGCCATCGCCCGCGCCTTCGCGGCCGAAGGCGGCTTCGTGGTCGTCAACTACCTGCGCAACGAGGCGGCCGCAGAGGCGGTGGTGGCCGAGTGCAAGGCCGCTGGCGGCGATGCCTGGGCGATCCGCGCCGACGTGAGCGACGCGGCCCAGGTGCAGGCCCTGGTGGCGCAGGTGCAGTCCGAGCTGGGTCGCATCGACGTGCTGGTCAACAACGCCTTCGCGCCCTATCGCTTTGATCCCGAGCAGCGTAAGCGCTTTTGGGAAACCGACTGGGCCGACTACCAAGCCCAGTTCGAGGGGGCGGTGCGAACGACCCACCTGGTGACGCAGGCCGTGCTGCCCGGCATGCGCCAGCGCGCCCAGGGCTGCATCGTCAACCTCGCCAGCGACCTGGTCGAGCGGCCCGTGGTCTCCTACCACGACTACGCCACGGCCAAGTCCGCGCTCGTGGGTTACTCGCGCAACCTCGCGGCCGAGCTCGGCCCCCTGGGCATCCGCGTGAACTGCGTGGCGCCCGGCCTGGTCTACCCGACCGAGGCCAGCCGCGCCACCAAGGAAGACGTGAAGGAAGCCATCGTGGCCCAGACGCCGCTGCGCCGCATCGCGCGGCCTGAGGACGTGGCCGGCCCCGTGCTCTTCCTCGCCTCGGACTGGAGCCGTTTCATGACGGGGCAGGTGCTGGTGGTGGACGGTGGGCTGGTCATGAAATGACCGGCGCGAGGCGCAGGGCAGGGGCCTTCACCTAAACTTGCGTCATGTCTGACACTGCGCCGCTGATCCTCGGCATCGAATCTTCCTGCGACGAAACCGGCGTGGCCTTGGTCGAATCGCAAGGTGTCGGTGTGCCACGCCTGCTCTCGCACGCGCTCTACAGCCAGATCGAGATGCACCAGGCCTATGGCGGCGTGGTGCCTGAGCTGGCCAGTCGCGACCACATCCGCCGTGTGCTGCCGCTGACCAACCAGATCATGGCCGAGGCGGGCAAGTCGCTGAAAGACATCGACGTCGTGGCCTACACACGCGGCCCGGGCCTGGCCGGTGCGCTGCTGGTCGGCGCGGGCGTGGCCTGCGCGCTGGGCGCGGCCTTGGGCAAGCCCGTGCTGGGTGTGCACCACCTCGAAGGCCATCTGCTCTCACCCTTCCTCAGTATCGATCCGCCGGAGTTTCCCTTCGTCGCCCTGCTGGTCTCGGGCGGCCACACCCAGCTGATGCGCGTGGACGGGGTGG
>DNQP01000170.1:0-490 GCA_003500955.1 Curvibacter sp. | reverse complement strand
CAGCTGATGCGCGTGGACGGGGTGGGCCGCTACGAGATGCTGGGCGAGACCATCGACGACGCCGCGGGCGAAGCCTTCGACAAATCCGCCAAGCTCATGGGACTGCCCTATCCCGGCGGCCCGGTCCTGGCCAGGCTAGCCGAGCACGGCGATAGCGCAGCTTTCAAGCTGCCGCGCCCGCTGCTGCACAGCGGCAACCTCGATTTCTCGTTTGCCGGGCTCAAGACCGCTGTGCTGACTCAGGCGCAGCGTCTGGGTAATGACCTCGAGGCGCGCAAGGCCGACCTGGCCGCGTCCACCCAAGCCGCCATCGTCGAAGTGCTGGTGAAGAAATCGCTTGCCGCGCTGGACCAGACCGGCATGAAACGTCTGGTCGTGGCCGGCGGCGTGGGCGCCAACAAGCTGCTGCGCGAACAGCTCAACGCCGCCTGCGCCGATCCCAAGCGGAAAGGTGGCAAGGTGCGCGTGCACTACCCCGAGCTGCACCTCT
>DNQP01000089.1 GCA_003500955.1 Curvibacter sp. | reverse complement strand
CCACCGGAATCCGTCAGCAGTAAGTCGGCTCTGTCCATCAGATACACGAAAGGGAGATAGTCCAGCGGCTCCATCAGATGCACACGCTTGCTGCTGCCCAGAATTCTTCGGACCGGTTCCTGGACGTTGGGGTTCAGATGGACGGGATAGACGACCTCCACGTCGTCGCGAGCACTGATCTCGAGAATCGCCTGGCAGATGCCCTCGAAACCTGCGCCAAAATTCTCACGTCGATGTCCGGTCACCAGCACCAGACGCCTGCCGGGATCCAAAAAATCAAAACGCCGCTGCAACGACTCTGCCAGAGAGCTGTCGCCCCGGATTTTTTGCACAACAGCGAGCAAGGCATCAATCACCGTATTGCCAGTGACATGAACGGTCTCCGGGACGATCCCCTCACGCAGAAGGTTCTCGCGTGCGGTTGCGGTCGGAGCGAAGTGGAGCGTCGCAATTGCACCGGCGATCCGACGGTTCATTTCCTCAGGCCAGGGCGCATAGATGTCGCCGGTTCGCAGACCCGCCTCGACATGTGCCACTGGAATTCTCTCGTAGTACGCCGCAAGACTGCTAGCGAGTGTTGTCGTGGTATCCCCGTGAACCAGCACACGGTCAGGGCGCCAGTCCCTGAGGACCTTGCGCAGGCCCAGCAACACGTTGGCTGTGATGTCCGTTAGATCCTGTCCTGGTTTCATCAGGTCCAAGTCAAAGTCCGGACGGATGGCGAACAGTTCGAGCACCTGGTCGAGCATCTGCCGGTGCTGGGCTGATACGCAGATACGCGACTCGACCCCTTTCATCTTTGCAAGGGCGTTGACCACGGGCGCCATCTTGATGGCCTCAGGCCGCGTTCCGAAAACGGACAATATTCTCATTAAGCGTATTTAATTTTTCCTGCCAGGCCGTTCGCAAACCAGATTGCGACTCCTCCGTTCCAGCCAGGCAGATTTGAGCGATTATCCCCGACCGTATCTGTCCTCGAAACGCACAATATCGTCTTCGCCCAGATAGGCACCCGATTGCACTTCGACGATTTCCAGCGGCACGGCACCCGGATTGGCAAGCCGGTGTTTCTGACCGATTGGAATATAGGTGCTCTGGTTCTCACCCAGTATCAGCACCTGATCGCCATTGGTAACCTCGGCCGTGCCGCTGACCACGACCCAGTGCTCGGCGCGGTGGTGATGCATCTGCAGGCTCAGACTAGCGCCGGGCTTGACCATGATGCGCTTGACCTGGAAGCGCGCACCCATGTCGATGCTGTCGTACCAGCCCCAGGGGCGTGCCACGCGGCGGTGCTGCACGGCCTGGGATGCGTCCAGCGTCTCCAGCTTGGCCACGACCTCTTTGACTGCTTCTGCATGGGCAGGGTCGACCACCAGCAGGGCGTCGGGCGTGTCGATGATCAGCAGCCCCTGAGTGCCCAGGGCCACCACGGGGCGCTGCCCACCGGCGTGGATATAGGTATCCTTCGCGCGCAGGTGATGGGCATGGCTTGCCTCGCCGCCCTTGCGGTTGCCGTCCGCATCCGGCTCGGCGGCGAGTTGCGCCACGGCGTTCCAGCTGCCCACGTCGCTCCAGACGCCGGCAAAGGGATAGACGCTGACGTTGTCCGCCTGCTCCATCACCGCGTAGTCGATGGACTGGCTGCGGCACGCGGCAAAGGCTGCTGCATCCGGGCGCAGAAACAGGCCATCGCGCTGCGGCGCCTGCATGGCCCGCCGGCAGACGTCGAGGATGTCGGACGCATGGACCTGCAATGCCTGCAGCAGGTCGACCGCACGCATGAGAAAAATGCCTGCATTCCAGAGGTATTGGCCACTGGCCAGGAATTCGAGCGCCTTGTCCTGGGCGGGCTTCTCGACGAAACGGGCTACGTCGAAACCGGCACCAGATGCCGGCCCCTTCTGGATATAGCCATAGGCCGTGCTGGGAAAGCTCGGCTGTACACCGAAGGTCACCAGACGGCCGGCCTGTGCCGCGCTTGCCGCACCCTGCACCATGGCGCAGAAGGCTTCGGCGTCGGGGATGTGATGGTCTGCGGGGCAGAACAGCAAGAGCGCATCGACCGGTGCCGCCAACGCGGCCAGGGCCATCGCCGCAGCGGTGTTCTTGGCCTGCGGCTCCAGGATCTGCCGCACGCTCAGCCCTGCCTGTGCCGCCACATCGGCGACCAGAAAGCGATGCTCCTCGGCGGCCACGCAGGTGATGGCCTCGGACCGGCCGGCGGCCAGCGGCGCGACGCGTTCCAGTGTCAGCTGCAGCAGCGACTTGTCGCCCAGCAGGGGGATGAACTGCTTGGGAAAGGCCTTGCGCGACAGCGGCCACAGGCGCGTACCGCTGCCCCCGCAGAGGATGACCGGATGGATCACGGCCGTCACGCAAACA
Organism: Curvibacter sp.; assembly: GCA_003500955.1. GTDB lineage: Bacteria > Pseudomonadota > Gammaproteobacteria > Burkholderiales > Burkholderiaceae_C > Hylemonella. Next base: position 19,535 of record DNQP01000089.1, on the reverse strand, counting down.
CCTCGGCCTGCGCCAGCGGCACCCCCTGCTGATCCTTGGCCGACAGCACCGGCGCACCATCAAGCGGCCACTCGATGCCAATCGCCGGATCGTTCCAGGCGATGCAGCGCTCGTGCTCCGGTGCGTAATAGTCGGTGGTCTTGTAGAGGAAGTCGGCTGATTCACTGGTCACCAGGAAGCCGTGTGCAAAACCGGCGGGCACCCAGAGCTCGCGCTGATTGCTCTCGCTGAGCTCCACACCCACCCAGCGCCCGAAGGTCGGGGAGGATTTGCGCACGTCAACGGCTACGTCATAGACGCTGCCGCGCACCACACGCACCAGCTTGCCCTGCGGCTGCTTGAGCTGATAGTGCAGCCCGCGCAGCACGCCCCGGGCGCTGCGGCTGTGGTTGTCCTGCACGAAGTTCACGTCCAGGCCTGTCGCTTGAGCGAAGGCGCGCGCGTTGTAGCTCTCGAAGAAGAAGCCGCGCGCATCCCCGAACACCTTGGGCTCGAGGATGAGAACGTCGGATATCGCTGTGGGGATGGCTTGCATGCTCAGGCCTTGCGCTTTTCCTGCAGCAAGCGCTGCAGGTATTGCCCGTAGCCATTTTTGGCCAGGGGTTGCGCCAGCTTGTCCAGTTGCGCGTCATCGATCCAGCCGTGACGCCAGGCGATTTCCTCGGGACAGGCGATCTTCAGGCCCTGGCGGTGCTCCAGCGTGGCGATGAACTGGCTGGCCTCGAGCAGGCTGTCGTGCGTGCCGGTGTCCAGCCAGGCGTAACCGCGGCCCATGATCTGCACATTGAGCTGGCCGCGCTCCAGGTACATCTGGTTGACGGTGGTGATCTCCAGCTCGCCGCGCGCACTGGGCTTGACGGCCTTGGCGATGTCCACCACCTGCTCGTCGTAGAAATACAGGCCGGTGACCGCGTAGTTGCTCCGGGGCGCCTTGGGCTTTTCCTCGATGCTGCGGGCCTTGCCCTGCGCATCGAAATCCACCACACCGTAGCGCTCGGGATCGTTGACGTGGTAGGCAAAGACCGTCGCACCCGAGGTCTGGGCATCGGCCGCGCCCAGCAGACGGTGAAAGTCGTGCCCGTAGTAGATGTTGTCACCCAGCACCAGCGCGCTCGGACTGCGGCCCACGAAATGCTCGCCGATGATGAAGGCCTGCGCCAGCCCGTCCGGGCTGGGCTGCACCGCGTACTGCAGGTTCAGGCCCCACTGGCTGCCATCGCCCAGCAGCTGCGTGAAGCGCGGCGTGTCCTGCGGCGTGCTGATGAGCAGGATGTCGCGCATGCCCGCCAGCATCAGCGTGCTCAGCGGGTAATAGACCATGGGCTTGTCGTACACCGGCAGCAATTGCTTGCTGATGGCCAGCGTGGCCGGATGCAGCCGGGTGCCCGAGCCGCCCGCCAGGATGATGCCCTTGCGTTGTGTCATGTGTTCGCCTTCAAAGTATCTCGTCCAGCATGCGCGCCACGCCCACCTCCCAGTGTGGCAGAGCCAAGCCGAAGGTGTTGCGCAGCCGGCTGGTGTCCAGACGCGAATTGTGGGGCCGGCGCGCCGGCGTGGGGAAGGCGCTGGTCGGGATGGCCCGCACCTGCTCCGGCCCAGCCTTGAGCGCCCGCCCCGCGGCCTGCGCGCGCGTCAGGACGAAACGCGTATAGGCATGCCAGGACGTCTCTCCTGCCGCTGCGAGGTGGTAGATGCCTGAAGGCGTCAAGCTGTTGTGCCCCATCGCGGGCAGGACATGGCGCACGCAATGCGCCGTCACATCGGCCAGCAGATCCGCCCCCGTGGGTGCCCCGATCTGATCATCGATCACATTCAGCTGCTCACGCTCGGTCGCCAGGCGCAGCATGGTCTTGGCAAAGTTGCCGCCGCGCGCGCCATAGACCCAGCTGGTGCGGAAGATCAGATGCCGGCAGCCGCTGGCCGCGATGGCCTGCTCGCCCTCCAGCTTGGTCCGTCCATAGACGCTGAGGGGCGCCACGGCATCGCTCTCCTTCCACGGCCTGCCGCCGCTGCCGTCGAACACATAGTCGGTGCTGTAGTGGACCAGCCAGGCATGCAGGCGCGCGGCCTCCTGGGCCAGCACACCGGGTGCCTGGGCGTTGAGCTTGTGCGCCAGTTCGACTTCGCTCTCGGCCTTGTCCACCGCCGTGTGCGCTGCGGCATTCACGATGACTTGCGGCTGCACGGTCTGCACCGTGCGCGCCAGGCCCGCCAGATCGCTCAGGTCACCGCACAGGCCGTTGGCGCCATGGCGGTCCAGCGCCACCACCTCACCCAGCACAGCCAGGGAACGCTGCAGCTCCCAGCCCACCTGTCCGTTCTTGCCGAGCAGCAGGATCTTCATGCGTACTGCTTTTGCACCCAGTCGCGGTAGGCGCCGGATTGCACATGCGCCACCCAGTCCGCATGGTCCAGGTACCACTGCACCGTCTTGCGGATGCCGGTCTCGAAGGTCTCGGCCGGCTTCCAACCCAGCTCCTTTTCCAGCTTGCGCGCGTCGATGGCGTAACGCCGGTCGTGGCCCGGGCGGTCCTTCACATAGCTGATCTGCTCGCGGTAGCTCTTGCCGTCGGCGCGCGGGCGCAGTTCGTCGAGCAGCGCGCACAGGGTCTGGACGATCTCAATGTTGGGCTTCTCGTTCCAGCCGCCTACGTTGTAGACCTCGCCCAGTTTGCCAGCCACCAGCACGCGGCGGATGGCGCTGCAATGGTCGCGCACATAGAGCCAGTCGCGGATCTGCATGCCGTCGCCGTAGACCGGCAGGGGCTTGCCGGCCAGGGCGTTGACGATCATCAGCGGGATCAGCTTCTCGGGGAAGTGATACGGCCCGTAGTTGTTGCTGCAATTGGTCGTCAGCACCGGCAGACCGTAGGTGTGGTGATAGGCCCGCACCAGATGGTCACTCGCGGCCTTGCTGGCCGAGTAAGGGCTGTTGGGCTCGTAGCGATGGGTCTCGGTGAATGCGGGATCGGTCGGCGCCAGGGAACCGTAGACCTCGTCGGTGGAGACGTGCAGGAAGCGGAAGGCCGCCTTGCCGGCCTCGTCCAGGCCGCCCCAGTAGGCGCGTACCGCCTCCAGCAGCCGGAACGTGCCGACGATATTGGTCTGGATGAAGTCTTCCGGACCATGGATGGAGCGATCCACATGCGACTCGGCGGCGAAATTGATCACCGCGCGTGGCCGGTGCTCGGTCAGCAGGCGCGCCACCAGAGCGCTGTCGGCGATATCCCCCTGCACAAAGACGTGGCGTGGGTCGCCTTGCAGCGAGGCCAGGTTCTCCAGATTGCCGGCGTAGGTCAGCTTGTCCAGGTTGAGCACAGGCTCATCGGACTGTGCCAGCCAGTCAAGCACAAAGTTGGCGCCGATAAAACCGGCGCCGCCCGTCACCAGAATCATGTGTTCCCCTGTCAGCCGATGGTGCCTGCTTGTGGAGGCCCCGGCGGTTTGTAAAGGGGCAAATTATCCCATGGCCCCAGCACTGCCCGCCCCTCTGGCGTCGCGCCCACGGAGGGCGTAAAGTGCCATCATCCCCCACCCAGGAGCCGCCCATGTCCAGCAAATCCGGTCCCCGCGACAGCTCATCCATCCCCGGCGCCGAGTCGGCACAGCAAGTCTGGCTGGCTGGCCTGGGCGCCTTCACCCGGGCCCAGCAGGAAGGCAGCAAGGTCTTCGACGCCCTGGTGCAGGAGGGCTTGGCCATGCAGCGCAAGGCCCAGAGCACCGCCGAAGCCCGGCTCAACGAGGCCAGCCAGAAGGTCAGCCACCTGGCCCAGGAGTTCAGCCAGCGCGCCAGCGGCCAGTGGAACCAGCTCGAAGGCCTGTTCGAAGAGCGCGTGGCCCGCGCCCTGCAGCGTCTGGGCATCCCCTCGGCCGAAGAGGTGCAAGCCCTGCAGGCCCGCGTCACCGAGCTCGAGGCCCAGCTCCAGGCCCGGGCCGCCAGACCAGGCGCCAAGGCGGCCGCCAAGAAAGCCGCACCAGTGCGCAAGACGGCACGCAAGTCCCCCGCCAAGACCGCCCGCGGATGACCAAAAAGGCGCCACGCCGCACGGCCGAGCGCATCCAGGAGGCAGCGCTCGCATTGTTCAACCGCTACGGCGAGCCCCACGTCTCCACCGGCCAGATCGCGGCCGAGACCGGCATCAGCCCCGGCAATCTGCACTACCACCACCCGTCCAAGGACGGCCTGGTCAACCTGCTGTTCGACCAGTACACCGCCGCGCTCGCCGAGTTGCTGCCGGCCGCGGCCAGCGTGCGCGATGCGGAGGACGCCTGGTTCTTCGTCCACAGCCTGATCGAGCGCATCTGGGGTCACCGCTTCCTCTACCGCGACCTCAACCTGCTGCTCAGCCGCAATCGCCACCTCGAGGCAGGCATGCGCCGCGTGCTGCTGGCCCAGACCGGCGCCCTGCGCCAGCTGCTGGCCAGCCTGCAACGCAACGGTGCGCTGGTGCTGCCCGAGGAGGAGGCCGATGCCCTGGCCACGCGCCAGGTCGTGCTGCTGAGCTACTGGCTGAGCTACGAGTACGCGCTGGACCCGCGCCACGCGCTGGAGCCCGAGGGCCTGCAGTCTTCCGTGCTGCGCGGTGCGGCGCAGGCCCTGGGTTTGCTGGTACCCTATCTGATCCCGGCGCAGCAGGAGTTGCTGCGGCATCTGCTGCGCGCCTACCTCACTGAACACATCCCAGGAAAGCCCGGAGTCCCCCATGAGTGACCTCAAGTCCCAGTTCGAAGCCGCTGTTGCCCGTTCCAAGGAACTGGACGAGCGCCCCGACAACGCCACCCTGCTCAAGATCTACTCGCTCTACAAGCAGGCCACCGAAGGCGACGCCACCGGCTCGCGCCCCAGCTTCACCGACATGGTGGCCCGCGCCAAGTGGGACGCCTGGAACGCCCACAAGGGCAAGAGCGCTGACCAGGCCATGCAGGCCTACATCGACCTGATCGACTCGCTGAGCTGATCGATCTCGCTGACGTTCAGGTGATCACGCCGCGCGCACGCAGCGCGGCGATCTGCTCGGGCGTCAGCCCCACCTCGCGCAGCACAGCCTCGCTGTCCTGTCCCAGCGCGGGGGCTTGGCGCCACTGACCGCCCGGCGTGGCCGAGAGCCGGGGTACCACGCCCGGCACCATCAGCGCGCTGCCATCCTCCATCGCCACCGTCTGCAGCATGCCGCGCGCGGCGTAGTGCGGGTCGGCTGCGATATCGGCCACGGTGTAGATCTTGCCCGCCGGCACCTGGGCGGCGTCCAGCGCGGCCAGCACCTCGTTCACGGGTCGCGTCGCCGCCCAGGCGCCGATCGCCGCATCGAGCTCCTGCACCCGCGCCACCCGGCCCGCGTTGTCGGCCAGCGTCGGATCACTGCCCAGGTCCGGGCGGCCGATGCACTGCATCAGGCGTTTGAAGATGCTGTCGCCATTGCCTGCGATCAACGCATAGCCGCCGTCGGCGCAGCGGTAGGCATTGGTCGGCGCGATGCCCGGCATGGCACTGCCCGCCGGCCCGCGCACCGCGCCAAAGGCGCTGTACTCGGGCAAGAGACTCTCCATGCAGTTGAACACGGCCTCGTAGAGCGCCACGTCGATCACCTGGCCGCGCCCCTTGGGCGCCTCCGGCGAGACGGTGGCGTGCCGGTGCTGCAAGGCCAGCAGGATGCCGATCACCCCGTGCAGCGAGGCCAGCGTGTCGCCGATGGACACGCCCACGCGCACCGGCACCCGCCCGGGCTCGGCCGTCAGATGCCGCATGCCGCCCATGGCCTCGGCCACCACGCCAAAGCCTGGCCGGTCACGGTAAGGCCCGGTCTGCCCATAGCCGCTGATGCGCAGCATCACGAGCCCGGGGTTGAGCGCCTGCAGGGCCTCGGGCCCCAGGCCCCAGCCCTCCATGGCACCGGGGCGGAAGTTCTCGATCAGCACATCGGCCTCGGCGGCGAGCTTGCGCACGATGTCCTGCGCCTCGGGCTGCTTCAGGTCGAGCGCCAGCGAGCGCTTGTTGCGCGACTGCACCTGCCACCAGACCGAGGTGCCGTCCTTGAGCAAACGCCATTTGCGCAGCGGATCGCCCGCACCGGGTGGCTCGATCTTGATCACGTCGGCACCGAAGTCGGCCAGGGTCTTGGCCGCGAAGGGCCCGGCGATGAGCTGGCCCAGCTCGACCACCTTCAGCCCGAGGAGCGGGCCGCGCGGCTTGTTGTCTTGAGTCTCCATGACACGCATGCTACCCTCGTGCGCACCCGACCGAGAAGACCATGCTCTACAAGTTCAAGTCCCGCGCCACCCCCGATCTCATCATGCTCGAGCCCAACGGCCGGCGCGTGCTGCAGATCGTGGGCAAGTACGACGAAGACCGGCGCGGCATCCTGCAGGTGGCCGAGATGCCCGCGGCCATCGCCGCGCTGGAAGCCGCCATCACCCAGGAAGAGGCCGAACGCCGCGCGGCGGAAGCCGAGGCAGCTGCCCGGGGCGAGGAACTGCCCGAGCAGGAGGGGGTCAGCCTACGCCAGCGCGCCACGCCCTTCATCGAGATGCTGCGCCGCTGCCAGGCTGCGAACAAAGAAATCGTCTGGGGCGTCTGACCTAAGGCCACGCGAACGAAGGCATACCACGAGAGCGAAAACGCCATCGCGGAACGCCGTGGAACCGGCTTTGCCGGGCCACTGGCGTTGTCCCCTTGAGGGGAAGCGGCGTCAGCCGCTCAGGGGTGCATCCGATGACCGGGGTTAATCTACCTTCGCGCCGGAAGCCTTGACGACGGCCGCCCACTTCACGTGCTCGGCGTCGATGAAACGCGTGAACTCCTGCGGGCTGATGCCGCCAGGAATCGCGCCCTGGGCCAGCAGGCGCTCCTGCACACCCGGGGTGGCCAGGGCCTTCGCGGTTTCCTGCTGGATGCGGTTGACGATATCGGCCGGGGTACCGGCCGGCGCGAGCAGGCCGAACCAGCTGCTGGCCTCGAAGCTCTTGAGCTTGCCAGCCTCCTCCACCGTGGGCACGTCGGGCAGTGCGTTGGAGCGCTGCGCGCTGGTGACGGCAAAGGCCTTGAGCTTGCCCGACTTGATGTGCGGCATGGAAGAGGGCAGGTTGTCGAACATCACATCCATATTCCCCCCCACCATGTCCAGCAGCGCCGGGCCCGAGCCACGGTAGGGAATGTGGGTCATGAAGGTCCCGGTCATGGACTTGAACAGCTCGCCCGCCAGGTGGATGGAGGTGCCGTTGCCACTGGACGCCATGTTGAGCTTGCCCGGGTTGGCCTTGGCGTACTGGATGAAATCGGCCACCGTGTTGATGTTGAGGGCCTTGGCCCTGTCGGCGTTCATGACCATCACATTCGGCACACCGGCCACGAGCGTGATGGGCGCGAAATCCTTCTGCGGCTCGTAGGGCAGCTTGGCGTAGAGCGCCTTGTTGATGCCGTGTGTGCCCACCGTGCCCATGAGCAGGGTGTAGCCGTCGTTGGGCGACTTGGCCACCACCTCGGCCCCCAGGTTGCCGCCCGCGCCCGCGCGGTTCTCGACGATGAAGGACTGGCCAAAGGCCTTGCTCAGCTCCGGCGCGATCGCGCGCGCCAGGATGTCCGTGGTGCCGCCCGGCGCGAAGGGCACGACGATCTTCACGGGCTTGTTCGGCCAGGCCCCCTGGGCCCAGACCGCGGGGGCACAGGCCAGCAGGGCGGCGGCGATGAGATGGCGACGGTTCATGTTGGGGGTCTCCTCTTGTTTGATCGGGTCAGTGTAGGGAGAGGACTGGCTTCTGTGACCTAGGGTTTGTCTCGGTGTTTGTCGCCTGGGCTACGGTCTCCTCTGACGCAGGGGGTTAGCGCGCATCTTTTGAGCAAAAGTCGTTGATTCACGAAGGTGCCGCTTTTGGGGCCAGTTGAACGCCACGAGCACGCCTGTCAGGAGCGCGTCGACGTCATAGCACTCCTGAGCCACTTCAACAATGCCGTACGCCTGGCGTCTTGCTCCAGGGGTGTGGGTGAGAGAACGACATATTCGCTTCCGTCCGCAACAAAACCAAATGGCGCCACCAAACGATCCTCCCGCAGATCTGCCTCGACCATGAACTCTGACGCGATGGCCACGCCCAAGCCAGAGCTTGCAGCCTGTAAGCTGAGATAGAAGTGTTCGTAGTGCTCATCACCAGAACTGAGCACACTGCGCGAACTGAGCTCGCTCCAACGCACCCACGCATCAGGACGGGTGCGGGTATGCAGCAGGCGTACGGCGTCACCTTTGCGGAGGCGACGCCAAACTTCACGCGTGCACACCGGACCGACTCTTTCAGCGGTCACAGTTTCCACGCAACACTGACCGCCCGTTTGAAAGTCATTCCGGCGCAGCGCCAGGTCGACTTGTTGCCGAGCGAAATCTACCGCCCCCCCTGCGGTGAGCAAATGAATTTCGTAGTCTGGGTACTCAGACCGGAACTCCGGAAGCCTGGGCACGAGCCAGCGTATGGCGATGGTCGGCTCGCATGACAAAACGAGCGGTCTGAGGGTCTGGTCCTGAGCCCGAACCTCGTGAACGGCCCGGGACAAGTCCCGCATGACCTTCTGGGACGCGGCGAAAAGCGTTCGCCCCTGTGGCGTCAGAAATACGGCCCGATTACGCCTCTCAAACAGCGCCACACCCAGTGAAGCCTCCAGCTGCTTCACCTGCCGACTGACCGCGCCATGGGTCACGCAGAGCTCTTGGCTCGCCATCACAAAGCTTTGATGCCGAGCAGCCGCCTCGAACACCCTGAATGCGTTCATGGGGGGGAGTCGGGAGGCAAGGGACTTTATTTGTGATTTTTTCTCACTCATTTTGATCAGAATAAATCGATTTTCCAGCCATGTACATAGAGGAAAAATAGGCGCTTCAGGGGTACATCTTTTTCAATTGAGTGAATCAGACTCACATTATTGAGGGGTTTTCTTTATGTTCGAACTCATCGCCGTCGCAAGCATCACGCTGCTGGCGGTCATCAGTCCCGGGGCGGACTTTGCGATGGTCACTCGAAACAGTCTGCTGCACGGCCGACAAGCCGGATTGCTGGCTGCTGCAGGCATCGCAGCCGGCGTCCAGTTGCATGTCCTCTACTCGATGCTGGGCGTGGCTGTCCTGATCCAGCAGTCACCTGAATGGTTTTCCGCCATCAAAGTCTGCGGCGCCCTGTACCTCATGTATGCGGGATATCAAACATGGAGCAGCGCCACCCTTAGAGCACGCGGCGAGAGGTTTGTCGCTCATGAACTGGGACGATGGAAAGCGCTGAGCGCTGGTTTTTTTACCAACGCACTGAATCCAAAAACCACGCTCTTCGTGCTGAGCGTTTACAGCCAGGTCATTGAGCGCAATACCCCTGTGGCGGTTCAAATCGGGTACGGGCTGTTTATGTCTGCGACACATGCAGTCTGGTTCAGCGTGGTCGCAGTATTCTTTTCAGAATCTACCCTGCGGCAGCGGATGTTGCAGCATCAGAAGACGCTCAATCGCTTCATTGGCATCGCCCTAGGCGGCTTGGGCATGACATTGGCCCTGTCGTGACCGCAACCTTCGTATTCGACTTTGTACCGCCGCAAGCGGAATGCACGTCGCGCCCCGCCCGCTTAAAACCATCAACCGACAGGCCACGCACAGGAGGTCGCACGGCCCGGGCATTTTCGCGCTGCCCCTGAAGGCGGCAGTGGTCAGCTAAGCCTGCTCACACCTGGCCATGGCGACGCAGCAGGGATTGTTGTGTCGCCATGCCCCGCGCTTCGACACCGCACCCTTGCGCCCCAACCAGAAGCCGCAGCCAGTGCCTTGCGCGGGCCCCACGCAAATCTGCGGTGCGAAAGAGGTACGCCGAGTGCCCGGCGCTTGTCGCCCCAAGCTCCCCCGAAGACCCATGCTACGGCACGCTTGCGGCGGCGGCTAGTTTCCTCGTTGGAAGCTTGAAAAGCTCGACGGTAATGGGTTTGAAATGACTCAAGCCATCGGCTTGTTAGTGTCCGCAGAAAAAAGAAAAGCCACCCGCAGGTGGCCTTTCGTCCGCAGCGCAGAACGCTGAACAGATCAGTCCGCGTAAACGCCAGCCGCCTTGAGCACCGGGCTCCACTTGGCAATCTCGTCCGCGACGAACTTCTTGTGCTCGGCCGCCTCGACGCGCTTGTCGGTCACGACCACGGCACCCAGGCCCTCCTGCTTCTTGATGAACTCGGCATCCTTGAGGGCGGCCTTGAGCGCGGTGTTGAGCTTGGTCACCACGTCGGCGGGCGTGCCCTTGGGAGCGTACAGGCCGTGCCAGATGGTCACTTCAAAGCCCTTGAGGCCCGATTCCTGCAACGTGGGCAGGTCCTTGAGCGCGGGCGGGGACAGACGCTTGGCCGTGGTCACCGCATAGGCCTTGACCTTCTTGGCCTCGATCTGGCCGCTGGTGTTGGTGGTCTGGTCGCACAGCAGGTCGATCTGGCCGCCCAGCAGGTCGGTCATCGCCGGACCGGTACCCTTGTAAGGCACGGTGGTCATGTCGATCTTGAGGGCGTTCTGGAACATCAGGCCACAGAGGTGGGATGCCGCGCCGATGCCGGCATTGCCCAGGTTGACCTTGGCCTTGTTCTCGTTGATCCAGACCAGCAGCTCCTTGAAGTTGTTGGCCGGCAGCCCGGGCTTGCCGATCAGCGTCATGGGCACATCATTGACCATGCCCAGGTACTCGAAGTCGGTCTCGACCTTGAAGGGCAGGTTGCGCACCAGGGTGGGCATGGTGGCCATGCCGATGTGGTGCAGCAGCAGGGTGTGGCCGTCCGGGGCAGCCTTGGCGACCTTGTTGGCGCCGATGGAGCCGCCGGCACCAGCGGCGTTGTCCACCACGATGGTGGCACCGCCCAGGGGCTTGCGCAGCGCTTCAGCCAGGTCACGGGCCACGCGGTCGGTCGGGCCACCGGCCGAGAAGGGCACAACGATGGTGATGGGCTTGGAGCCCGGGAAGGACTGGGCCTGGGCCGTTAGGGCGGTGACGGCAGCGGCAAGCAGTAGCAGACGTTTCATGGTGCTTCCTCCAAAAGATGCGGGGAAGTCTAATGCCGGGTCCGCGCCCTGCCATCTCGGAAACTACTTAGTCACAGCTGGCGCCATCTTATTTGTAACTGCGTGCATCCTCGATCACCTTGCCGTCATTGGGCAGGGTACCGGGCAGCACCAGCTCCACCTCGCCACGCAGCTTGGTGACGTCGCGCACGGTGTCGGCCAGGCGCAGCGCCAGCTCACCGGGTCCGCTGCACTCGGTTTCAACCCTGAGCGTCATGCGGTCATCGGCCATCTCGCCGCTCACCACCAGGCGCCCCCGCCCGGCCTCGGGGTGACGGCGCAGGATCTCGGCCACCTGCCCCGGATGCACGAACATGCCGCGGACCTTGGTCGTCTGGTCGGCGCGACCCAGCCAACCGCGGATGCGCGTGTTGCTGCGCCCCGTGGGACAGGGCCCGGGCAGCACAGCCGAGAGATCACCGGTGCCGAAGCGGATCAGCGGGTAGTCCGGATTGAGCACCGTGACCACCACCTCGCCGACCTCGCCCTCGGGCACGGGGTCACCGGTGCCGGGGCGCACGATCTCCAGGATCACGTCCTCCTCCAGCACCAGGCCCTCGCGCGCGGAAGTCTCGTAGGCGATGAGCCCGGCGTCGGCCGTGGCATAGGCCTGGTAGGCCGTGATGCCGCGCTCGCTCAGCCAGTCGCGCAAGCTGGGCGGAAAGGCCTCGCCGCTGAGCAGGGCCTTGGTGATGGAGAGCTTCTGCCCCGCCTCGGCCGCCTTCTCGACCAGGATCTTGAGAAAGCTCGGCGTACCCGCGTAAGCCACGGGCTTCAGGTCGGCGATGGCCGCGAGCTGCTGCTCGGTGTTGCCCGTGCCGCCGGGGAAGACCGTGCAGCCCAGCGCGTGGGCGCCGGCCTCCATGATCCAGGCGCCGGGCGTGAGGTGGTAGCTGAAGCAGTTGTGCACCAGATCCCCGGCCTCGAATCCGGCCGCTGCGAAGGCACGCGCGCTGCGCCAGTAGTCGATGGCATGGCCCTCGGGCTCGTAGATCGGGCCCGGCGACTGGAAGACCCGCCGCGCGCCCTTGTCACGCAGCAGCCCGCGCCAGCCGATGGCCGCAAAGCCCCCCAGCGGATCACCGCCCGCGGCACGTGCCGCCTGCTGGCGCGCCAGCAGCTCGTGCTTGCGTGTCACCGGCAGCCGGGCCAGCATGGTGCGGCTGATCACCGCCGCCGCGTCCACCCCGCGCAGGATCTCGGCAAAGGCCGGCGCCATGCGCTGCGCCTGCGCCACATGGTCGGGCAAGGCCGCCATCAGCGCGGCTTCGCGCTGCGCCGGATCGCGCGTCTCGAGTGCGTCGTAGTGTTTGCTCATCTCAATCGTCCCTGTTACGTGCTCGGTCTTGCGCCGAGGTGTCTTGATCGGGAACGCCGTGGAACCGGCTTCGCCGGGCCACTGGCGTTGCCCCCTGCAAGGGGGGTGGCGTAGCGAACGTAGGGAGCGGAGCCTGGGGGTGAGCCATGTTCATGCAAGCCAGCGCTTGCGGCGCTTGTAACTCTTCACGTCACGGAAACTCTTGCGCTCCCCCCCGCCCATGCCTAGGTAGAACTCCTTCACGTCCTCGTTGCTGGCCAGGTCACTGGCGGCGCCGTCCATCACGATGCGGCCCGACTCCATGATGTAGCCGTAGTCCGCGTACTTGAGCGCCATGTTCGTGTTCTGCTCGGCCAGCAGGAAGGTGACCTGCTCCTTGGCGTTGAGGTCCTTCACGATCTCGAACACCTCCTCGACGATCTGCGGCGCCAGCCCCATGGAGGGCTCGTCCAGCAGCACCATGCTGGGATTGGCCATGAGGGCGCGGCCGATGGCGCACATCTGCTGCTCGCCGCCCGAGGTGTAGGCGGCCTGCGAAGTGCGCCGCGTCTTGAGCCGCGGGAAGTAGGTGTAGACCTTCTCCAGGTTGGCGGCGATCTCGGCCTTGTTCTTGCGCGTGTAGGCGCCGGTGAGCAGGTTCTCCTCGATGGTCAGGTGGGCAAAGCAGTGCCGCCCTTCCATGACCTGCACCACGCCGCGCTGCACCAGATCGGCCGGCGTCAGGTTCTCGATGCGCTCGCCGCGCAGCTCGATGCTGCCCTTGGTCACCTCGCCGCGCTCGCCCTTGAGCAGGTTGGAGATGGCGCGCAGCGTCGTGGTCTTGCCCGCGCCATTGCCCCCGAGCAAGGCCACGATGCCCCGCTCGGGCACCTGCAGCGACACCCCCTTGAGCACGAGGATCACATGGTTGTAGATCACCTCGATGCCGCTGACGTTCAGAACGATGTTTTTGGAGTCCATAAGAATCTCTTCCTGACCAGATGAAAGACCCGCGCCAGCGGCCCTTTCATCTGGCGGCTCCAGATGGAGCCGCCGCCCCTCCCGCCGGGCGGGAGGGGTTGGGGAGGGTGCCAACAGAACAGCGCTTCAGCGCTGACTGTCAGTCCTCAAGACTGACAGTCAGCGCCCGTGCGCCGCGTCAGCTTCTTCTCCGCCGCGTACTTGTCGGCCGCGTTCTTCACCATGGGCTTGATGATCTGCTCGTCGGCCTGGTACCAGTCGGAACTCCAGACGAACTTGCTGCCGTCCCAGGTGTGCACGCGGGCCCAGGAGGCGCCCATGTGGTCCTGGCAGCTGGTGGAGATGGGACGCATCACGCCCTTGAAGCCCAGTGCGTCCAGCTTGGCCTGCGTGAGGTTCAGGTTCTCATAACCCCAGCGCGCCTGCTCGCCGGTCATGACCTTGCCCTTGCCATAGCGCTCCTGCGCCGCCCGCACGCCTTCCACGGCAAACATGGCCGCCTGCAGACCGCGCATGTAGAGCACCTGGCCCACTTCTTCCTTCGGGCCCGTGCCCTGGCCCTTGGCATGCACCTTGTCCAGGATCTCCTTGACCACGGCGGCGTTCGGCTCGGCGCCGTGCTGCATCATGATGGCGTTGTAGCCCTTGGCGCCCTGGCCCACGTCCTTGACGTCGGGTTCGGCACCGGCCCACCACACGCCGTACATCTTCTCGCGCGGATAGCCCGTGGCCTGGGCCTCCTTGAGGGCGGTGGAGTTCATCACACCCCAGCCCCAGTTGAGCACGTAGTCGGGGCGGTTCTGGCGGATCTGCAGCCAGGTGGCCTTCTGCTCCACACCCGGATGGGTCACGGGCAAGAGGCTGAGCTGGAAGCCGTGCATGGCCGCGCGCTCCTGCAGCAGCGGGATGGGCTCCTTGCCGAAGGGGCTGTCGTGGTAGACCAGCGCGATCTTCTTGCCCTTGAGCTTGTCGTAGCCGCCCTCCTGCTTGGCGATGTGCTGGATCAGCACGTCGGCCGCCACCCAGTAGGTGCCGGAGAGCGGGAAGTTCCACTTGAAGACCATGCCGTCCTGGCTCTCGCTGCGGCCGTAGCCGGCGGTGATCAGCGGAATCTTGTCGGTCGGGGCCTTCTCGGTCAGCGCGAAGGTGATGCCCGTGGACAGCGGCTGGAACACCGTGGCGCCACCGTTCTTGCCCTTGAGGCGCTCGTAGCACTCCACACCCCGGTCGGTGGCGTAGCCGGTCTCGCACTCCTCGAAGGAGACCTTCACGCCGTTGATGCCGCCGCGCGCATTGGTGAGCTTGAGGTAGTCCACATAGCCGTTCGCGAAAGGCACGCCGTTGGGCGCGTAGGCGCCGGTGCGGTAGACCAGCACCGGGAAGAACTGTTCCTTGGCCTGCGCGAACGCGGCCGTGGAAGTGAGCGCGCCCGCGGCGGCGGCGGCCGTCAGCGCGGTGGCAAGAGCGAGTTGACGAAGCTTCATGGTGTGTCTCCTAAGTAGGTGGTGGTTGAAGCAGGCGGGAAAACTCTCAAAACAAATGGGGGCGGCATCAATGCGGGAAGGGCCAGAGGCGCAGCTTCTGCTTGCCGATGGACCAGAGCCGGGCCAGGCCATGCGGCTCGACGATCAGGAACCAGACGATGAGCGCGCCGAAGACCATGAATTCGGTGTGGGAGATCGCCGCGGTGGAGATTTCGACGCCGAAGAGCTGGCCGATGGCCGGCAGCAGCTGGTTGAGCACGATGGGCAGGATGACGATGAAGGCCGCGCCGAAGAAGCTGCCCATGATGGAGCCCAGGCCGCCGATGATGACCATGAAGAGCAGCTGGAAGGAGCGGTCCACCGAGAAGGCGGCCGGCTCCCAGGAGCCCAGGTGCACAAAGCCCCAGAGCGCGCCGGCCACGCCGACGATGAAGGAGCTCACGGCAAAGGCGCTGAGCTTGGCGTACATGGGGCGGATGCCGATCACCGCCGCGGCCACGTCCATGTCGCGGATGGCCATCCATTCGCGGCCGATGGCGCTGCGCACCAGGTTCTTGGCCAGCAGCGCGAACAGCACCAGCAGCGCCAGGCAGAACAGGTACTTCTGCAGCGGCGTCTCCACGGGCAGGCCCAAGACCTGCAGGTTGGAGACCGAGACCGAGCCCGAGGGCGTGTTGTTGGTGAACCAGCCGATGCGCAGGAAGGCCCAGTCGCAGAAGAACTGCGCGGCCAGCGTGGCCACCGCCAGGTACAGGCCCTTGACGCGCAGGCTGGGGATGCCGAAGAACATGCCCACCAGCGTGGCGAAGAAGCCGCCCGAGAGCAGGGCCACGAGCAGGGGCATGCCCTCGATGCGCACAAAGGTGTTGTAGGCCGCGTAGGCGCCTACCGCCATGAAGGCCCCCGAACCCAGCGAGATCTGGCCACAGTAGCCGACCAGGATGTTCACACCCACGGCCGCGAGCGCGAGGATGAGGAAGGGGATGAAGATGGCGCGGAACAGGTATTCGTCGGCTAACAGGGGCACGCCGACAAAGGCAAACGCGATCAGCGCCAGGATGGCCCAGCGGTCCTGCGCGATCCCAAAGATCTGCTGGTCCGCCGCGTAGGAGGTCTTGAACTGGCCGTTTTCTCTGTAAAACATCTTAGGGTTCCACGTTGAGCGTTGTGCGTTGAGCGGTTGGCATTGAGGGGAAGTTCACGCTGAACGCCGAACACTCAACGCCCAACCTTCTGTCATACGCGGTCGATGATCTTCTCTCCAAACAAGCCCTGCGGCCTGAACAGCAGAAACACCAGCGCCAACATGTAGGCAAACCAGATCTCGATGCCGCCGCCCACATAGGGGCCCAGATAGACTTCGGACAGCTTCTCGCCCACACCGATGATCAGGCCGCCGATGATGGCGCCGGGCACCGAGGTGAGGCCGCCCAGGATGATCACGGGCAGCGCGCGCAGCGCCACCGTGGTCAGCGAGAACTGCACGCCCAGCTTGCTGCCCCAGATCATCCCGGCCACCAGGGCCACCACGCCGGCCACGCACCAGACGATGACCCAGATGCGGTTGAGCGGGATGCCGATGCTCTGCGCGGCCTGGTGGTCGTCGGCCACGGCGCGCAGGGCGCGCCCGGTGCCGGTCTTCTGGAAGAAGAGCGAGAGCCCGGCCACCAGCACGGCCGCGATGCCCGCGGCGATCAGGTCTTCCTGGCTCACCAGCACCCCGCCCTCGAACACCGACTGGAAGGCAAAGATCGGGTCCTTGGGCATGCCGATGTCGATCTTGTAGATGTCGCTGCCGAAGAGGGTCTGGCCCAGGCCGTCGAGGAAGTAGGTGATGCCCAGCGTGGCCATGAGCAGCGTCGCGCCCTCCTGGTTGACGAGGTGGCGCAGCACCAGGCGCTCGACCAGCCAGGCCACCACGAACATGCAGGCGCCGGCCAGAACGAAGGCCAGCACATTGGCCAGCCACTTGCTCTCGACGCCGATCCAGCCCGGCACCCATTCGGCGAAGCGCGCCATGGCCAGGGCCGCGAACAGCACCATGGCGCCCTGGGCGAAGTTGAACACGCCCGAGGCCTTGAAGATCAGCACGAAGCCCAGGGCCACGAGCGAATACAGCATGCCGGCCATCAGGCCGTTGAAGAGGGTTTCGATGAAAAACGCCATGTCTGTGTCCTCAGTGGCTCGTGCCCAGATAGGCCCGGATCACTTCCTCGTTGTTGCGCACCTCGTCGGGCGTGCCGTCGCCGATCTTCTTGCCGTAGTCCAGCACCACCACGCGGTCGCTGATGTCCATCACCACGCCCATGTCGTGCTCGATCAGCACCACCGTGGTCCCGAACTCGTCGTTGATGTCGAGCACGAAGCGGCACATGTCCTGCTTCTCTTCCACGTTCATGCCGGCCATGGGCTCGTCCAGCAGCAGCACCTGCGGCTCCATGGCCAGGGCACGGCCCAGGTCCACGCGCTTTTGCAGCCCGTAGGGCAGCTGGCCCACGGGCGTCTTGCGGTAGGCCTGGATCTCGAGGAAGTCGATGATGTGTTCGACGAACTCGCGGTGACGGATCTCCTCGCGTTCGGCCGGGCCGATGCGCAGCGCCTGCAGCAGGATGTTGCTGCGGATCTTGAGGTTGCGCCCCGTCATGATGTTGTCCAGCACGCTCATGCCTTTGAACAAGGCCAGGTTCTGGAAGGTGCGCGCCACGCCCATCTCGGCCACCTGGCGGCTGTTCATGTGACTGAAAGTCTGGCCGCGGAAGGTGATGGTGCCGTGCTGCGGCGTATAGACGCCGTTGATGCAGTTGAGCATGGAGCTCTTGCCCGCGCCGTTGGGGCCGATGATGGCGCGGATCTCGTGCTCGCGCACATTGAAGGAGATGTCGGTCAGCGCCTTCACGCCGCCGAAGGCCAGCGAGATGTTCTGCACGTCGAGGATGACCTCGCCCAGGGTACGTTGCTTCATCGTTCTTCTGCTCTCAGGCGGCCTTGGCCATGGCGGGATAGCGTTTTGCCTCGCGGATCGGCAGCGTGGCCGAGACCATACCCGTGCGTCCGTCCTCGAACTTGACCTGGGTCTCGATGTACTGCTCGCTGCGACCAGCGTAGAGCGCGTCGATCAGCACCTGGTACTTGTCGCCGATGAAGCCGCGGCGCACCTTGCGCGTGCGCGTGAGCTCGTCGTCGTCCGGGTCGAGCTCCTTGTGCAGCACAAGGAAGCGCGCGATCTGCGTGTCGGCCATGCCCTCCTCGGCGGCGAGGTCGGCGTTGACCTGGGCCACGGAGTCGGCCAGCATGTCCAGCACCTGGGGCTTGCTCGCCAGGTCCACATAGCCGCCGTAGGGCAGGCCCTGGCGCTCGGCCCAGTTGCCCACGGCCTCGAAGTCGATGTTCAGGAAGGCGCAGACCTGCTCGCGTCCGTGGCCGAAGACCACCGCCTCCTTGATCTGCGGGAAGAACTTGAGCTTGTTCTCGATGTAGTTGGGCGCAAAGATGGCGCCGCTGGCCATCTTGCCCACGTCCTTGGCGCGGTCGATGATGTGCAGGTGCCCGTCGTGGTCGATGCGGCCCGCGTCGCCGGTGTGGAAGTAACCCTGCGCGTCCATCACCTCGGCCGTGGCGTCCGGGCGCTTGTAGTACTCCTTGAGCACCGACACGCCCTTGACCAGCACCTCGCCGTTGTCGGCGATCTTGATCTCGATGCCCGGCGCCGCCTCGCCCACACTGTTGAGCTTGACGCGGCCGTTCTTCTGGATGCAGACGTAGGCGCAGGTTTCGGTCTGGCCGTAGAGCTGCTTGAGGTTGATGCCAATCGACCGGTAGAAGCGGAACAGGTCCGGCCCGATGGCCGCGCCCGCCGTGTAGGCCACGCGGATGCGCGATAGCCCCAGCACATTGCGCAACGGCCCGTAGACCAGCGCATTTCCCAGGGCGTAGAGCAGGCGGTCGGTGAGGGGCACGGGCTTGCCGTCCAGGATCTCGGCGCCGCAGCGCCGCGCCACCGCCATGAACTTCTGGTACAGCCAGCGCTTGGGTGCGGCCGCGTCCTCCATGCGGATGGAGACCGAGGTCAGCATGCCCTCGAACACCCGCGGCGGCGCGAAGTAGTAGCTCGGCCCGATCTCGCGCAGGTCGATGCTCACCGTGGCCGCCGATTCCGGGCAGTTGATCGTGAAGCCGGCCACCAGCCACTGGGCGATGGAGAACAGGTGGTCGCCCACCCAGGCCGGCGGCAGGTAGGAAATGATGTTGTCCTCGGGCACCAGGCCGTCCACCTCCACGCCGCCCTGCGCCGCGCGGATGAAGCTCTCGTGCGTCTGGCACACGCCCTTGGGCCGGCCCGTGGTGCCCGAGGTGTAGAGGATGACCGCGGTGTCGTCCTCGGCGACCGCCGCCCAGCCGCCGAAGGGCCGGCCCGCCTCGATCTCGGCCCAGGGCACAGCGCCCGCGGGCGCCGGCCCGTCACCATCGCCCACGGCGATGCGCAGGGCGAGCGCCGGGACATCCGACGCATCGGGCAGGCGGTCGGCAAGCTCGTCCTCGAAGATCACGGCCTTCGCGCCGCAATTGCCCAGCACATAGGTGAGTTCGGGCTTCTGCTCGCGGGTGTTGAGCGGCACCGCGATCGCCCCCAGCCGGATGCAGGCCACCCAGGCGGTCACGATCTCGGCCCGGTTGCCGAGCAGCAGGCCGACCCGGTCCCCCTGGGCCACGCCCGCCGCC
>DNQP01000264.1 GCA_003500955.1 Curvibacter sp. | reverse complement strand
GCAGGCCTGTCTCGTCGGTGCTGATCAGGATGGCAAACGGGTGCTCGCGCATCAGCGCCAGCGCGTGCGCCTCGTCCTTGGCCTTGAACTGGGGGGGCAGGTACATGGTGCGTCAACTTTATCAGCAGCCGAGCGGCCCACGCGGTGTAGCCCGTGGCGAGCGCCCGACGTTTGCCACGCCGCAGCCCCGAGGCACACCGTTTTCTGATACCTTAGGCCTGACGGGAAATGCCAAGAATGTGACAACACGAGGTGACACGGGTATGAGCGGCGCCCTGGTGGGATTCAGGATCGATGGCGACAAGAAGCTGATGCGCCTGCACGGCGAGCGCAACTGCGAAGAGGTGTTGACGGAATTGCTGGCCTGTCTGCGCCACATCAGCGATGCCCGTCTGCAGACTTATGCCCGCACGCTGCGGCTGGTGGCGTCCGATCAGAACCTTTTCCCCGACGAAGCGGCCCGCGCGGCCATGCAGGACTTCGCGGAAAACCATCTGGGTGAAAGTTGCCGTTTCCAGACCTGGGCCGAGGCCTTCGACGAGTTCCAGGGGCTCGAAGCCTGGCATGCGGGCTTTCCTTTCATGCCCGCGGCCAGCATCGATGCCTGCGGTGATGTGATCTGGGGATTTCTGGTCGACCTCGACGCGGGCGAACTCCAGATCTTCGTGAATCGTAACAAGCGCTTCCTGTGGCGTGAGATGGCCTGCCCTCAGCCGGCCTACTGCACCCTGACGCTGGACCATGCCCGTCTCTTGACACCGGATGACGTCAGCTCGCTGCACAACCTCCTGCACCAGCACTCCTATTCCGACGGTGTCGATCCGGTGCTGCCGTTGCACGATCTGCTGTCCGACCGTTTTCCGGGGCCCGGTGGTTGGCAGGCCCGGCTCAGGCTGGCCCACGGTCGGGTGCGGCTCCTGCTGGAACGCGGTGAGATCAGCGCCAAGGTCCGGCAGGTTGGGGAGCTCAGGCTCGACGACCCGCACTGTGGTGCCTTGCTGCAAGCCAGCCTGGCACCACCGGTGCTGGCCTTGTCGCTTGGGATCTACGGCACGGCGGCCAGCCTGGGGCAGGTGGCGCTGGTCGCTGCGCACCTGGAGCAGTTGCCTTTCGGCCCCGAAGAAGGCGGTCTGCCGCTGCTGGATCTGGGTCTGCGCCCATCCTCCGGGCTGGGCCTGCCTTTGGGCTCGGGCTTTTTCGATGCGGTGCGAGCCAGTTTTCTGGCCGCAGGCATGAGCATGCAGGGCTGGCGCTTTCTGATCAAGCAGAACAACGCGGTGCTGCGCTTCATGCTGCAGTTCTACCCCCCCTCGGCCCGCATCCTGCGTGATTTCGCGCGCTTCATCAATCTGCTGGCCAGCGCCATGCAGAACGAACCCTTGCGGCTGGTGCGCTGCCAGCCCGCGCTGCGGGGGGTCGAACGCATCCTCGATCGCACACGCGGCCGTCCCGGGCCGCTGCGCGAGGAGAACGCACGCATCTTCCTGCGCGCCATCATGCGGGCCCGGCTCAGCCCGCAGGACGAGGCCAATCTGCTGCACGATGCCCAGGACGTATCGGACTATGTGTATTCACACGGTGCCGTGCTCAAGGGAGTGACCTGGGCCTCGCTGTGCCGACGCTCGGACGCCTGGCACCGCGCCCTGCTCGTGACGGTCGATCCCGAAAAGGATGTGCGCTGGCCCGCCCTGCTGCCGCAGTACAACGCCGGACCGTTCCTGGCGGTGGAGCTGGATACCGGCTCCCTGTTGGCCGAAGAGGGGCTGGAGCAGCGCCACTGCATTGGCACCTATGTCAACGCCTGCGCCAGCGGTGCCACGCGGGTGTTCTCCCTGCGCCGCAACGGCAAGCGTGCGGCGACGATCGAGCTGCAGCGCAACCACGACGGGTCCTGGCGCATGGTCCAGATCCGTGGCAAGGCCAACACCGTGGTGCAGGATTCGGCCGCGCTGGAGGCTGCTGAGCGCGTCGCACAGGCCTATTCAGAGGCCGCGCGGTCCCGCAGCCAGGAGCCGCTGGCGAGAAGCCATGCGAGCGCCAGCGGACTCATGGCGCCCAGCTACCTGATCCACCGGCAGGAGCACTGGACCGGCTAGGCCGGCGTCACTCCCACTCGATCGTGGCCGGCGGCTTGGAGCTCACGTCATAGGTCACGCGGTTGATGCCGCGCACCTCGTTGATGATCCGCCCCGAGACCTTCTTGAGCAGTGCGTAGGGCAGCTCGGCCCAGTCGGCGGTCATGAAGTCGCTGGTCTGCACGGCACGCAGTGCCACCACGTAGTCGTAGGTACGGCCGTCGCCCATCACCCCCACGCTCTTGACCGGCAGGAAGACCGTGAAGGCCTGGCTGGTCAGGTCGTACCAGGTCTTGCCCGTGGTCTCGTCCTTGAAGTTGCGCAACTCCTCGATGAAGATGGCATCGGCACGGCGCAGCAGGTCCGCGTAGTCCTTCTTGACCTCACCGAGGATGCGTACCCCCAGGCCCGGGCCCGGGAAGGGGTGGCGGTAGACCATGTCGTGCGGCAGGCCCAGGGCCACGCCGAGTTCGCGCACCTCGTCCTTGAACAGGTCGCGCAGCGGCTCCAGCAGCTTGAGGCCGAGCTGCTCCGGCAGGCCACCGACGTTGTGGTGGCTCTTGATGGTCACGGCCTTCTTGCTTTTGGCACCGCCCGACTCGATCACGTCGGGGTAGATGGTGCCCTGCGCCAGCCACTTGGCACCCTTGGCGCCATCGCCCTTGAGTTTGGCGGCCTCGGCCTTGAAGACATCGACGAAGAGGCCGCCGATGATCTTGCGCTTCTTTTCGGGGTCGCTGACGCCGGCCAGCTTGCCCAGAAAGAGTTCGCTGGCATCGACACGGATCACCTTGGCATGCAGCTTGCCCGCAAACATGTCCATGACCATATCGCCTTCGTTCAGGCGCAGCAGGCCGTGGTCCACGAAGACGCAGGTCAGCTGGTCGCCGATGGCGCGGTGGATCAGCGCGGCGGCCACGGAGGAATCGACGCCGCCAGACAGGCCCAGGATGACCTCCTCGTCGCCCACCTGCTGGCGGATGGCCGCGACGGCCTCGGCAATGTGGTCTTTCATGATCCAGTCGGCACGCACGCCGCAGATCTGCAGCACGAAGCGCTCCAGCAAGGGACGGCCCTGCACGGTGTGCGTGACCTCGGGGTGGAACTGCACGGCGTAGAAGCGGCGTGCCTCGTCGGCCATGCCGGCGATGGGGCAGCTCGGCGTGGAGGCCATCAGTTTGAAGCCGGGCGGCAGCTCGGTGACCTTGTCGCCATGGCTCATCCACACTTTGAGCATGCCGTGGCCCTCGGCTGTGCTGAAGTCCGCGATGTCCTTGAGCAGGGCCGTGTGCCCATGGGCGCGCACCTCGGCGTAGCCAAACTCGCGCTGGTGGCCGCTCTCGACCTTGCCGCCGAGCTGCTGCGCCATGGTCTGCATGCCGTAGCAGATGCCCAGCACCGGCACGCCCAGTTCGAACACCGCCTGCGGCGCCTTGTCGGTGCTTTCCTCATAAACGCTGGCATGGCTGCCGGAGAGGATCACGCCTTTGAGCTGCCCGTCGGCCGCATACTCGCGCACCCAGTCGTCCGTCACGTCGCAGGGATGGACCTCGCAGTAGACATGGGCCTCGCGCACGCGGCGCGCGATCAGCTGGGTGACCTGGGAGCCGAAATCGAGGATGAGGATCTTCTGGTGTTGCATGGCTTAGAAAAGATCAAGGCCCGAACGCCGCTTGCAGTGTTCGGGCCTGGGTGTTGCGGACGGTCAGTCCATCCGGTAGTTGGGCGCTTCCTTGGTGATCTGCACGTCGTGCACATGGCTTTCGCGGATGCCGGCCGAGGTGATCTCCACGAACTCCGCCTTGCTGCGCATCTCCTCGATGGTCGCGCAGCCGCAGTAGCCCATGCTGGCACGCAGACCGCCGGCCATCTGGAAGATGATGGCCACGACCGAGCCCTTGTAGGGCACGCGGCCTTCGATGCCCTCGGGCACCAGCTTGTCGGCCTGCGGGTTGCCAGCGGTCGACTCCTGGAAATAGCGGTCGGCGCTGCCTTGTTGCATGGCACCGATGGAGCCCATACCGCGGTAGCTCTTGTAGCTGCGGCCCTGGAACAGCACGATCTCGCCCGGCGCCTCTTCGGTGCCGGCGAACATGCCACCCATCATCACGGTGCTGGCACCGGCGGCGATGGCCTTGGCGATGTCGCCGCTGTAACGGATACCGCCGTCGGCGATCAGCGGCACGCCCGTGCCCTGCAGGGCCGTGGCCACGTTGTCCACGGCCATGATCTGCGGCACGCCCACGCCGGCCACGATGCGGGTGGTGCAGATGGAACCCGGGCCAATGCCGACCTTGACGGCGTCTGCACCCGCATCGACCAGGGCCCGCGCCGCCGCGCCGGTGGCGATGTTGCCGCCGACCACATCGATCTGCGGAAAGTTCTGCTTGACCCAGCGCACGCGGTCGATCACGCCCT
Source organism: Curvibacter sp. (assembly GCA_003500955.1). Taxonomy (GTDB): domain Bacteria; phylum Pseudomonadota; class Gammaproteobacteria; order Burkholderiales; family Burkholderiaceae_C; genus Hylemonella. Next base: position 3,684 of record DNQP01000264.1, on the reverse strand, counting down.
TGCTGTGGCCATGGGCCGTGTCCACCACGATGGCGTCGACTCCCGCCTTGACCAGGGCCTCGACACGCTCTTCCGTGCCCTCGCCCACACCCACGGCAGCACCCACGCGCAGGTGGCCTGCGGCATCGCGTGCGGCGTTGGGAAAGTTGAGCTGCTTGGTGATGTCCTTGACGGTGATCAGGCCCTTCAGTTCGAAGGCGTTGTTGACGACCAGCAGGCGCTCGAGCTTGTGCTTGTTGAGCAGCGCCTTGGCCTCGGCCGGGGTTGTCCCGTCGGGTACCGTGACCAGACGCTCGCGCGGTGTCATGATCTCGCGCACCGGCAGTTCATAGCGGGTCTCGAAACGCAGATCGCGACCGGTGACGATACCGACCACCTTGCCGCCGTCCACGACGGGGAAGCCCGAAACGCCAAGTTCGTCGGACAGTTTCATGACCTGGCGGACCGTGGTGTCGGGGCTGATCACCACCGGGTCACGCAGCACACCGGATTCGTAGCGCTTGACCTTGGCGACCTGGGCCGCCTGCTCGGCCACGCTGAGGTTCTTGTGCACGATGCCCATGCCGCCTTCCTGGGCGATGGCGATGGCCAAGCGGGCCTCGGTGACCGTGTCCATGGCCGCAGAGACCAGGGGCAGGTTCAGGGAAATGTTGCGGGAGAAACGGGTCGCGAGGGAGGTGTCCTTGGGCAGGACCTGGGAGTACGCCGGCACCAGCAACACATCGTCGAAGGTGAGCGCTTTACCAAGAAGGCGCATATCTCAAAGCTCCAAAAAACGGATTGTACCCGCCTCGGCACCGGTGCGCTGCCGGACCCGCTGCGGCAATGCCACAGCAGCAGCGGGCATTGCCCGAAAGCCGGTGCTACGGCGCTACACTGCGGGCATGAACATGATCCGCCCCCTCATCGTCCTGGCCGCCTGCCTGTATGCGCTGACGGCCAGCGCCCAATGGCAATGGCTGGACAAGGATGGCCGCAAGGTCTTCAGCGACCGTCCGCCGCCGGCGGATGTGCCGGACAGGAACATCCTCAAAAGACCTGGCAGCCGTGGCCCTGCCCTGCCCGTGCCGGCAGCGCCTGCTGCCCCCGCCGCAGCATCGGCAGCACCCCAGGCAGGTGTCGACAAGGGCCTACAGGAAAAGCGCCAACAGGCTGAGGCTGCCGAGGCTGCCAAGCGCAAGGAAGAAGAGGAACGCAACGCCCGGGTCCGAGCTGAAAACTGCAGCCGCGCCCAGCAGGCCAAATCCGGTATCGACTCGGGAGCGCGCATTGCTCGCGTCAACGAAAAAGGCGAACGTGAGTTTCTGGACGAGGCCGGTCTGTCGGCCGAGAGCCAACGGCTCCAGACCATCATCAACGAAAACTGCCGCTGAAGGCGCCGGTCAGTAGCCAGCCTTGGCACCGGCCCGACGCTTGGCGAACAATCCGGCCGTTCCCGCCCCCTGTCGGACAAAACGCTCTCGGCGCGCCACCTTGGGGTCGACCCGCAAGGGCCGGTAGATCTCGACACGGTCGCCCGGGCGCAGTGGCTGGTCCCGCGCCGCCTTGCGGCCCCAGATGCCCAAAGGGGCGTCCTGGATGGATGGGTGACCGGTCTGCAGGCCACTGGCCACCAGCGCATCGTGCAGCGTGGCACCTGGGGCAAGCTGCAGGCTCACCTCGATGACCTGACCTGCTGCCGGTGCATAGGCGACAACGATCTGCATACCCGCCTTACACCCCGTAGACCTGCTCGGCCCGCTTCACGAATGCGTCGACGAGGCTGGCCGCGATCTTGTCGAACACCGGCCCCACGAGCTTGCCCAGCAAGGCATTGGAAAAGCCATAGTTCAGCACCAGCTCGACCTTGCAGGCACGCTGCTGGCCCTGACCTACGGGGGTGAAAGACCAGTGCCCGTCGAGCTGGGAAAACGGTCCGTTCACGAGCTGCATCTTCACCGCGCTGCCGGGCAGGTGCGTGTTGCGGGTGGTGAAGGTCTGGCGGATGCCGCTGAAGGCGATGCCCACCTCGGCCGTCACACCGCCATCATGGGCTTCCAGCACCTGGGCGTGGTCGCACCAGGGCAGAAACTGGGGGTAGTCGGCGACCCCCGTCACCAGTTCGTACATTTCCTGCGGGCTGTACCAGATCAGAACGGACTTGTGCACGGTTTTCATAGAATGTTGGACTCGCGGCCCAAACCGGATTGTAAGTTTGGCGCCCGCACCCACATGAGACTGCATGGCCAAAAAACCTGAAACATCCAGCCGGATTGCCGACAACAAGAAGGCCATCTTCAACTATTTCATCGAGGAACGCTTCGAAGCCGGCATGGTGCTGGAAGGCTGGGAGGTCAAGGCCGTACGCGAAGGCAAGGTCCAGCTGACCGATGGCTATGTGGTCATCCGCGACGGCGAGATGTACGTCATCGGCTGCCAGATCAACCCGCTCAAGACCGCGTCGACCCATGTACGCCCGGATGCCGTGCGGACCAAGAAGCTGCTGCTCAAGAAAGACGAGATCAAGCGCCTGATCGGCAAGGTCGAGCAAAAGGGCTACACCCTGGTGCCGCTGAACCTGCACTGGAAGAATGGCAGGGTGAAATGCGAAATCGGCCTGGCCAAGGGCAAGGCTGAACATGACAAGCGCGACACCATCAAGGACCGCGAAGGCAAGCGCGAGGTCGAGCGGGCCATGAAAAACCGCAACCGCTGATTTTTTTCGCCCCGCATGGAATAAAAGGGGACCGCCCGGCGTTTATCCCGTCGTGCACGCTGTTGTGCCGCCCACCGACGGAGACTTTCCATGCGCATCACTTCCACCCACTTCCTGCTCGGCCTGAGCCTGTCCGCTGCCCTCCTCGCCGGCTGTGCCGCCATGTCCGGCGCCCCGGCCAAGGTCAGCGACGGCATCCTGACCGGCCCCAACGGCATGAGCTTGTACACCTTTGACCGCGACACCGCCGGCAGCGGCAAATCGGTCTGCAACGGTCCCTGTGCAGCCAATTGGCCGCCCCTGATGGCCGGCGACATGGACAAGGGCAGCGGCGACTACAGCGTCATCACCCGCGACGACGGCAAGAAGCAGTGGGCCTTCAAGGGCAAGCCCCTGTACTACTGGGTCAAGGATGCCAAGCCCGGCGACCGCACGGGCGACGGTGTCAACAAGGTCTGGCAGCTCGCTCGTCCCTGAGGCTGAACCGGCGCGTCCGTCTCCGGTATAGAGTGCGACCGAGATGGACGCCTCCGACCTGAAAGCCCAGATCCCCGGCCTGCGCCGCTATGCGCGCGCGCTGACCGGGGATGCCTGGGCCGCCGACGATTTGGTCCAGGACACCCTGGAACGTGCCTGCACCAAATGGCGGCTGTGGCAGGTCGGCTCGGACCTGCGAGCCTGGCTCTTCACCCTGATGCACAACCTCTACGCCAGCCAGGTGCGCCGCACCCTGCGCCAGGGTGAGCTGGGTCGCCCGCTGGACCTCGACGATCTGGGTCAGGAGCCATCGGCTCCGCCCGGCATGCAGGACCACACGCTCGATCTGCAGCGCTGCCTGCTGCGCCTGCCCGAGGAGCAGCGCGTCGTGCTGCTGCTGGTCACGCTGGAAGATCTGGGTTATGCCGAGGTGGCGAGCATCACGGGAGTGCCTGTCGGAACGGTGATGTCGCGTCTGTCGCGCGCGCGCCGTCGCCTGCAGGAACTGATGA
>DNQP01000183.1 GCA_003500955.1 Curvibacter sp. | reverse complement strand
TGACCCTGCTCTACGAGGGCGCCTTCCTCGCAATCGTGGTGGTCTGGCTGTTCCTGCGCGATGCGCGCGCGACGGTCGTGTCTGCCGTGGCTTTGCCTTTGTCAGCCATCCCGGCCTTCATCGGCATGCACTACTTTGGCTTCTCGATCAACGTCGTCACCCTGCTCGCGCTCTCGCTGGTCATCGGGGTTTTGGTGGATGACGCGATCGTCGAGGTCGAGAACATCGAACGCCATCTGCGCATGGGCAAGACGCCCTACCAGGCTGCCATGGAGGCGGCCGACGAGATTGGCCTCGCCGTGATCGCCACCACCTTCACGCTGATTGCCGTGTTCCTGCCCACCGCCTTTATGAGCGGAATCCCGGGCAAGTTTTTCAAGCAGTTCGGTTGGACCGCCGCCCTGGCCGTGTTCGCCTCGCTGGTGGTCGCGCGCGTGCTGACACCCATGATGGCCGCCTACATCATGCGTCCCAGCACGCGGCCGCACCGCGACCCCTTCTGGATGCCCGCCTATCTGCGGGCCAGCGCCTGGGCGCTGCGCCACCGCTGGACCACGCTGGCCGGCGCTGGGGCGTTTTTCGTGGGCTCGCTCATGCTGATCCCGCTCCTGCCTCAGGGCTTCATTCCCCCCGACGACAACTCGCAGACCCAGGTCTATCTGGAGCTGCCCCCGGGCGCCACGCTGGCCCAGACCCGGCGATCGGCCGAGGCCGCGCGAGCCTTGATCACGCAGGTGTCGCATGTGCGCAGCGTCTACACCACCATCGGCGCCGGCGCGGCCGGTTCCGACCCCTTCGCGCCACCAGGTGGCTCCGAAGTGCGCAAGGCCACGCTCACCGTGCTGCTTGCGCCACGCGGCGAGCGCCCCCGCAAGCAGGGCATCGAGCAGCAGATCCGCAGCGCCCTGGCCGAGCTGCCCGGATTGCGCAGCAGGGTGGGCCTGGGCGGCTCGGGCGAGAAGTACCAGCTCGTGCTCACGGGTGAGGATCCGCGTGCACTGCTTGAGGCCGCCGCCGCCGTCGAGCGCGACCTGCGCACCATTCCCGGTCTGGGTTCGGTGACCAGCAGCGCCAGCCTGACGCGCACCGAGGTGGCCGTGCGTCCGGACTTCGCACGCGCCGCCGACCTGGGCGTGACCAGCAGCGCCATCGGCGAGACCCTGCGGATCGCCACCGTGGGCGACTACGACCAGTCCCTGCCCAAGCTCAACCTCAGCCAGCGCCAGATCCCCATCGTGGTCAAGCTGGAGGGCCAGGCTAGGCAGGATCTGGACCTGCTGGGGCGTCTGACAGTCCCCGGCGTCAAGGGACCGGTGATGCTCAGCCAGGTTGCCACACTGGAACTTTCAGGCGGACCGGCGGTGATCGACCGGCTCAACCGCGCGCGCAACATCACCTTCGAGGTCGAGCTCTCAGGCGTCCCGCTGGGTGAGGTGACGGAGGCGGTCGCGCGTCTGGAATCCATCCGCAATCTGCCGCCGGGGGTGCGGCAGCTCGCGCTGGGCGATGCCGAGGTCATGGGCGAGCTGTTCGCCAGCTTCGGACTGGCCATGCTCACCGGCGTGCTCTGCATCTACATCGTGCTGGTGTTGCTGTTCAAGGACTTTCTGCAGCCCCTGACCATCCTCGCGGCCCTGCCGCTGTCACTGGGCGGCGCCTTTGTGGGTCTGCTGGTGGCCAACCAGGGTTTCTCGATGCCGTCCCTGATCGGCCTGATCATGCTCATGGGCATCGCCACCAAGAACTCCATCCTGCTGGTTGAGTACGCCATTGAGGCACGGCGCGGCCATCCTGGTCCGGATGGCCAGCCCACGGCCAGCCCCATGAGCCGCTTTAACGCGCTGTTCGATGCCTGTCACAAGCGGGCCCGCCCCGTGGTCATGACCACGCTCGCGATGGGTGCAGGCATGGTGCCTCTGGCTGTGGGTTGGGGCTCGGCTGATCCGAGCTTTCGCAGCCCCATGGCCGTGGCGGTCATTGGCGGTCTGATCACGTCCACGGTGCTGAGCTTGCTGGTCATACCAGCGGTCTACACCATCGTCGACGATGCCGAACACCTGTTGGGTAGGCTGCTACGCCGCCGCCGGGAGGGCTCTTTATAATCGCGGCCTCCCATTCTGACCCAGGTGGTCCCGTGTCCGATCGTCTTGCGGTGCTGCCGCAGTATCTTCTGCCCAAAAAGGCCCTGACCTCTTTCGCCGGCCTCGTGGCCGGTACGCGGATGGGGGCCATCACCACGGGCATCATCCGCCGCTTCATCCGCCGCTACAACGTCAACATGGCCGAGGCGGCCAACCCCGATCCGGCCAGCTACGCCAGCTTCAACGACTTCTTCACCCGTGCGCTGAAAGACGGTGCCCGCCCCCTGGCCGACGCCACCTGGGTCTGCCCGGTGGACGGCGCCATCAGCCAGTTCGGCCCCATCGAGCGCGACCAGATCTTCCAGGCCAAGGGCCACCGCTACAGCACCACGGCCCTCGTCGGCGGTGACGCCACGCTGGCGACCCGGTTCGAGAACGGCCACTTCGCCACGCTCTACCTCAGCCCGCGCGACTACCACCGCATCCACATGCCCTGCCGGGGCACGCTCACGCGCATGATCTATGTGCCGGGCGATCTGTTCTCGGTCAACCCCACCACGGCGCGCGGCGTGCCGGGCCTGTTCGCGCGCAACGAGCGCGTGGTCTGCGTCTTCGACACGGCCCAGGGCCCGCTGGTGCTGGTGCTGGTGGGCGCCACCATCGTGGGCAGCATGGCCACGGTCTGGCACGGCGTGGTCAACCCGCCGCGCCGGCCCCAGGTGACCGAATGGCACTACCAAGGGCAGGGGATCACACTGGAACGAGGCGCCGAAATGGGCCGTTTCCTGCTCGGCTCCACCGTCGTGATGCTCTGGCCCCAGACGGCCCTGGGCTTCAACCCGGAATGGGCGTCCGCCCGTCCGATCCGGCTTGGTGAGAAAATGGCGGATTCACTGTCTTAAACGGAGTTTTTATGCCCGCACTACTGCCCAACGTGGACCCGGACGGCCTGCTCGAGTTCTCGGTGGTCTACACCGACCGAGCGCTCAACCACATGTCCAAGCGCTTCCAGGGTGTGATGCGGGACATCTCCGGCATCCTCAAAGAGGTCTACAAGGCCAAGTCCTCGGTGCTCGTGCCGGGCAGCGGCACCTTCGGCATGGAAGCCGTGGCGCGCCAGTTCGCCACCGGCAAGAAGGCCCTGGTGCTGCGTAACGGCTGGTTCAGCTACCGCTGGACCCAGATCTTCGACATGGGCCACATCCCCGCCAGCGCCACCGTGCTCAAGGCGCGCCGCGTCGGTACCGGCTCCCAGGCCCAGTGGATCCCCTGCCCCGTGGAAGAGGTCGTGGCCGCGATCAAGGCCGAGAAGCCCGACGTGGTCTTCGCTCCGCACGTCGAAACCTCGGCCGGCATGGTCCTGCCCGACGACTACCTGAAGAAAGTCACCGACGCCGTCCACGAAGTGGGCGGCCTTTTCGTGCTGGACTGCATCGCCTCCGGCTGCCTTTGGGTCGACATGCAGGCCACCGGCGTGGACGTGCTGGTCAGCGCGCCCCAGAAGGGCTGGAGCGGCTCGCCCGCCTGCGCCATGGTCATGCTCAGCGAGCGTGCGCGCAAGGCCATCGACGGCACCACCAGCACCAGCTTTGCGGCTGATCTCAAGAAGTGGCTGCAGGTCATGGAAGCCTATGAAAACGGCGGCCACACCTACCACACCACCATGCCCACCGACGCCCTGGCGCGACTGGACCAGGTGATGCGCGAGACCAAGGAATACGGTTTCGACAAGGTGCGCCAGGAGCAGATCACCCTGGGCGCCAAGGTGCGCGCGCTGATGGAGGCCCGCGGTTTCGTCAGCGTGGCGGCCGACGGCTTCAAGGCCCCGGGCGTGGTCGTGAGCTACACCACCGACCCCGAGATCCAGAACAGCAAGAAGTTCCTGGCCCTGGGCCTGCAGACCGCCGCCGGCGTGCCCCTGCAGTGCGACGAGCCCGCAGACTTCAGCACCTTCCGCATCGGCCTCTTTGGCCTGGACAAGCTGCACAACCCCGACCGCAGCGTGGCGCAACTGGCCGCAGCGCTGGACAAGCTGGGGTATGTGGAGAAGGTGGCGCAGGCGGCCTGATCTTTCTTCCGTCTCCAATCAGAAAGCCCCGGCTCGTGAGAGTCGGGGCTTTTTGATTGCGTGAGCGCCCATGAGTAGCTGATACCCATGACCTGCTCACGGCGCAGGGATACCAGAAACTGAGGAATCGGATGTTTCTCCCGTTTCCTCTCCGGCTGGCTTCACGAACTGCACACCACACTTCCCGCAGGCCTTGGGCAGGAGTGCCACCATGCTTCCATACTCAAAGCTGGCGGTGGTGAATGAAAACGTCTTTGCCATGGGGGTTGCCCCGCAGCGCGGACATTTATAGGAAAACCCAGCAACCATGAGGCAGATGAATACCGGAAACATTGCCAGGACAAGAACAGGTTCAGAGAAGGCCAATCCGAAGGCGATTCTCGCGTTGTCGAGTAGGACAAAACACAACACGTAAGCAAAGAGAACCCCAATGGCCATCCACAGCCGAGCTTGGTTGCTCTTGAAATGTTCGTACTCGGCGAGTGACAAGGGACCGGTTGGAATGTATTTGGTCCACCTGCGAAAACTGCGCCCCTTGGAGTCAGAAGACATCTTTTCTCCCTCAAGTACCAGATTAAGAACCAAGGACCAGTTCCGCACGAATGCGGCGACACAGGCCCGTACAGGGCATCTTATCAACTGAGATTTTGCCCTCGCGAATGTCTGCAAGGCATCCTACTGTGCAACTGCTACACATTAAGGCCTCAGTGAGACCGCTTGCTTAAAAATCGCCGCCTTGAATCTGTTGACGATCACTTGGTGCTTGTTGTGTCACTTCACGGTCAGGCACCAGCGCCCCGAAGCTTGCCGGAGAGTAGGACCCTACGAGCCCTGATACTCGGAACGGAGCCCAACAAGGCCTGCGCGACGGCGGATGCCAGAATGGGTTTGTAGTTGGCGGGAATGAGGAAACCCAGAACTCTTGCCATCACCTCCCCGATCACTTCGCCAGACCGCTTGGGCTGCCCCAGGACTTCCCGGTCGCCGACCAGCAGGGAGGGGCGTGCGATGACAAGGCCCTCGAAGGGCAGCTGCGTCAGCGCGTCTTCCAGCTCACCTTTGACACGGTTGTAAAAAATCTTCGAGCGGGCGTCGGCGCCCACGGCGCTGACTAGGCCCATCCTCTTCACGCCGGCGGCCAGTGCCGCCTTGGCCACGTTCAGGTTGGCGTCGTAGTCGATGGCGCGGAAGGCGGCCTGGCTGCCGGCGACCTTGATCGTGGTGCCGAGGGCCAGGTAGAGCTCATCGGCTGGGGGCAGCGGCGGCAGGGCGGCGAAGTCGACAATGTGGGCCGACAGCTTGGGGTGCTGCGTGGCCGGCGCTCGGCGCCCTAGGCTGTGCACGGCCGTCACGCTGGGGTCAGCCAGCAGGCCCTGGAGAATCTCCCGGCCCACCAGACCGGTGGCGCCTGCCAGGATGACGGTGCGTTGCTTCATGTCTGGATTTTCCCTCGCATTTCCGCAGGCAAGCGACGCTTGCCGCCCCGTGTTTTTGTATCTACAATAACTTCGTGCGTATCACCTATGATTCGGCCAAACGTGAGAAGACACTCGCGGATCGGGGGCTGGACTTCGAGGATGCTCTGGAGGTTTTCCAGGGACTCACCGTTGAATTGGAAGATACGCGCAGGGACTATGGTGAACGCCGCATCCTCTGCTTCGGTCTGCTGGCAGGCCGGATGGTGGTGGTCGGTTACACCCCGCGTGGCGCGGTGCGCCACATCTTCAGCATGCGAAAGGCCAATGACCGTGAGCAAACCCGCCTCGCGCCGTACTTCCGGCTCTGATCTGGCTCGCGTGGATGCCCACGTCATCAAGCCTGCAGAGTACAAGGAGCTGCCCGAGCTCACCGACGAGATGCTGGCCCGGGCCGTCGTCAAGCGTGGCGGCCGTCCGCGCGCTGTGAACCCACGTCAACTCATCAGCTTGCGTTTACCCGCCGAGGTCATTGCCCGCTGGCGTGCCACCGGGCCGGGCTGGCAGACCCGCATGGCGGAGCGTCTTGCCCGGACGCCCGTGCCCCAGGCCAGGACTGACAACTGAGGCGACAAGTACTCAGCAAAAAGCCCCGGGTCGCGAGACACCGAGGCTTTTTTTTGACGGCGAAGCGGCTTACTTGAAGATCACCGTCTTGTGCCCGTTGAGGATCACGCGGTGTTCGCTGTGCCACTTCACCGCACGCGCCAGCACCTGGCTCTCGGTGTCGCGGCCGATGGCCGTGAGGTCTTCCACGGTCTTGCTGTGGTCCACGCGGGCCACGTCCTGCTCGATGATGGGGCCTTCGTCCAGGTCGGCCGTCACGTAGTGGGCGGTGGCGCCGATGAGCTTCACGCCGCGGTCGTGCGCCTGGTAGTAGGGCTTGGCGCCCTTGAAGCTGGGCAGGAAGCTGTGGTGGATGTTGATGGCCTTGCCGCTGAGCTTGCGGCAGAGGTCGTCGCTCAGCACCTGCATGTAGCGCGCCAGCACCACCAGCTCGGCGTTCTCGGCCTGCACCACCTCGTACTGCTTGGCCTCGGCCTGGGGCTTGGTGGCGGCCGTCACCGGGATGTGGTGGAAGGGCACGTTGTAGCTGGCGGCGAGCTGGTAGAAGTCGCGGTGGTTGGAGACGATGGCGCGGATGTCGATGGGCAGCAGGCCGATCTTCCAGCGGAACAGCAGGTCGTTGAGGCAGTGGCCTTCCTTGCTGACGAAGAGCACGGTGCGCATGGCCTGGTCCGCGGGGTTCAGCGTCCAGTTCATGCTGAAGGGCTCGGCGAAGAGCTTGAGCTGCACCTGCAGGTCCTCGTACGTCACCTGAGCGCAGGAGAAGCGCACACGCATGAAGAACAGGCCGGTGGCCGGGTCGTTGTACTGGGCGGCTTCTTCGATGTTGCCGCCGCGCTCGAGCAGGAAACCGGAAACAGCGTGCACGAGGCCCAGGCGGTCCGGGCAGGAGAAGGTGAGGATATAGGCTTGGCTCATGGAAACCCTTGTGGCAGGATGAGGAGATCAGGGACGCGTTCGCTCATGACGTTCGCGGCCCTCCATTGTCGCAACTTTCAGGAGACGGTTTGCATGGCCCGCACCGACATTCCTATGCAGTCCCAGTGGCTGCCTTTCACGCCCAACCGCAGCTTCGCGCTCGATCCGCGCGTCTTCGTGGCGGCCGAAGGCATGCACTTCACCACCCACGACGGCCGCCAGGTGCTTGACGGCATCTCCAGCCTCTGGTGCGTGGGGGCGGGGCACAAGCGGCGCGAGATCAATGCCGCCATCAGCCGGCAGCTCGAAACCCTGGACTACGCCACGGCCTTCCAGAGCGGCAACGACCGCTCCTTCGAGGCAGCCGAGCGCATCACGGCGCTGGCGCCGGGCGACCTGAACAAGGTGCTGTTCTGTACGTCGGGCAGCGAGGCGGTGGACACCGCACTCAAGGTGGCCCTGGCCTGGCACCGCGCGCGCGGCCAGGCGCAGCGCACGGTCTTCATCGGCCGCGAGCGCGGCTACCACGGCGTGGGCTTTGGCGGCATCAGCGTGGGCGGCATCCCGGCCAATCGCAAGACGTTTTCCAGTGCGCTGCTGCCACGCGTGGACCACCTGCGCTTCATCCACGACCCGGTGAAGCACGCCTATTACAACGGCACCGAACCCGTGTGGGACGAAGACCTGTTGCTGGAGCTGGAGCAGCGCATCCTGCCCCTGCACGACCCGTCCAATGTGGCGGCGGTCATCGTCGAGCCGGTGGCGGGTAGCGCGGGCTGGTACGTGCCGCCCCAGGGCTACCTGAAACGCCTGCGCGAGATCTGCGACCGCCACGGCATCCTGCTGATCTTCGACGAGGTCATCACCGGCTTCGGCCGCCTGGGCACACCCTTCGGCGCCGATTACTACGGCGTGGTGCCGGACCTGCTGACCTTCGCCAAGTGCGTGACCAACGGCGTCATTCCGCTTGGCGGCGTGCTCTGCCGCCAGCACGTCTTCGACGGCGTGATGGATGCGCACCGCGACAGCCCGGCACACCAGATCGAGTTCTTCCACGGCTACACCTACTCGGGCCATCCTGTGGCCTGCGCCGCGGCCGTGGCCACGCTGGACCTGATGCGCGACGAAGACCTGTTTGCGCGCGCCGGTCGCATGGGGAAGGTGCTGGGCGATGCGGCGCACGGCGCATTCAAGGGCCTGCCGCATGTGGTGGGCATCCGCAGCCTGGGGCTGGCGACGGCCGTGGAGTTGCAGAGCCGTCCGGGCCTGCCGGGCCAGCGCGCCTACGAGGTCTTCCTTGACTGCTTCAAGCAGGGCGTGCTGGTGCGTCCTGCGGGCGAGAACATCGTGCTGGCACCGGCCTATGTGGTGCAGCCGGGGCAGATCGACCAGATGGTGGAGACTGTCGCCGAGGCTTTGCGCAAGCTGGCCTGATTCATACCACTTCGCGTTCAAGAACATAACCCCTTCGCCCTGAGCCTGTCGAAGGGCCGCAGGGGCTTCGACAAGCTCAGCCCGAACGGTTGGACTCAGACATTCCTGGTGTTGGTGTCCACCCAGGCGAGGTAGGCCGCGCTGCCTGCCGTGATGGGCAGACAGATGATTTCCGGTGTCTCGTAAGGATGCCGCTCGCGCAGCCAGGCTTCGAGCTGCGGGTAGAGCGCGCGACGCGTCTTGATGCTCAGCAGCCACTCGGGCTCGTCGTGCGCGTGTTCCTGCCAGACGTAGAAGCTGCGGATGGCCTGCACCTGCACGCAGGCGCCCAGGCGCTGCTGCACGACGGCGCGCGCCAGTTCGGCGGCCTGGGCTTCGCTGGGCAGGGCGGTCTGCACCACGCAGTGATCGGATGTGTCGTCGCTCATGAAATCCTCCGATGCGGCGATACTACGCGTTCTTCATGTCTGCCTTCTCCCCTGTACGCATCGCGGCCACCCTGCTGCTGGCTCTGGCCGCTGCCCTTTGCTGCGTGTGGCTGCGCGTGCCGCTGCCCTGGTTCATCGGCCCGCTGCTGGCCACCGCCATCGCCTCCATGCTGCGCGCGCCCACGGCGAGTTGGGCGCCGTTGCGCAATGCCGGGCAATGCACCATCGGCCTGGCGCTGGGCCTGTACTTCACGCCGGTGATGGGCGCGCTGGTGCTGAGCCTGTGGTGGGCCGTATTGCTGGGCATCGCGTGGGCGCTGCTGCTGGGCTGGCTCTTCGGGCTCTGGCTGCAGCGCACGCAGGCGCGGCACCTGCCCGGGCTCAACCGCGCCACGACCTGGTTTGCCGGTGCCATCGGCGCGGCCTCGGAGATGACGCTGTTGTCCGAGCGCGCCGGGGCGCGCACGGACCTCGTGGCCGCGGCGCACAGCCTGCGCCTGCTCATCGTGGCGGTGCTGATCCCCTTTGGAATGCAGTTCGCCGGCGTGCAGGGGGTGGACCTGGCGCTGACCACGCCGCTGGCCTTCGACGCCCAGGGCCTGGGCCTGCTGGTCCTGCTGGCGGGGGCGAGCGCGCTGGCGCTGGAGCGGCTGGGCTATGCCAATCCCTGGTTCCTCGGCCCCATGGTGCTGGCCATGGCGCTCACGCTGGCGGGCGTCGAACTCACGGGCATTCCGTCTGTGCTGTCGAACACCGCGCAGCTGCTGATCGGCGTCAGCCTGGGCGTGCGCTTCACGCCGGCCTTCGTACACACGGCGCCGCGCTGGCTGGCCGCCGTGGCCGTGGGCACGCTGGTCATGATCGTGCTGAGTGCGGGTTTCGGCTGGCTGCTGTCCCTGGGCACGGGCCTGCACCCGGCCACCTTGCTGCTGGGCACCGCACCCGGTGGCATAGCCGAGATGTCCATCACCGCCAAGGTGCTGCAGCTGGGCGCGCCCGTGGTGACGGTGTTCCAGATCTGCCGGCTGTTTGCCGTGCTGCTGCTGGTCGACCCGCTGTACCGCCGGCTGTACCCGCGGCCCTGAGCGCTCAGTGCACGTGGACGGGTGTCTGCGCCAAGCCGGCGTACTGCGCCAGGGTGTCCTCGACTTCTTCCTGGGTCGGCGTGACACGCTGCCATTCCAGCAAGCGCCGCTGGAACAGTTCGGCCCAGGCGCCGTCGAGGTAGACCTCGCGCCCTGTGTGCTTGTCCACGATCTCGAAGCCGTGGCGCAGCAGCACGGGCTGTTCGGCCCGCACCTCAGCCTCCGGCTCGGGCAGCAGGTGGTTCACGATGTAGGTGTCGGAGTCGTAGAGGGTGTTCATGGGCGAGTCCAGGGTGACGCCCTGCATCTGGTGCCGCCGGCACCGATTTCAAGCCGGCCTCAGGGCGCCTCGCTGCTGCGCCACTGCTGGTCGATGTAGTCGCCGCTGGCCTGCGTGAGGCGGATGCGCGCGGGCAACCAGTTCAGCGCCGGTGCCAGCCAGGCGTCCACGCGCAGCTCGTCCGCGCCCTGGATGACGCGGCTGAGCTTGCGCGTCAGCAGCTCGCCCCCGGGCAAGCTCAACGTCTCTTCGCCACCGATGACCAGACGCCAGGTGTCTACGCTGCGCAGGCTGGCCACCTGCAGGGCCAGCTCGGTGCCCGGCGGGTAGCGCTCAGGCTGGCTGGCCAGCAGGCTGGCGATCT
>DNQP01000216.1:16854-26551 GCA_003500955.1 Curvibacter sp. | reverse complement strand
ACGCTGGCGCTGCAGGTTGCGTGCTGCCAAACGCTCGTCCGTTTCGGCGCGCGCGGTCTCGCTCTGGGCCTGGCCGAACTCCGGCGAGGCCAGCACGGCCAGCGTGCTGCCCGCGCTCACCTGCTGGCCCACATCGGCGCGCAGGGCGGTCACGCGCCCGGCGAACGAGGGGTAGATGCGTTGGGTGCGCTCCTCGTTCCAGACCAGGCGTGCCGGCAGCTCGATGCGCAGCGGCCGTGCGGCCTCCGCGCTGGCCAGGGTCAGCAGCTTCAGCTGGGGATGTCCGGCGGGATAGCGCAGCTGCTGTCCCTGCATGATGGGCGCGGGTGCTTCCGCAACGGGCTCGGGAGCCTCGCCGCAGGCGCTGAGCAGCAGGCTGCAGAGCAGGAAGGCAAGAGGACGGGTCGACATGGTGTGGGGTGTGGAAAGACGGATGGGAATTCAGGGCGTGGCGGCAGTGACGGTCTGGCCCGTGCGCAGCTGCCAGGCACCCAGGGCCTGGGCGTGCTCCTTGCGCGCGGCCACGGCGTCGAGTGCCGTCACGCGCAGGGTGCGGCGCGCATCGAGCAGATCGGTCAGCGAGAGCGCGCCCTTGCGGTAGGCCAGCTCCGCGCCCTCGGCCACGCGGCGCGCACGCGGCAGGATCTCGGCGTCGAACACGGCCGCGCGTTCGGCCGTGCTGAGCACCTCGTGCTGCAGGCGCTCCAGTTCCTGCCGGGCCAGGCGCCGGGTTCGCTCCAGGGCATCCTGGGCCAGACCAAACTGTGCACTGGCGCGTCCGATTTCGCCCTGGTAGGCATAACCCCATTGCAGCGGCATCTGCATGCGCAGCTCCATGAGCGCCGTCGAGGTGCCGGGGTAGTGGTTGTAGGACACACCCCAGGTGATGTCCGATTTCTTGAGCGCGGTGCTGGCGTCCAGCGCTGCCTGGGCGGCTTCGACACGCGCGCGGGCGGCCTGCACGTCGGCACGCTCCTCGACCAGCGCCTCAAGATCGACGCTGGCGATGCCAGGCACGGGTGCGGGCCAATCGGCCCGCGCTTGCAGTTGTTGCGGTGTGGCCAGGGCGGTGAGCTGCCACAGTGCCAAGGCGCTGCGTTGGCGCTCCAGCTCGGCCTGGCGCCGCTCAGCACGGGCGCGCTGCGCCTCGATCTCCGTGCGTGCCGTTTCCTGGGCCGAGAGATCGCCCGCCTGCAGCCGGCGCGCCGCGATGCGCGCCAGCTCGGTGGCGTTGCCGTCCAGCTCGGTGTTGGTGTCCAGGCGCTCCTGCGCGGCCAGCAGCTCGTAGAAGGCGGCCAGGGCCGCGACGCGCTGCTGCAGCACCGTCTCCTGGAGTTCCGCGCGTGCCGCATCGGCCGTCCGCTGTGCGGTCAGGGTGCGCAGCTCACGCTTGTTGCCGCGTTCCCAGGTCCAGTCCAGGCCGAGCGACTTGTCGTAGGTGCGGTCCTGCAGCACCCGACCGCTGCCATTGCCGTTCTTCAGGTCGATCTGGCTCACACTGGCCGACAGCACCGGCAGCGGCGCGCGGTCGGCGCTCGTGATATCGGCCTGGGCCCCGGCCAGGTTGCGGCGCGAGAGGGCCACCTCCAGGTTGTCCTGGGCCGCCTGCAGGGTCTGCTGCAGGCTCAGGGGCTGTAAGGGGGGGCTGGACGGCTGGGCGTGCAGTGCCAGCGGCAGCAGCAGACCGGCCCAGCGCCATGATGGGCGGTAGTTCATACGATACAGGTTCCGTAGCCGCGAGTGTCGACGCTGCTGCCTGACCGCAAACTGACACGGCGACTGAGGGAAAATGCTTAGGACCGGAGGGGAAGTTCATGGCGATGCGAGTCCTGCTGATAGAAGACGATCCTGTCCTGCGCGAGGTCATGCGCCTGAGCCTCATCGATGCCGGGCACCGGGTCGACGAGGCGGGCGACCTGGAACAGGCCGCCCACTACTGGCGGGTGCAGCCCTTCGATGCCGTGCTGCTCGATCTGAACCTGCCGCAGGGCGCCGCGCCCAACAGCCCGCTGGCCAACGGCCTGACGCTGCTGCGAGAGGCGCGTGCGCGCGGCGACCGCACCCCGGTGCTGGTGCTTACCGCACGCAACCGCACCGAAGAGCGCGTGGCCGGCCTGGATGCGGGCGCCGACGACTACCTGGGCAAACCGTTTGAGCTGGCCGAGGTCGAGGCGCGGCTGCGCGCCCTGGTGCGGCGCAGCGCCGGGGCAGACGATGTGTGCGACGTTGGCGCGCTGCGGCTGGACCGCAAGACCCGGCGGCTGACGCTGGGCGGCGAGTTGCTGGAGCTGCCGGCACGCGAGTTCGAGGTGCTGTGGGAACTGATGACCCCGCCCGGGCGCGTGGTCAGCAAGCGGGCGCTCTCGGACAAGCTGTCCAGCTTCGACGAGGCCCTGGGCGACAACGCGCTGGAGGCCTTCATCTCGCGGCTGCGCAAGAAGCTGGCGGGCAGCGGGGCGCAGATTCGCACGCTGCGCGGTCTGGGCTACGCGCTCGAAGTCGCCGGGGACCGGTCTTGACGGCCCTGTCACTGGCGGACCGGCCCTCACTGCGTGCACGGCTGGTGCGCCATGTGCTGCTGCCGCTGGCGCTGACCTGGATGCTGGGCACCCCGCTGACCATGGCCGTGGCCTACTACTTTGCGCAAAAGGCCTTCGATCGCGCCTTGCTCGACGACGCCTACGCCCTGGCCTCGCGCGTGCGGGCCCAGCCGCAGGGCCTGGCGCTGGAGCTCTCCAGCCGGGAGATGAGCACGGTCTTGTTCGACCAGAGCGAGAGCATCTACTTCGTCGTGCGCCGCGGCGATGGTGTGGTCCTCGCCGGTCACCCGGGGCTGCAGGCGCCGCTGCCGCGCAGCCCGGCCTACATCCGCTTTTCGGAGACGGTCTACCAGGGCCGTCCCCTGCGCTCCGTGGTGGTGATCCAGGACGAGCCGGATGATTTCGTCGTCACCGTGGGTCAGACCACGCGCAGCCGCAAGGCCCTGCTGCGTGACGTGCTGGTCTACTCGGTCGTACCCCAGCTGCTGTTGCTGGGCCTGCTGGCCCTCTGGTTGCGTCGCATCATCGGTCAGGAGATGCGGCCCCTCAGCGACCTGCAGCACTCGGTCGAGCAACGCGATGCCCGCGACCTGCGCCCGCTGTCGGTCTCGGCCAGCTCGCGCGACATCGCCCAGCTCGGTGCGGCCATCAATGCCTTGCTGCTTCGCCTGGACCACAGCCTGCAGGCCCAGCGCGAGTTCTCGGGCAATGTGGCACATGAGCTGCGCACGCCGCTGGCGGGTATCCGGGCGCTGGCCGAGTACGGCCTGGCCCAGGACGAGCCGACCGTCTGGCGCGAGCAGCTGCAGCGCATCGGCGCCAGCGAGGCCCGGGCCAGCCGCCTGGTGGAGCAGCTGCTGGCCCTGGCCCTGGCCGATGAGGCGGACACCGGCGTGCGCAACGAGCCCGTGGCGCTGGACGAGCTGGTGCGCGAGACCGTGTTGCGCTATCTGCCACGTGCCGACGCTGCAGGGGTCGATCTGGGTGTGCAGGGGCTGGAGCAGCCCGTGCAAGTGATTGGCAATGTGGCGCTGATCGAGGGCCTGCTGGGCAACCTGCTCGACAACGCGCTGCGCCACGCCCGCCCGCCGGCGGGCCAGGCCGGGACGGTGACCGTCGAGCTGGTCCGCGAGCCCGCTGGCGTGCGCCTGTCCGTCGTCGACAACGGCCCGGGCCTGGATGCCCAGGAGCGCCGCCACCTGTTGCAGCGCGGGGTGCGCGGTTTGCATGCGCAACGCCTCGGTGAGGGCGCTGGCCTGGGCCTGGCCATCGTCGGCAAGTTTGCCGAGGTCATGGGGGCGACGTTCGCGCTGGACGATGCGCCCGGTGGCCGGGGTCTGCGTGCCAGCGTGCTGTTGCGGGCCGCGGCCCCGGGTGCGTGACGCGCGCGGCAGGGGTCAGAAACGCGTGCCGCCGGACAGGCGCCACATGTCCTGCGTCGTGAAATTGACCCGGGGGTCGTAGCTGATGCGTACAAACCAGCGCGGCCAGTCGTAGGCGACCGACAGACCGGTGCGCGAGATCGGTTCGCCCTCGACCAGGCCGCGCTTGTGCAGCAGGTCCACGGTGAGACGGTGCGCGTCCGCCAGTGTTGTGCGCCAGAGCAGGTGCAGATGCTGCTGGTCCGGGTTCGCGCGGTTGTCCCGCACATAGACCAGGCCCAGCGCGGCGCCCTCGGTCCAGCGGTAGCCGCCGCTCAGGCTCCAGGCGTCGTTGGGGTCGAAATTGAGGTTGACAGTCGGGCGCAGGTTGGTGCGGCCCAGGCCGGCGCCGGCGTACCAGCGGGTCCCGGTCTCCACAGTGAAGCTGCCGTTCCAGGCGCCGCCGGTGGCCACTTGCGCTGAAGGTGATACCCGCAAGGCGCCCAGACCGAAGCTGCGGTCCCAACCCAGCCGGTCCTGCGTGAGCTGTTCGGCCGGGGCAACGTAATGCCCGTACCAGACGTTGCCCAAGCGCGAGCTGTGGCGCAGGTTGACGTCGGTCGAGAGGCTGGCGGCTGGGCCGTCGGCGCTGGACTGGTAGCGTCCCACGGTCAGCTTGAAGGGCTCGCTGTTCTGGGCCAGCGCCGGCACCGCCGCGGCCAGCACCAGGCCCATCAGTTGGCGGCCAGGGCGGCGGGGCACAGGCGTCACGACGGGGCTCAGAATTCGCTGTGCCAACGCAGGCTGTAGACCTGGACCGGCCCGCGATCCTGGTTGTAGCCCGGGTTCTGCAGGTGTTGCCAGCCGGCCGACAGCGCAGATTGGACCTGGCCAGCCCGGGTGTTCCAGCCCGGCAAGGCCCAGCGGTACCAGACCTCCAGCACACGCTCAGGTGCATAGTTGAGCTGGCCATCGCCGAGGAAGAAGCCCTGGCCACCGGCTGCCAGATAGGCCCGGTGGGTCGACGAGAGTCCGTGGACCGCCAGTGCCGCGCCCCAGCGGTCAGCCGCCCGTCCCCAGCGTGCGCCGGTGCCCTGGCCCCCGACCGAGAACTGGCGGTCGATTTCGGTGAAGGCGTAGGTCTCGGACTGGCCGTCATTGCGGCTGCTGCGCAGGAAGAGGCCGCTGTCCTCGCCCAGGGGCGCCACCAGGCTCCAGCCCCAACCTGTCTTGTTCTGCAGCCGACGCACCTGCCCAACGTCCGGTGTCCCGCCCCGGGCCAGCGCCTCGCCATAGTTGCCCGTGATGGCCCGGTTGTTGAACCACAGAGCACTGCCGCGCACAGGGCCGGCGGGCAGGCGCAAGGGCAGATCGGTCTCGAACTCCACCTGTTCACCGTAGCGTGCCCCGAGGGCGGTATCGAGCTTCAGTCCGTTCGACTCGATCGGCAGCATGGTCCGCGCGGCGCGCAGGGCCCAGACGGGCGTACGGTATTCGAGCATCACGCCATTGGTGTAGCCGCGGGCATCAGCGGCGTAGTCCCAGGCCCCGTGGCTCATGAAGGCCCAGTTGAAGAACTGGCTGCGCGGGTCTTTGGCGTAGGGATTGCTGTCGAAGAAATCGAGCAGCGAGAAATTGCCGACCACCATCGTCCAGCGACGGGACGCGACGGCGCCGCCGAGCTCGTTGAATTCGGCGTCGAGCACTTCGGTCTCGCCGCCGGCGTTGAAGCGTTGCAGCAGAAACAGGCGCGCCCGGTACAGCGTCGGATCAGGTCCTGAGGTCCGCGCGAGTTCGCCGTTGGACAGGCCGCCGGCACCGGTGAGCCTGGACAGTGGAACGCCTTGCACCAGCTCGGGGTTGAGATGGACCTGTGCACCCTCCCAGAGCCGCATGCCCAGGCCCAGGGTGGCGGTAAAGGAATAGGAATATTCTCTTTGTGGCACCAGGCTGTTGGTGCCCGTGTAGGGGGCCTGGAACGCCGGCTTGAGCTGACGGATCAGCGTGGTCTGCCCATGCAGGGCGTAGGCCGGCGGTTCATCCGGCACCGGCTCGGCGGCGCATGCCAGGGCAGACAGCACACCGCCCGTGACGATGTGGCGAAAAAACGGCTTCGGCATGTAGGCGCAGCGTGTCGACTTGGAAGTGCGCTGGAGAATACCATCGGCCCGTGCAAGGGCCGTGGCTGTGACCTGCTGGCATGGCGTATGAACAAAGGAGCGTGGGCATGAAAGATGTGTTCAAGGCAATGATCGTCGGGGGTGTGTTCCTGCTATCGCTGCCGGCCCTGGCCGAAACGGCGGGCGGCTTGAAAAGCGGTGAACAGGTCTACCGCGAGACCTGCATCGCGTGTCACGGACCCGGCCTGGCCGGCGCGCCACGTGTGGGCGACCGGCGGATCTGGGGCAAGCTTGCCTCCGAAGGGCAGGCTGTGCTGACGGCGCATGGTTGGGTGGGCGTGCGTGCCATGCCGCCCAGGGGCGGCCGCAACGACCTGAGCCTGGAGGAGTTTGCGCGTGCCGTGGCCTGGATGGTGCGCGAGTCCGGTGGCAACTGGCAGGACCCGGACGCCCGCTTGCTGGAGCGTATCCGCGTCGAGGAGGGCAAACGCATCGAACAGTTGCGCAAGGCGGGCAAGGGATGAGGCGCAAGGCGCGCTGGCTGTTGATCGCGGGGCTGGTCTTGCTGCTGCTGTTGGCCGGTGGCGGGTGGGCCCTGCAGCGCTGGATCTCGACCGAGGCATTCCGTCAGCGGATTGAAGGCGAGGCGACGGCGGCCCTGGGCGTGCCCTTGCGCCTGGAGCGCGTGGGGCTGACCTTCTGGCCGCTGCCGGCCGTGGTGCTGGAAGGCGTGCAGGTGCGCACGCGCCAGCCCCTCAAGGCCGAACGCATCGAGCTGCGGCCGGCCTGGCTGTCCCTGCTGATGGGTCGGGTGGGCCTGTCCACGCTGGTGGTGCGCCAGGCCATGCTGTCGCAGCAGGGCGTCGACGCCCTGCTGCTGTCGCTGCAGCGGGTGCGCCAGCGTGAGCAGGCGCAGCCGGACGGCGACGGCCTGCATCTGCTGCCGCGGCGTACCGTGCTGGAGGAACTGAGCTGGATCGACAGCAAGGGGCAGGCCGTCGTGATCACGGCCGAAGCGCGGCTCGACAGCGTGGCCCTTCCCGAGCGGCTCGACCTGCGCGTGGTCCAGGGCCGCCTGCAGGGCACGCAGCTGAGCTTGCGTCGCGGTGCGGGGCTGAGCTGGGATGTGCTGCTGCAGGTGGCGGGTGGCACGGTCCAGGGCCGCGTCGAGCTGCAGCCTGCGGCGCAGCCGGGCGGCGAGTTCACGCTGCGCGGGCAGCTGCAGACCCGTGAGGTCGAGGTCTCGCAGCTCACGGCGCCGGCGCCCACCGAGGCCGCGCGTGCGGCCCAACTGATCAGCGGGCGGCTCGAGGCCAGCACCACGCTGAACGCGCGTGCGCGCCAACCTTCGGCGCTGGCCGATGCCCTGCAGACCGAGTCGAAATTCACGGTACGCCAGGGCATGCTCCATGGCATCGACCTGCTCAAGGCGGTGCAGACGGCGGGTGTGAGCCGCGGCGGCAAGACGCCGCTGGACACGCTGTCGGGACAGGTGCGCACACGCGGCAAGGCGGTCGAGCTGCAGAACCTCGCGGCGAGTTCGGGCGCGCTCAGTGCCACAGGCCAGGTTGCCATCTCGCCAGCCCAGGAGCTGGGTGGGCGCGTCACGGTGGAACTGGGCGGCGCGGTGGGTGTACCGCTGGCCGTGGGCGGCACGCTGGCCGAGCCCGAGGTCAACCTGACCACCGGCGCACGCATCGGTGCCGCGCTGGGCACCCTGCTCATGCCCGGTGTGGGCACGGGCGCCGGGGCCTCCGTGGGCGGCAAGCTGGGCGAGCTGTTCAGCAAGCCGCCAGCGCGCCAGGCCGGCCCGAACGCGCCCCAGACACCCTAGGTCTTGTAGGACGGGTCCAGCTTGTCGAGCTTGCGCAGCAGCGCGGGCCAGGCCAGGTTGGCGCCCTGGCCGGCCGTGGCCTTCTTCATCACGCCGGCCATGCCCTGCAGGATCTGCGGGTTCACCATCACGAGCTCCCCGCCAGCCTGCGCGTCGATCTGGATGCGGCAGGTGTTTTCGAAGATGTACATATTGAGGAAGGCGTCGGCAATCGTGCGGCCTACGGTCAGCAGGCCATGGTTGCGCAGCATCAGGTAGTTGGCCGTGCCCAGATCGGCCTGCAGGCGCGGTTTCTCTTCGTCGCGCAGGGCCACGCCTTCGTAGTCGTGGTAGGCCAGCGAGCCCAGCACGAAGGTGGACTGCTGGCTGATCGGCAGCACACCGCATTTCTGCGCGCTCACCGCCACGCCCGCGCGGGAATGGGTGTGCAGCACGCAGCCGGCGTCTTCGCGGACAGCGTGGATGGCGCTGTGGATCACGAAGCCCGCGGGGTTGACGGGGAAGGGCGAGTCGACCAGCTTGTTGCAGTCCTGGTCGACCTTGACCAGGCTCGACGCCGTGATCTCGTCGAACATCAGGCCGTAGGGATTGATCAGGAAGTGGTGCTCGGGCCCGGGCAGGCGCGCGCTGATGTGGGTGAAGACCAGATCGCTCCACCCATAGTGGGCGACCAGGCGGTAGGCCGCGGCAAGATCGCAGCGCAGCTGCCATTCCTCGGCGCTGACGACTTCTTGCATGGAAGGGATGTGCATGGCGTGTCTCCTGGGTGTGAGGTCCACTGTCCACCGGGCCGGTGGCCCGGTCAATCCCCGGCGGTCACGCGGGTGACGCGGCGCGGAATTCGCTGGGGCTCATGCCCGTGTGTTCACGGAACACACGGCTGAAATGCGAGAGGTTGTTGAAGCCCCAGGACAGGGCAATGTCGGTGATGGGGCGCGTTTGCGCCATGGGGTGCTGCAGCTCGCGGATGCAGGCGTCCAGGCGCAGGGTCTGGATGTAGCTGGCCAGGGTCTGGTCTTCCTCGGCGAAGGCGTTGTAGAGATGGCGCTTGCTGCAGTTCAGCGCCACGGCGATGCGGTCCACCGTGAGCGCGGGGTCGCGCAGGTGCAGGGCGACATAGCTGCGGATGCGGTCCTTGAGGGCTTCGCGCTGCGTGAGCTGGGTCTCCTGGCCCGAGAGTTCGATCAGCGAGAGGCGCACCAGCTGGGCGATCAGTTCGCCAGCGCCACGTGCGGCGTCCGCGCTCATGTGCGGCAGCTCCTGGAAGGTGCTGCGCATGGTGGACAGGGCCACGCGCGCGATGCCGCTGGCGCCGCCCACGGTGCGGGCCGTCAGGTTTTCCAGCCGCAGGCCGCGCTCGAGCATCTGCGCCTTGGGCAGCATGACGATCAGGTGCTCCACGCGGTCCGGGTTGGCCACCGAGTAGCTGCCCGTGGTGTCGTAGAGGGTCCAGGCGCCAGGCGTGACCCAGGCCTGGCGGCCCATCTGCTCCACCCCGGCGCGGCCCAGGTTGGGCGCGACGATCTTGAGGTAGCCCTCTTCGCTGGCGCGCACCATGTCGGCCGTGCGCGTGACGTGGTGGCGGTTGGCCGCGAGCCGCGTCAGGATGATGTCGCCGGCGCGCATGCTGGCCATGTGGCCGTCGAAGTGGGTGTCGCCGTAAAGATCGCAGTCCAGGCCGCCGAACTGCTTCCAGACCCAGTCGCGCCAGACCGGCGCGCGTTCGGCCGGGGCGTAGTCGTCGGTGCTGACGGCCGTGGCGTGTGTCATGGGGATACGGTGGTGGGCATGGCTCTGGGATTATCAGACATGGCGGGGCTCCCTGTATCGCCGCGCACGACG
>DNQP01000216.1:10209-16534 GCA_003500955.1 Curvibacter sp. | reverse complement strand
GAGCGATACAGGGAGCCCCTGGCTGGGGCAAACCCGCGACCAAGGGTTAACCCTGGTGTCCATGCGTGATCGGTCAACTACTTTGTGCACGTTCAGCAAAGCCGCCGTCGCCGCGGTTTTTTAGTATGGCTGGGCTGATCCCTAAGCAACATCCCTTGGAGACAACATGGTTCAACAGACGAAACGTACCCTGCTCAAAGGCACGGCCGCCGCGGTCGGCGCCGCCACCTTTGCCCCGCACCTGCTGGCCAACCAGGCCCCGGTGCGCATCGGCTATGCCATCGCCCGCACCGGTCCCTGGACCGGCGGTGCCCAGGTGAGCCAGGAGCCCAACTATCTGCTCTGGGCCGAGCAGCAGAATGCCGCTGGCGGCCTGGACGTCAAGGGCGTCAAGCGCCCGATCGAGCTGATCAGCTCCGACGACCGCAGCGACATCGAGACCTGCGTGCGCTCCTACGAGAAGCTCATGGGTTCGGACAAGGTGGACCTGGTGCTGCCGCCCTGGGGCTCGAACGCCAACTTCGCCGTGGCCCCGTTGGCCAACCGCTTCGGCTATCCCTTCCTCGCGCCCACCGCCCTGTCGCGCCGGCTGGCCGAGATGAAGCTACCCTATTTCTTCCTGCTGCTGCAGCAGCCCAAGCCCATGTGCGAAGCCCTGGTCGACATGCTCAAGGCCAATGGCTGCAAGACCGTGGCCGTGATCTATGTGGACGACCTGTTTGGCCTGGAGAACTACGCGGCCCTCAAGGTGGCGCTGTCGGGCACGGGCATCCAGATGGTGGAAGACAAGAGCTACCCGGGCGGCGTCAAGGACCTGTCGCCGGTGCTGCGCTCCATCAAGGACAAGAACCCCGACGCCTTCATCGGCTTCACCTACCCGCCGGACACCATCCTGGCCAGCCGTCAGGCCAAGGAGATCGGCTTCAACCCCAAGTTCTTCTACGCGTCCGTCGGCACGGCCTTCCAGCTCTACCGCAACGTCATGACGCCCGCGGGTGCCGAAGGCGTGCTGGGCATGGGCTCCTGGAACGCCAAGTCCAGCCCCGCGGCCAAGGCCTATTTCGACGCGCACACCAAGAAGTTCGGCGGCAAGGAGCCCGATCGCTGGGCAAGCGGCGCGGCCTGGGCCGGCCTGGAGATCCTGACCAATGCCGTCAAGGCGCAGGGCCTGGACCGCAAGGCCATCCGCGACTACGTGGCCAACACGACCCACAAGACCATCCTGGGCGACATCAAGTTCTCGGGCAGCGAGAACGTGGGCACGCCGGGTACCGTGGGCCAGTGGCAGAACGGCGAGTTCGAAGTCGTGTGGCCGCCCAAGCTGGCCACCGCCAAGCTTAATCCGAGCAAGCCGGTCTGGAAGTAAGTTCCCCCTGAGGCGGCCCTGAGGCCGCCTTCCCCCAGAGGGGGACGCCGCCAGCGGCCCGGCCTAGCCGGTTCCGCGGCGGCCCCGATGGAGACCGGACCTTCCCGGTCCGGTCTTTATCTTTTTTCGCCCCTGATCTGTTTTGTTCTCATGTCACTCACTGCCTGGCTCGAACTGATAGCTTCCGGTCTGATCACCGGTGGCATCTATGCGCTGGTCGCCCTGGGGTTGAACCTCCAGTACGGCCTGATGCGCATCCTCAACATCGCCCATGGCGAGTTCCTCATGGTCGGGGCCTACCTGACCTGGCTGGTCCAGACGCAGTTCGGCTTCTCGCCCCTGCTCATGGTGCCCGTCGCCTTCTTCGTGCTGATGCTGCTCGGCGTCATCGTGCACTTCCTCTGCTTCCGCCGCCTGACCGCGACCTCGCCCAACCTCGATGTCTTCGAGGCGCGCGGTCTCATGGTCGCCTTCGGCCTGATGTTCCTGGTGCAGAACTTCGTGTCCTGGATGTGGGGCGGGGATCTGCGCGGCTACGACTACCTGACCGAGCCCGTGAAGTTCGGCGAGGTGCAGTTTGCCGCCAACAAGCTGCTGGTCTTCTTCCTGGCCCTCGTCTTTGCCGGCGCGCTCATCGTGCTGATGCGCCAGACCCTGCTGGGCAAGGGCGTGCGCGCGCTCATGCAGTCGGCCATCGGCGCGCAGCTCATGGGCATCGACACCAAGCGCCTGCACCCGCTGATGTTCGGCATCGGTCTGGGCCTCTCGGGCATTGCCGGCGCACTGCTGTCCATGGCCTACACCATCACGCCTTACATGGGCCAGCCCTACACCGTGACGGCGCTCATCGTCATCACGCTCGGCGGCTTCGGCAGCATGGGCGGCGCGCTGATCGGCGGCCTCTTCCTCGGTGTGATCGAAGCCCTGGGCATGCACTTCACCAATCCCTCGCTCAAGGCCCTGCTGTCCTACGCGGTGTTCATCGCCGTGCTGCTGCTGCGCCCCGAAGGCCTGTTCACCCGCAAGAGTCGTAAGGCCTGATCCCCATGAACTCCCGTCAATTCCTCATCCGCGACGTGCTCGTGCTGCTGGCCTTCACGGGCTGGGCCCTGGCCCTGCCCTTCTATACCAGCGAGTTCGTCACCTCCATGGCGCTGACCTGCCTGATGTACGTGGCCCTGTCCTCGAGCTGGGGCCTGTTCTGCGGCAGCACGCGCTACCTGTCGCTGGCCACCTCGGCCTTCTTCGGCATCGGGGCCTACACCACGGCCATCCTGCTGGGCCAGTTCGGCTGGGTCGAGACCATCCTGATCGGCGCCGGCATCGCCGTGGTCGTTGCCGTGGTCATGGGCGCGGCCGTGCTGCACCTGCGAGGCACCTACTTCGCCGTGCTGACTTTCGGCATGACCGAGCTCATCCTGCATGCCGTGACTTATTTCGAGAAGTCGGTCACCGGCACCGTGGGGCGGGTGCTGACCGTGGTGCCCGAGCGCGACACCATCTACCTCACGGTGCTGGCCCTGGCCGTGCTCTCGGTGGCGGTCTCGATCTGGGTGCGGCGTACGCGCTTCGGTCTGGCCCTCATGGGCATCGGCGCCGACGAGCAGCGCGCCCAGACCCTGGGCGTGAACACGCGCCTGATCAAGATCGCGGGCTTCGCGCTCACCGCCGCCTTTGCCGGCGCCGTGGGTGCGGCCATGGCGGTGCGCTGGACCTACATCGATCCGCACACGGTCTTCAATCCCTTCATCGGTTTCCAGACCGTGCTGATCACCCTGATCGGTGGCGTGCTCACGCTCTGGGGCCCGCTGATCGCGGCCATCATCTTCAGCGTGCTGGCCGAGTCGCTGCGCCTGCAGTTCCCGCAGATCTACCTGATGTCCCTGGGCCTGCTGCTCATCCTCTGCGTGCTCTACCTGCCGGGCGGCCTGGCCTCGCTGCGTTGGGCTACCTTCAAGAGCTGGTGGTACGACACCCGCGACTGGGCCAAGGACCTCAAGCGCGAGCTCAGCGGCGAGAAGGAACGTGAGAAGCAGCGCGCCAAGCGCCGCGAGAAGGAGAGCTACTTTGTCTAACTATCTGCTCGAAGCCCACGAGGTCACGGTGCGCTTCGGCGGTCTGACCGCGGTGGACGCGGTCAGCGCCAACTTTGCCTCGGGCGAGCTGGTGGGCATCATCGGCCCCAACGGCGCCGGCAAGACCACCTTCTTCAACGCCATCTCGGGCGTGCAGGTGCCGACCTCGGGCCGCCTAGTCTGTCAGGGCAGCAGGCTCACGGGCCGTGGCCCGCACCGCTTTGCCGCCCACGGCGTGGCGCGCACCTTCCAGACCCCGCGCGTCTTCGCCGACATGCCGGTGATCGCCAACATCGAGTTCGGCCTGAAGTTCGCGGGCAAGCGCCGCCGCGAATACATCTTCTGGGGCGACGAGAAGGACGTGCCCTGGGCGCTGCGCGACGCGCGCAGCATCCTGCAGCTCATCGGCCTCTCGGCCCAGGCGGAGTTGCCGGCCGCGGCCATCACGCCCTCGCAGCAGCGCCTGCTGGAGATCGGCATGGCGCTGGCCACCCGCCCCAAGCTGCTGCTGCTCGACGAGGTGGCCGCCGGCCTGACCGAAGCCGAGATTGAGGAGATGGCGCGTTTGATCGGCCGCCTGCGCGACGAGCTGGACCTGACCGTGATCTGGATCGAGCACGCCGTGACCACGCTGCTGCGCCATGTGGAGCGTGTCATCGTGCTGCACCAAGGCCGCAAGATCGCCGACGACACGCCGGCCAACGTGGTGCGCAATCCCGAGGTGATCGAAGCCTATCTGGGCGACGAGATGGCCGAGCCCGAAGCCGAGGAGGTGGCCGCATGATGTGGTACCGCGACACCCCCTTTGTGCTGGGGGACCAGAAACGTGCGCACCTGCAGGTGCGGGGTCTCAGTGCCGGTTACGGCGCCTTCCTCGTGCTGCGCGACCTGCGCTTCGAGGTCAAGCCCGGCCTGACCGTGATCCTCGGCCCCAATGGCGCCGGCAAGACCACGCTGCTCAAGTCGCTCATGGGCCTGATCCCGCGTCAGGGTCTGGTGCTGCTCGATGGCGAGGACCTGCCCGAGAAGACGCACGAGATCGTGCGCGGCGGCATGACCCTGGTGGCCGAGGGCCGCCAGCTCTTCCCGCAGATGAGCGTGCTGGAGAACCTGGAGCTCGGCGGCTGGCTGGTGAGCAAGGCCGAACGCGCGCGCCGCATGGAGCAGGTGCTGGCCGACTTCCCCAAGCTGCGCGAGCGCATCCACCAGCTGGCCGGCACCATGAGCGGGGGCGAGCAGCAGATGGTGGCCGTGGCGCGCGCCATGATGAGCGCCCCGCGCCTGCTCATGCTCGACGAACCCTCGCTGGGTCTGGCCCCGCGCATGGTCGACGAGCTGCTGGGCATGGCCCGCCGCATCGCCGACCAGGGCACCACCGTGCTCATGGTGGAGCAGAACGTGAAGAAGGCGCTGGCCGTGGCCGACCGCGGCTATGTGCTGGAGCGCGGCACCCTGGTGGCCAGCGGCCCGGCCCGCCTGCTCGAGCGTTCCAACGTCGTGCGCGAAGCCTATCTGGGCGCCGACGCCGCCGACAAGACCAGCGCGGCCGACGCCGTCGAGCGTCGCCGCAAGACCACCCCCGTTTAACGAACTGAACCTGTCCAGGAGAAAACCATGTCCGATATGTCCATGCTCATCAATGGCCTCAAGGTCACCGCCGAGAAGGGCGCCACCTTCGAGCGCCGCAACCCGCTCGATGGCACCGTGGCCACGCGTGCCCCGGCCGCCTCGCCGGCCGACGCGGTGATGGCCGTCGAGGCCGCGGCCGAAGCCTTCAAGACCTGGAGCCAGACCGGTCCCACCGAGCGCCGCATGCTGCTGCTGAAAGCCGCTGACGCGCTGGAAGCCAAGGTGCCCAAGTTCATCGAGGCCGTGGGCGCCGAGACCGGCGGCACCGCCATGTGGGCCGGCTTCAACTGCATGCTGGCCGCCGGCATGCTGCGCGAGGCCGCCGCGCTGACCACGCAGATCGCCGGTGAAGTGATTCCCTCCGACGTGCCGGGCTCGCTGGCCATGGGCGTGCGCCAGCCCGCCGGCGTGGTGCTGGGCATCGCGCCCTGGAACGCGCCCATCATCCTGGCCACGCGTGCCATCGCCACGCCCCTGGCCTGCGGCAACACCGTGATTCTGAAGGGCTCGGAAAACTGCCCGCGCACCCACCAGCTCATCATCGAGGCCCTGCAGGACGCGGGCTTTCCGCCCGGCGTGGTGAACTACGTCACCAATGCGCCGGCCGACGCCGGTGCCGTGGTGGAGGCCATGGTGGCCCACCCGGCCGTGCGCCGCGTGAACTTCACGGGCTCGACCAAGGTGGGCAAGATCATCGCCATGACCTGCGCCAAGTACCTCAAGCCCGTGGTGCTGGAGCTCGGTGGCAAGGCGCCCATGGTCGTCCTCGATGACGCCGACATCGACGACGCCGTCAATGGCGCGGCCTTTGGCGCCTTCGCCAACAGCGGCCAGATCTGCATGTCCACCGAGCGCATCATCGTCGACCAGAAGATCGCCGACGCCTTCGTCAAGAAGTTCGCCGACAAGGCCAAGAACTTGCCGCTGGGTGACCCGCGCAAGCCCGAGCCCGTGGTGCTGGGTTCGGTCATCGGCATGAGCACGGTCGAGCACTGCAACCGCCTGATCGACGACGCCCTGGCCAAGGGCGCCAAGCTGGTCTGCGGCGAGAAGGCCACCAGCACGCTGATGCCCGCCACCATCCTCGACCACGTGACCCCGGCCATGAAGATCTACCACGAGGAGACCTTTGGCCCGGTCAAGTGCATCGTGCGCGTCAACGGGGTGGAAGAGGCCGTGGCCTGCGCCAACGACAACGAGTACGGCCTGTCGGCCGCGGTCTTCGGCGGTGACATCGCACGCGCCATGAACGTGG
>DNQP01000216.1:9673-9888 GCA_003500955.1 Curvibacter sp. | reverse complement strand
ACCCGCCGCATCGATTCCGGCATCTGCCACGTCAACGGTCCCACGGTGCACGACGAAGCCCAGATGCCCTTTGGCGGCGTCAAGGGCTCGGGTCTGGGCCGCTTTGGCGGCAAGGCCGGCATTGCCGAGTTCACCGAGCTGCGCTGGATCACCGTGCAGACGACCCCGCGCCACTACCCCTTCTAAGGCAGTCCCCCCGGCACCGTCGGTGCCGG
>DNQP01000216.1:9072-9367 GCA_003500955.1 Curvibacter sp. | reverse complement strand
CCCGGCACCGTCGGTGCCGGGGTCTGGTGGGCGTCGTAGACCCGGGCGGCATTCTTGCCGCCTTTTTTTGCGGCGTACATGGCCTGGTCGGCGTGCGTCATCAGGGTCTGGGCGTCGGTGCCGTGCGCCGGGTAGAAGGCAATGCCGATGCTGGCGGACAGATGCACGCTCACGCCCTGGTGCAGGGTCACGGGGCGGCGCACCTCGGCGATGATCTTGTCGGCCAGGCTCAGCGCATGCCCATGGTCCTTCATGTCGGGCAATAGCACGACGAACTCGTCGCCGCCCAGGCGCG
>DNQP01000216.1:2935-8765 GCA_003500955.1 Curvibacter sp. | reverse complement strand
AACTCGTCGCCGCCCAGGCGCGCCAGCGTGTCGGAAGCGCGTATGCAGGCGTGGATGCGCCGCGCCATGGTGCGCAGCACCACGTCGCCAGCCTCATGGCCGTGCGCGTCGTTGACCTCCTTGAAGCCGTCGAGGTCCAGATACAGCAGCGCCAGTTCGCCGTTGTCGCGCCGCGCGGCGAGCAGGGCGCGTTCCAGCCGGTCGCCGAGCAGCACGCGGTTGGGCAGGCCGGTCAGTGGATCGTGCTGCGCGCCGTGGCGGAACAGCTCTTCCTGCTGCTTGCGGGCCGTGATGTCCTGGTGGGTGCCGTACATCATCAGCGGCTGGCGGTCGTCGGTCCAGTTTGTCACCTTGCCGCGGTCCAGGACCCAGACCCAGTGACCGAGTTTGTGGCGCATCCGAGCCTCGAACTCGTAGTGCCCGGTCCGACCCTCGAAGTGGGCCTGCAGCTGTTCTGCCGACCGTTTGAGGTCCTCGGGATGCGCGAGCGTCATCCATGTGTCGATGTTCACCGGCGCCAGCTCCTGCAGGGTGTAGCCCACGATTTGGGCCCATTCCTCGTTGAAGACGGTGGCGCCGGTCTGCACGTTCCATTCCCAGGTGCCCACGCGTGTGCCGTCAATGATCGCGCTCAGCCGCGCGCGTTCCTGCAGCAGCTCGGCGTTCATGCGCTCGGCGGTGCGCAGGGCGCGATCACGCCCGGTCACCAGCACCCAGACCAGAGCGCCCAGGATGAGACTGAGCGAGCCCAGACTCAGGCCCAGCGTGGCCGGCAAACGGCTCTCGACGCGGGTGAGCAGGCTGTCGTTGGCGCGGATGCGCAGGGTCCAGCCATGGCCCATCAGCGAGATTCCTTGCATGGACTCGTAGTGGGTCGGGGCTTGCTGGCCCGCCTCCAGGTCCTCGCCGTACATCAGGCCTTGCGCCGAGCGTGCAGCGCCGTCATAGATGTCGATCTGCAGGTCCTGGGCCTGTTCACCGAGCAGGCCGCGCATGAAGTCGCTCATGCGAAACGGCGCGTAGACCCAGCCCAGCAGCTGTTCGCGACGCTGTGCCAGCGTCTCGTGCCCCTGGTTCTGCCGGAACAGGGCCTGGTAGATCAGGAAGCCGGCCTGCTCGTCCGTGCCGGTTTCCTGTTGCAGGCGAACCTTGCCGGACAAGGCCATGTCCCCCGTGTCCACGGCCCGGTCCATGGCCAGGCGGCGCACCGGCTCGGAGTACATGTCGTAGCCGAAGGCGCGCAGATTGCGGCCGGAGAAGGGCTCGATGTAGACGATGGAAGTGTAGAGCGGGCGCGGCCCGGCGGGCTTGATCTCGTAGAACGGAAAGCCCTCGCGCCGCAGCTCGGCGGTGTGCTCGGCCAGGCGCTCGGGCGGCACGACCCGCGCGTATCCCACGCCCTGGATGCCTGGGAAGTGCTCGCTCAGGTTCTGGTGCTCGACATAGGTGTGGAATTCCGCCCGGCTGACGACAGGCTGGGTCTCGAACAGGCCGCTGACGCTGCGCAGCACCTGCTGGTAGCTGCGCAGGCGGTTGTCGATCAGTGCCGCTGCCTCGCGCGCGCGGAATTCAAAGTAGGCGCGTTGCTTCTGTTCCAGCGAGCGCAGGGTGGCGAAGTAGACCAGCAGGCTCAGGCCCAGTCCGAGCAGCAACACGACATGCGGCAGACGTTGCAGCGGCAGCTTTTCCCAAAGAATGGGCTCACCAACGACAGTGGCCTCAGGGGCCTCGCTCATAGCTATGGATGTAAGAGTGTCTCCGTCGAGATTCTGCGGCCGTTGCTCGCGATGCGCCATGCCTAGGCGCGCGATGGGCGTGACATTTCTTCCAGATTCTTGAGGAAAGTCAAGGCCGCGTGACGGGAGTCGCCGCACATCTCCTGTGACGGCCGCAGGCTGGCGCAGACCGCCGGCCGCTCTGGGCGGCCGAAGAGTAGGCAGCGGCCCGCGGCATCCAGCTGCACGCAGCGCACCCCGGCCGGCTTGCCCTCAGGCATGCCGGGAAAGGGGCTGGAGATGGAAGGGGCAATGCAGCAGGCAGCGCAGCCCGGGCGGCAGTCCATCGCTATGAAATTGATAGCTCAGGCGTTCAGCCGCTGGGCTGCGAACAGCACCTGGTCGATCACGGCCTGGATGGGTTTGCGCGCCGCCTCGTTGACCAGCCGGCCCTCGGCATCAAAGGCCTCGGCCGCGCGGCCCAGTGCGTAGCTCTGCGGCGCGACCCAGCAGCGCAGATTGAGCAGCAAAGGGACCAGGTGGCTTTGCGAGCGCAGGCCGCCGAGCGCGCCGGGGGAGGCGCTGAGGACGCCCACCACCTTGCCTTGCGTCGGCTTGTAGCCGTCGGTCCAGTCGGGGTTGTTGGGCACGGAGCGCGAGAGCCAGTCGAAGGTGTTTTTCACCAGGGCCGGGTAGCTGGCGTTGTACTCCGGCGTGCAGATGATCCAGGCCGGGTGCTCGAAGAAGATCTGCTTGAGTCTGATCACGTCGGGCGGGGTGCCGCGTTCCTCGAGGTCCCCGTTGTAGAGCGGTACGTCGTAGTCGCCCAGTTCCAGGTGGGTCACCTCGGCGCCGCTGGCGCGCGCCATCTCGGCGGTGACGCGGGCCAGTTTGCGGTTGTAGGACTGCAGGCGGGTGCTGCCCGCGAAGACGAGGACTTTCATGCCCGGGATTGAACCATAGTCCCCGCTTACTTGCCCCGCGGCTGGCGAAAAATGAGGCAGGCAAGTAAAATCACGACCTCCTCGGCCACTCGGCCCCACGTGCGCGCCCGCAGGCGCCTGTTCCCCATGCTCTACCCACAAGAATTCGATGTCATCGTCGTTGGCGGCGGCCATGCCGGCACGGAAGCCGCGCTGGCGTCTGCACGCATGGGCGCCAAGACCCTGCTGCTGACGCACAACATCGAGACTCTGGGCCAGATGAGCTGCAACCCGTCCATCGGGGGCATCGGCAAGGGCCACCTCGTGAAAGAGGTGGACGCACTGGGCGGCGCCATGGCCATCGCCACGGACGAGGGCGGCATCCAGTTCCGCATCCTCAACAGTTCCAAGGGCCCGGCCGTGCGCGCCACCCGCGCCCAGGCCGATCGCATACTCTACAAGGCGGCCATCCGCCGTCGCCTGGAAAACCAGCCCAATCTCTGGCTATTCCAGCAGGCCGTGGACGACCTGATGGTCGAGGGCGACCGGGTGGTCGGCGCCGTCACCCAGGTGGGCATCCGTTTCCGCAGCCGCACCGTGGTGCTGACCGCCGGGACTTTCCTGGACGGCAAGATCCACGTGGGACTGAACAATTACGCGGCGGGCCGCGCCGGTGATCCGCCGGCTGTCAGCCTGTCGGGCCGGCTCAAGGAGCTCAAGCTGCCGCAGGGCCGCCTCAAGACCGGCACCCCGCCGCGCATCGACGGCCGCAGCATCGACTTTTCCCAGTGCACCGAGCAACCGGGCGACGGCATGCCCGGCGGCGTGAACGAGGGCGCGGTGCCCGTGTTCAGCTTCATGGGCAATGCCGCCATGCACCCGCAGCAGATGCCCTGCTGGATCACCCATACCAACGAGCGCACGCACGAGATCATCCGCTCCGGCTTCGACCGCAGCCCCATGTTCACCGGCAAGATCGAAGGGGTGGGCCCGCGTTACTGCCCTAGCGTGGAAGACAAGATCAACCGCTTCGCCGACAAGGACAGCCACCAGATCTTCCTGGAGCCCGAAGGCCTGACGACCAACGAGTACTACCCCAACGGCATCTCTACCAGCCTGCCCTTTGACATTCAATATGAGTTGGTCCGCAGCATGAAGGGGCTGGAGAACGCCCACATCCTGCGCCCGGGCTACGCCATCGAGTACGACTACTTCGACCCGCGCTCCCTCAAAGGCAGCTTCGAGACCAAGCAGATCAACGGGCTGTTCTTCGCCGGCCAGATCAATGGCACGACGGGTTATGAAGAGGCGGCGGCCCAGGGTCTGTACGCCGGCATCAACGCCGCGCTGCAGTGCCGGGGCGAGGGCCCGTGGCAGCCGCGCCGCGACGAAGCCTATCTGGGCGTGCTGGTCGACGACCTCACCACCCAGGGCGTGACCGAGCCCTACCGCATGTTCACCAGCCGGGCCGAGTTTCGCCTGCAGCTGCGCGAGGACAATGCCGACCTGCGCCTGACCGAAACGGGCCGCAAGCTGGGCCTGGTGGACGACGCCCGCTGGGATGCTTTCTGCCGCAAGCGCGATGCGGTTTCACGTGAAACCGAACGCCTCAAGGCCACCTGGGTCAACCCGCGCATCCTGTCGGCAGCTGAGGCCGAGCGGGTGCTGGGTACGACGATCGAGCGCGAGTACCACCTCTTTGACCTGCTGCGCCGGCCCGATGTGAGCTACGCCGGGCTCATGTCCCTGGATGGCGGCAAGTACGCCAGCGCCGAGGTTTCACGTGAAACGCTGGGCGATCTGGCGGGGGCGGTGGTCGAGCAGATCGAGATCGGGGCCAAGTACTCGGGCTACATCGACCGCCAGAAGGACGAGGTCGAGCGCGCCGCCCATTACGAAAACCTCAAGCTCCCGGCCGACCTGGACTACATGGCCGTCACGGCCCTGTCCATCGAGGCCCGGCAGAAGCTGCAGAAGCACCGTCCGGAAACCCTGGGCCAGGCCAGCCGTATCTCCGGCATCACGCCGGCCAGCATCTCGCTGCTGCTGATCCACCTGAAAAAGGGTGGCTTCCGCGGTTTCGCCAAGGTCGAAGAGACCGAGGCGGCATGACGGTAGATCTTCAATCTACCCTGAAATCCGGGGTGGCCGAACTCGGCCTGAACCTGTCCGACGCCCAGATAGTCCAGCTGTTGGACTACCTGACCCTGATCCAGAAGTGGAACAAGGTCTACAACCTCACGGCCGTGCGTGACCCGGCCGAGATGCTGACCCACCACCTGCTCGACAGCCTGGCCGTCGTCCGGCCGCTGCGGCAGCAACTGGCCGGCCGCCAGCCGGTGGACGGGCGGGGCTTGCGCCTGCTGGATGTTGGCTCCGGCGCCGGTCTGCCCGGCGTGGTCATCGCCATCTGCTGCCCGGACATCGCTGTGAGCTGCGTGGACACCGTGGCCAAAAAAGCCACCTTCATCCAGCAAGCCGCCCTGGCTCTGAAGCTGCCCAATCTCAAAGGCCTACACGCCCGGGTCGAAAACCTCGACGACCACTTTGATGTGGTCTGTTCCCGGGCCTTCGCCTCCCTGGTCGACTTCACTTCCTGGTCCCGTTCGGCCCTGGCGCCGGCGGGGGCCTGGATGGCGATGAAGGGGAAACACCCGGCGGATGAGTTGGCCCAGCTGCCGGCGGGGGTGGAGGTGTTTCACGTGGAACAGCTGTTGGTTCCGGGGTTGGGGGCTGAGCGGTGTCTTGTTTGGCTCCGGCTTTCTTCGTTGGCTTGAGTATTTTGCCTGCGGCGCTTTTGTAACCCCCCACTCATCCCCCCGCCCTTCTCTGCCCCCGCCGGGGCAGAGAAGGGGGCCTGGATTTGATCTCGTCGCGCCGGCTACGCTTCTACAGCGCGCGATGTCGCGAACTGGGTCTGTGCGCCAGCATTGCGTGGAGCCGGTCGTAGTCAACGGCTCCGCAGCAATGCGCCACCGGCGGCGGTCGTTCCGACCTGCCGCAACCGAGCCCCTGCATTTTTCTCGTTGCTGGCGCGCAGCCGCCAGCCAGGGGTGTGCAAGCCGTTAGCCCCGTCGACTACGACCGTCTCCCCGAAGTCGCGGCTTGAAATGGCGCTGGCGACGGTTCGTGCCTTAGAAGCGTAGCCTGTACGAGGAAGCCAAATCAGGCCCCCCTTTCCACCCCGGCGGG
>DNQP01000216.1:0-2589 GCA_003500955.1 Curvibacter sp. | reverse complement strand
GGGGATAGGGGGGGATTACAAAAGCGCCGCAGGCAAATACGCAGCAAACCAGAAACGTTCCACGTGAAACAAACCGAAGCCGGAACGCCAGAATTCCTGCCGTACACTGCACCCTTCCGTTTCCGAAGAAATCCCCATGTTTGGCGTTGCCGATTACGGTGCCTTCGTCGTCACCATCATCATCTTTTTGCTGATCCCGGGCCCCGGCAATCTGGCGCTGATCACTTCCACCAGCAAGGGCGGGGTGCGTGGCGGGCTGGCGGCCACCCTGGGCGTGATCCTGGGTGACCAGGTGTTGATGTGGGCCGCCGTGGCCGGCGTGGCTGCGCTGTTGATCGCCTACCCGACCGCTTTTAATCTTTTGCAGTGGGGTGGGGCGGCCTACCTGGCCTGGCTGGGTCTGCAGATGCTGCTGGCCAAGCCTGGCCAGGCGCCCGTGCTCAACATCAGGGCTGGCCATTACCTGAAGCAGGCCATGGTCATCACCCTGCTCAACCCCAAGGCCATCATGTTCTACCTGGCCTTCTTCCCGCTATTCGTGGACCCGGCCACCCACCAGGGTCTGTGGACCTTCGGCTTCATGGCGGTGACCATTGCCTTCCTCACCTTTCTCTACGGCTTGGGTCTCACCCTGCTCACCCACCACCTGGCCGGGCACCTGCGTGCCAACCCGCTGCTTGGCCGCGTGCTGGAGAAACTCGCCGGCCTCTGCCTCATCGGCTTCGGCTTGCGTCTTGCTTTCACCCGCTGATCTCACAAACACACAAGGGACGACCTGATGGCGAAGATTTTCTGCGTGGCCAACCAGAAGGGTGGCGTGGGCAAGACCACGACGACCGTGAACCTCGCGGCGGGGCTGGCCAAGGTGGGGCAGCGCGTGCTGATGGTGGACCTCGATCCCCAGGGCAATGCCACCATGGGTTCGGGCGTAGACAAGCGCCAGCTGCAGTACACGCTCTACGACGTGCTGCTCGAATCGGCCACCATCGCCGAGGCCCGCGTCAAAAGCGAGAAGCTCATCGAAGGCGGCTGCAGCTACGACATCCTCGGTGCCAACCGCGAACTCGCGGGCGCCGAGGTGGAGCTCGTCGATGTGGAGCGCCGAGAGAAGCGCCTGAAGGAGGCGCTGGCCAAGGTCAACGACGAGTACGACTTCGTGCTCATCGACTGCCCGCCCAGCCTGTCCATGCTCACGCTCAACGGCCTGTGCAGCGCGCACGGTGTCATCGTGCCCATGCAGTGTGAATACTTCGCGCTCGAAGGCCTGACTGATCTGGTCAACACCATCAAGCAGGTGCACGCCAACCTGAACCCCGATCTGGAAATCATCGGCCTGCTGCGCGTGATGTTCGACCCGCGCGTCACGCTGCAGGCCCAGGTGAGCGACCAGCTCAAGGCCCATTTCGGCGACAAGGTGTTCGACGCCGTCATCCCGCGCAATGTGCGCCTGGCCGAGGCACCGAGCTACGGCCTGCCCGGCGTGGTCTTCGATCCGGCGTCCAAGGGGGCGCAGTCCTTTGTCTCTTTTGCCGAAGAGATGGTCGCGCGCATCCAGAAGATGAAGTGAGCAAGTGGCCGCTCATAAAAAGATAGCATGCAAGCGAGCAATGTCCTGATTCTCCCGGGTTGGCACGACTCCGGCGCCGGCCACTGGCAGAGCCGCTGGGAGGCGACGCACGGCTACGTGCGCGTGCAGCAGCACGACTGGGAGCGACCGCTGCGCGGCGACTGGCAGATCCAGCTGGAAGAAGCCGTGCTCG
Organism: Curvibacter sp.; assembly: GCA_003500955.1. Classification (GTDB taxonomy): domain Bacteria; phylum Pseudomonadota; class Gammaproteobacteria; order Burkholderiales; family Burkholderiaceae_C; genus Hylemonella. Next base: position 829 of record DNQP01000216.1, on the reverse strand, counting down.
GTTGCACCGAACCCGCCGTGCTCGTGGCGCACAGCCTGGGCGTGATCCTCGTCGCGGCCTGGGCCGCGCACACGCGCAACGCCCACCGCGTCAAGGGTGCGCTGCTCGTTGCGCCCGGTGACGTGGCGCGTGACGAGGTGCGTTCCATCCTGCCGAGCTGGTGGCCCATAGCCCGCCAGCGCCTGCCGTTCCCGAGCCTCCTCGTCGCCAGCCGCAACGACCCGCGCTGCAGCTTCGAGATGGCCTCGGGGCTCGCGGCCGACTGGGGCGCCGAACTCGTCGATGCCGGCCTGGCCGGTCACATCAACGCCGACTCGAACCTGGGCGACTGGCCCGCAGGCCATGCGCTGCTGCAGCGCCTCATGGCGCTGTGAACGACTATTGAATTGAGAAAGTAAGAACCATGGTCACCAAGAAACCCAAGGGCCTCGGCCGCGGACTCGAAGCCCTGCTGGGCCCCAAGGTCGATGACACCCGCGCCGGAGTGGCGGCGATGAACGAGGCCCGCGACGGCCAGACCACGGGCAGCCTCAAGCTCGACGAGCTCGTGCCCGGCATGTACCAGCCGCGCACGCGCATGGACGAGGGCGCGCTCTACGAACTCGCCGAGTCCATCAAGGCGCAGGGCATCATGAGCCCCATCCTCGTGCGCAAGCTCAGCGACGGCCCCAACGCCGGCAAGCACGAGATCATCGCCGGTGAGCGCCGTTTCCGCGCCGCCAAACTGGCCGGCCTGGACAGCGTGCCCGTGCTCGTGCGCGATGTGCCCAACGAGGCCGCCGCCGCCATGGCGCTGATCGAGAACATCCAGCGCGAAGACCTCAACCCG
>DNQP01000260.1 GCA_003500955.1 Curvibacter sp. | reverse complement strand
AGGACGCGCCATGGCGCGTCCTTGTGGGGTTCGGCTGTTCGGTTGTTGGTATCCCTCGCCCTTGTTTCTGTGCCGAGAAGCGCAGCGGCAGGCGGATCAAGAGACGCACATGTCTGAGCGCAGCGAGTTTGCGCGGCTACCGCCTGGCACGAGCATCGCAGGTTGCCCCGGCACAGCCGGGGTCACAGACACCAGGGTCGCCTTCTTTTGCCTACTTTTCTTGGCGACGCAAGAAAAGTAGGTGCGCCGCCGGGCGCACATCCGGGCCAAACCCAGCCCGCCGGGGCGAGACCCGGCAAAGCCACGAGGGCAGAACCACCACTTGAACGGAAACAGCAAAGCGCAAGCCCGATAATCCCCCCATGCAAAAACCCGACCAGGACCTCCTCTTCAAAGGCCTCGTGATCACGCTGATCGGCGTGGCCATCCTGATCGGGCCCTACGTCGCCCGCTCCCCATCGGTACAGGAACTGCTGGCCGGCGGCCGTGTGGTGGGCTGGTTCGCCCTGGTGCTGGGGGCTGCGCTGCTAGGCCGCTACGGCCTGCGCCGTCGCGCGCGCCGGCAGTCCGAGCCGCGAGGCTGAGACGTACTGCTGGCGGAAGATCTCGAACGGCATGGTGTCGGCCGCCTCGATGGCGCGCTGCGCCTCGACGGACTTGCGCGCCATCACCTCGTATTTCACCTGCTGCTGCGGCGTCCAGGGCCGAGCCAGCAGCTCCTGGCGGGTCTGCTGCGAGCGCGCACGCACGAAGCGCAGGAAAGAGTTGTCGTGCTGCGCCACCATGGCCGCCAGCACACGCGCCGAGGGCAGGCGCGACGGGTCATCGAGAGCGGCGCGCGCCGCGGCGACGGCGGCGCTGTAGTCGCCGCTGCCATGCGCGGCATCGAGCGCACGGGCAATGGGCTCGCAGGCCTGCACCAGTTCCAGCCCCCAGTCGCGCAGCGTCACGGCACCGCCGCCGCGCAGCAGTTGCAGGCCCGGTTCGCGCCCGCGTGCGGCTGTCAGGTGCTGGTTGCGCGCCAGCTCGGCAATTTCCTGCGGTGTGTCGGGTGGGCTCGCGCTCGTCAGACAGTGCAGCAGGAAGACATCGAGGAAACGCAGGGTCTGCGCCTGGATGCCCACAGGCTCGAAGGGATCGAGGTCCATCAGACGCACTTCCACATACTCCACACCGCGTTCACGCAGTGCGTGCAGCGGACGCTCCCCCTGAAAGATGGTGCGTTTCGGACGGATGGTGCCGTAGAACTCGTTCTCGATCTGCAGCAGGCTGGTGGCCAGCTGGATGTAGTCGCCGCCGGGGTTAAGCACGCCCAGCGCCTCGTAGGCTGGCCAGGGCCGCGTGAGCGCATCGTGCAGCGAGGCGGCATAGCCTTCGAGGCTGTTGTAGCTCACGGCCAGCGAAGCCTGAGCCTCGCTCTGGTAGCCCAGGCGACCCATGCGCAGCGAGGTGCCGTGCGGCATGTAGAGCGTCTTGCCCGCCAGGGTCTGCAGCTCGTGCTGACGTCCTTCCACAAAACTGCCACAGACCGCCGGCGAGGCGCCGAACAGGTAGAGCAGCAGGAAGGCATGGCGACGGAAGTTGCGGATCAGCGCAAAGTAGCCCTCGTTGTCCACGCCGGGCAGCGACCAGTTGTAGTGGATGCCCGAGATGGTCTGCATGCGCCGGCCGTAGCGATGACCTAGCCCCATACGGTAGACGCTCTTGGCGCGACCGATGTTCGACGAGCCATAGCGACCCAGCGGGATCGTTTCGTCGGTCGGCAGGCTGCAGGGCATGCTGGAGACCCAGAGCATCTCCTCGCCCGCCTCGTTGAGGCTGCGGTAGGTGTACTGATGAATCTCCGTGAGTTCGTCCAGGCAGTCCTGCACGCCCGCATGCACGCCGGTGATCAGCTCGAGCTGCGACTCGGAGTAGTCGGTGGTGATGTGCGGATGCGTGAGTGCCGAGCCCAGCGCCGCCGGATGCGGCGTGAGTGCCAGCATGCCGTCCGGCAGGGCACGCAGGCTTTCCTTCTCGATGCCCCGGCGGATGCCGAGCAGGCGCTCGGGCGTCAGATTCGGGGAAACGAAGGGGGTGCTCATGCAGAACTTCCTACGACGGACTCTCTTTTTAATCGGTGGTCGAAGGTACCATGAGGGGATAAACCCTGCTGTGCAGGGTCTTCCCCACCGGTATGACGCGCTCCTGCCCGCCCCCACCTCCCAATGACCCTCTGACCGTCACGCAAGCCATGTTCGCCCAGTGGCAACAGCGCGCACAAGAGGCCGGTGTGTCCCTGCGCCCACCACCGCCCCTGCCCACCACCTGCTGCGGTCGTGGCTGCAACGGCTGTGTCTGGGAAGGCTACTACGCAGCGGCCGCTTGGTGGCAGCAGGAAGCCGAACTGCGGCTGCGGGCCTGAGCAACTGCATGTCCTTCACGCTGCTGCTCATCGCCGGCATGGTGCTGATGAGCGTGCTCAGCTACGCTATGTACGCCGTGGACAAGCGGGCCGCACAGCGGGGTCATCGGCGTGTACCGGAACGCACCCTGCACCTGCTCGCGCTGCTCGGCGGCTGGCCCGGCGCGCTGCTGGCGCAGCGGCGACTGCGTCACAAGACCGCCAAGCCGCGCTTCCTGATCGTGTACTGGCTCACGGTAGCGGGCCACGTCGCCATCGTGGTGGCCAGCGCCTTGCTGCGCTGAAGGCGGATTTCGACGGATTTCGGAAGCTTCGACAAGCCCGATCATTCTCCATAAATCGTTGTCGCAAAAGGAAAATCAAGCTTCCAACGAATTGCCGCGGAGGTACCCCTCTAGGGTTACGCTCGCGGCGGTCGGCTCGGCGCTGAACCGAGCACCGCCCTCGGCGCACATCTCCGCTCCGGTGGACATGATCGCCCGAGCGAGCCAACTCGCCAGCACGGCCGGCACCTCGCTCGGCAAGCCCCCGCTGCTGAACGACATGGCCGAGCTACAAACCACCACCCTCACCGCCGGCACCGCGCTATTCGGCAACCTCAGCGCGGCCATGGCGCTCCTCTTGCGCAACTACCTGCGGCTGGAGATGAAGCACTGAGACGTCGGGCAAGGCGGAACACCTGCTGATCGCGCACATGCGCGCGGACTTCGCGGTGCTGCAGCCGGGCCTCCTCTACTGCCAGCTCAAGACGGTCGCGTAACGATCACCGCTCGCTCTCCTCCGCGCGTTGAGCCGGAGCGGCCTTCGTCCGGGTCGCTTGTTGATTTTGACCCCGGGCAGGGTAATTCGGTCGGGGTCTATTCTTTACCGCATCCGACGTTGGCCTTAATATCGAGACCATGAATCAGGGAGAACGTTTCAGCCAAATCTATCTAGAACGCGGCAAGCCAACGCGCGATAGCGGGCGCTTCAGGAATCGAATCGCCGCCTGCTTCAGAGATCAGTTCAGCAGAAACTACAACGACCAAGTTATTAACGAGTACGAGCTCGAAACCGGCGCGAGGTGCAAGTGGCGAGGGATCGCCAGATGGTTCTCCGAAGACTTACAAGAAGCTGAGCTCCGTGATCTGTTAGACGGAATCACGATCGTTTATCGCGTCCTCTGTAAAAATCGACTCGCCACACACGGTCAGGAGTGGAGAGACTTCGTTGCGAGGGCAATGCAGGAGGAGAACATTGGCTATCGTGTCGATCAGAACTGCGTTGTTCACTATTTCGTCGATGAACAGTTTGAGCGAATTCGCAGCGCTACCGTAAAGGCGCTAGAGGCGCCCGGGTTTGCTGGCGTTCTTGGAGCTTTCGAGGATGCGCATCGGCACCTAGATTCCACTCCGCCCGATACTAAGGCTGCAGTTCGGTCGATGTTTGAGTCTCTTGAAGTTTTGGCTCGGCTAATCGTTCCTGATACGCAGAATCTTAACCGCTGGTTAGTCCAGAACACGCTCAAGCAAAAGTGTTTGGCCGTCGCAAATCATGATCCCATTGAACAGAAAGTCCTTTCAGGTCTTTTCGATGGGCTCGCAGACTGGGTCGAATCTTTGCACAACTATCGTCACGGCCAGCCTCAAGAACATGTCGTTGCGCCGTCTGAGGAACTAGCCGTCCTTGCTCTATCGTCCGGTGCTGCGTACCTGCGACAGATTGCGGTCTACGCGGCGCGAATCAGGACAGACTAGAGGGCCTCTTCAAAGGCTGAGCGCATCACATCTTCGCGCACGTACCGACTTCGATGAAGGGAGTGTCGCCCTTTGTGTTTCGAATAGTAGACGCTATTCCGTAAATAAGCTGGTAGCGCAGCGTTTCGCGGTTCATCACGACGACTTGGTCGAAAATCCCTTCACAGCGAATCACGTTGAACTCTGTGAAGTTGCCAGAGCAATCGCTGCCGGATTTTTCACCGAAGGACTTCCACTCCCACCCCGAAGCGCCTTTGGAGAGCAAGTACCGCGAACTGCTCACATCGAAGTTCGCCGACGCCCATTTTCTTGAGGAGTTGTCGAACTTAAAGCCGACAGCCTTTTCCGCAATGCATACGTAGCCTTCCGACTGCGCGAACGCACCACCAGAGAATCCACAGAGCATTGAAGCTACCACGCAAAATCGACCAAGCTGCTGGCGCATAGTTCACATCCCTTCAGTTTGAGTCTATATCCGAAAAACCCAAACCAGAAGAACCCCTCCGAGAAGCTTTTAACCCAGAAACAACAATAAGTTGTTGATTCAATTGGCCTCCCGGAGGGAATCGAACCCCCGACCCACAGCTTAAAAGGCTTTCGCTCAGGCCTTGAGCATCGCCATGGCCCGGCCCACCTCGTGCTGGCCCTGGGCGCTGCCGCTGCCTGGCACCACTTCGTGGGTGCGGTCGAGCACCTCGGCCAGATGCTGCGCCAGGCGCACATCGGCGCTTTCGTCGATACCGATCCAGGCACCCTGGGTCATCGTGATGTGCGCGGCCTCCACACTGCCCGCGCCCGCGCAGAGCGTGGTGCGCGTGGGCGCGGCCTCGCTGGCCAGCACCAGCATGGCCGGCACCACGGCCTCGGGCTGCAGGGCGCGCAGCACCTCGGGTGGCATCAGGTCCTCGGTCATGCGCGTGGCGGCCGTGGGCGCCAGGCAGTTGACGCGGATGTCGTTCTTCGCACCTTCGAGCGACAAGGTCTGCATCAGCCCCACGAGGGCCAGCTTGGCCGCGCCGTAATTGCTCTGACCGAAGTTGCCGTAGAGGCCGCTGGACGAGGTGGTCATCACGATGCGGCCGTACTTCTGCGCCGTCATGTGCGGCCACACGGCCTTGCAGCAATGCACGGCGCCCATCAAGTGCACATCGAGCACCAGGCGGAAGTCGGCCAGCTCCATCTTGGCAAAGGTCTTGTCGCGCAAGATGCCGGCATTGTTCACGAGGATGTCCACGCGGCCCCAGGTGTCCACCGTCTGCTGCACCATGGCCTGCACGGCCTCGAAGTCGGTCACCGAGGCGGCGTTGGCGATGGCCTCGCCACCCGCGGCGCGGATCTCGTCCACCACCGCCTGCGCAGCGCTGGCCGAGCCGCCAGAGCCGTCGCGGGCCCCGCCGTGGTCGTTGACCACCACCTTGGCGCCACGCTTGGCGAGCGCCAGTGCGTGCTGCCTGCCCAGGCCGCCGCCAGCGCCCGTCACGATGGCCACCCGGCCTTTGAAATCGATCATGCTGTCTCCTTGTCGTCTGTCAGCGTATGCTCAAATCTTATCGGACAGCGTCCGTACGCTGCGTCGCCGAACCGACAGCATGGAACTCAACCACAAACTCCTCGACACTCCTCCGCGCGACGCGGCCACCGTGGTCATGCTGCGCGACGCGCCCCGCGGGCTGGAGGTCTTCCTCCTCAAGCGCGCCACGGCCTCGGACGTGCTGGCGGGCGCCTATGTCTTTCCCGGCGGCAAGATCGACGACGCCGACAGCGCGCTGATCCCGCAGCTGGACCAGCCGCTGGCCGCGCTGCACGCCGCGCTGGGCGAACCCGCAGCCACGGCCGAGCACGCCGCGCGCTGCTATGTGGCGGCACTGCGCGAGGCCTTCGAGGAATCGGGGGTGCTCTACGCACACGGCGCCACTGCGGCGCAGGTGGCAGAGGCTACCGCCTTGCTGCGCGCCGGCCACGGCTTTGCCGAGGTGCTGACGCGCATGGGCCTGCAGCTGGACACGCGCAGCGTGCAGCCCTGGTCGCGCTGGATCACGCCGCGCATGGCCTCGGTCAGCAGCAAGCGCTTCGACACGCGCTTCTTCGTCGCGGCGGTACCTACCGTGCAGACTGCGCGCCATGACGATTACGAGACCACGGCCAGCGTCTGGCTGGCGCCGCGCGCGGCGCTGGAGCAGTACCGCGACGGGCTGATCGATCTCGCGCCGCCGCAGATCATGAGTCTGGCGCATCTGGCCCGGCATGGCGATGTGGCCAGCGTGCTGGCCGAGGCCCGTGGCAAGTCACCTGCGCTGGTCCAGCCCGAGCCCTATGACGATGAACAGGGGGTGCGTGTGCTCTGCTACCCCGGCGACCCGCGCCACAGCGTGCGTGAGCGTGCCCTGCCCGGCCCGACCCGGCTGCGTTATGTGGACAAACGCTTCGCGCCGGAAGCGGGTTTCGAGGCGCTGTTTTATTGATCCTGTTGAACGAGGCGCTGGACGACACGGCGCGTGAAGGGCGCCACGACCAGCACCAGCGGGAAAGCCACCAGCCAGGCGCTCAGCCAGGCCGTGAGCCAGAAGTGCAGGAAATCGGCGCTCAGACCGATCGCACGCAGCGTCGAGATGCCCGAGACGACCAGGGACATGAGTCCGGAGAGGATCAGTCCGAACAGGACCGGGGCATAAGGGGCAGGCAACATGAAAGACTCCCAGGTGAGCTCGGGAATCATAAGACAGCTTACGAATTGGCGCGCTTCTTCAGCCAGCGCATCAGACCGCCGACCAGGGGCAGCTTTTCGTAGAGTTCCTCGGCCGCGTCCCAGTAGTCGCGGTGCGAACGGATGCGGCCATCCGCCGCCAGGCGCAGGTGCGTGGCGCCGCGGATGATCTGCGGCTGGGTGCTTTTGAAGTTGCGGAAGCGGAAATGGAAATCCCAGCTCAGGAAGACCTGATCGCCCTCGACGATGCGGCCCGTGACCACGAAGCGCGGTTCGTGCAGCGCGGTGTACATGTGGGCAAAGATGCGCTGGATGGGCGCGATACCCCGCACCTCGTTGAAGGGGTCCTTGAAATAGGCATCCTCGGTGTAGAACTGGCCGAAGCGCTGCACGCTCTCGGGGGAGAGGGTTTCGAAGAAGACGACGATTTTCTCGACGGCGTGGCTCATGGCATGACGAAGATCAAAGCCCGGTGAACTTGCGCACCAGGGGGAAGTAGAGACGGTAGGGCAGCAGGCGCATGAACTTGAGCCAGCGCGTAAAGCGTTTGGGGAAGTGCAGTTCGAACTGGCCGCGCGCCCAGCCGGCGAGCATTTCGCGCGCCGCCACCTCGGGGGTGATCAGCGCCGGCATCTTGAAGCGGTTCTGCGCCGTCAGCGGTGTTTCGACAAAGCCCGGGTTCACCACGCTCACGCCCAGGCCCTGGGCGCTCAGGTCCAGGTACAAGGCCTCGGCCAGATTGATCAGGGCCGCCTTGGTCGGCCCATAGGCCAGGCTCTGGGGCAGGCCACGGAAGCCCGCCACGCTGCTGATCAGGCTCAGGTGCCCGCCCTGCCCGGCCGCGGCCTGACGCTGCAACACGGGCAGCACGGCGTCGAGCAAATAAAGCGCACCCACGTAGTTGACCTGCTCGTGGCGCAGCATCTCGTCCAGGCTGTAGCGCTGGGCCCCCAGCGCCTTGTAGTAGCCGGCGCTGTAGACCACCAGGTCGATCGGTCCGCGGGCCGCCACCGCCTCGGTGGCGAGCTGCAGCGCGCGCTGGTCCGTCACGTCCAGCGGCAGGGCCACGGCACGCGGCCGTCCCTGGGCATCGTTGCCCGGGTGACGCGCGACCCAGTCCTGCAGGCGCTCGGCCTGGCGCGCCGAGACAAACACCGTGGCGCCGCGCTCATGCAGCAGATGCGCGCAGGCCTCGCCAATGCCGGTGGAGGCGCCGACCAGCCAGACATTCTTGCCGCTCCAGTCGCGCAGCGGGGGATTCATGGGCATAGGCAGGCTCTCAGCGTTTGGTGAAGGACAGGGTCACTTCGCCCAAGGTTACGCCCCATTTGCTCATCGTGGCGCGGTTGAGCATGACGCGCTCGTCCATCTGGTACATCCAGTCCTCGAAATGGACGACGATGTTGCGCCCATCCACGGGCAGATCCAGGTCATAGCTCCAGTAGAAGGCGTTGCCGCGCTCCTCACCCTGCGCCTCGCCCACCACGTCACCGGCCGTGCCGGTGTAGCGGCCCTGACCGCCTTCACCTGGGCTGCGCTTGAGCGTCCAGACACGCTTCTGGGTCGTGCCATCGGAGTAGACGAAATCCTCGTCGAGCACGCCGACCTCGCGGCCGGGCTCGCCGCTCCAGCTGCACTTCATCACCACGGTGAAGCGCTTGACCACCTTGCCCGAGCGGTTGGTGAACACGCCCCAGGCGTCGACCGTGCCGTTGAAATACTTGCGCAGATCAAGCACGGGCTTCTCGCCCGCGTAATCGGCAATGGTGGGCGAGGCGCAGCCGGTGAGACCGGTGGCACCCAGGGCGGCGGCGCCCGTGAGCAGCAAACGTCGTTTCATGAGGATCCTTTCCGTACGAAGAACTGGAACAACAAGCCGCCCGCGGCAAGCTTGAGCACACAGGGCAGCAGGCAGTAGGCATAGGTCAGGGCCTGCAGGGCCTGGGGCTCGCGCGTGCCGGGCGCGTAGCCGAAAAACCCGAGCAAGGGCAAGGCCAGGCCCGCGGCCAACGCCAGGTTGAGCTTGGTGGCAAAGGCCCACCAGCCGTAATAGGCGCCCTGGGCACGGCCCAGGTCACCCGCGCGGCCGATCAGGCCGGCCAGCATGGCGCCGGGCATCACCAGGTCGGCACCGAGCGCAGCACCGGAGAGCACGCAGATGGCGATGAAGAGCATGCCGTCACCCGCACCCAGCGTCGCGGCCCAGACGAAGACGGCCACCGCCAGCGCCATGCCCAGCAGCCAGCTGCGCGCCAGCCCCCAGGCGCGCACCGCGCGCAGCCACAGGGGCATGGACAGCGCCGCCGCCAGAAAGTAGCTGCCCAGGAACAGCGGCTCCTGCGCGGCCGGCGCCTGCAGGCGATCCTGCACGAAGAAGAGCACCAGTGTGGCCGGCACCGCGCTGGCGATGCCGTTGAGCATGAAGACGGCGAGCAGACGTCGGAACGGTACGCGCTGCCAGGGCAGCCAGACCTGGCCGGGCGGCCCCTCATCGGCGGCTGCCACGGGGGGCGGTCGCGGGCCGCTGCGCCACGCCAGCCAACCTACGCCCAAGGCCAGGGTGAACAGCCCCACCATGACTGGCAGACCCAGCGCCACCGGCACCACCGAGGCCAGCAGCACGCCCACCAGGCCCAGGCCCTCACGCCAGGCCACGAGCCGGCTCTGCACCAGGGCCTCGGCGCCGAGCAGTGCGCCCCAGCTCTGGTGGGCCAGCGACACGGCACTGAACGCGGCGTAAGTCAGCACCAGCAGGACCGCCGCAACGACGAGCAGACCGGTACCCTCTCGCAGCGGCGGGAAGAAGAGCAGGGCAAAGCCCAGCGCCATCAGGGCGCAGGCCATGCCGGCCCAGACCAGCAGGGCACCGGTGGAGCGGCGGAACAGCCGGTCGCTCCAGCGGCCCAGCAGCGGGTCAATCAGCGCGTCCAGCAGGCGCGTGGCCAGCAGCAGCGCCCCCAGCGTGGCCAGCGGCACGCCGAAGGCACGCGCGTAGTGGTTGGGCAGCAGCACGTAAAGCGGCAGGGCGACGAAGGCCAGGGGCAGGCCCATGAGGCCGTAACGTGCAGCCTGCGTGAGCGTAAGGGTAGCAGCGGGGTTCACAGAGGTCTTTCAACGCACCGACCCGAGCAGGGCCGCGCGCAATTTGGGCGCGGGCGTCTGCTCGGACAGCCAGATGCCGAAGAACAGGCGCGCGAACTCGGGGTCACGGACCTCGCTCGTGGGCCGGCCGTTGTGATAGAACTGCGCGCCGCGGCCCGGCAGGTGCACGCCCAGCAGGCGGTCACCGGCACGCACATCGGGAAAGGCCGTCACCATGGCCTGCAACCAGTCTTTGGCCTGCGCCTCGCTGAAAGGGCCGATGCGGCGCATCTCCTCGATGGAGCGCTCGGCGATGTCGCGCCCCTTGAAGTTGCGCAGGTACTGCAGCTCCAATGCATGGCGCTGGCGCGCGAAGGCCGCAGGTTCAACACCCGGCTCGACCCAGAGGCTGGCCTGGTAAACGTCAAAGCCCCAGTAGGTGTAGGTGCCGCTGCCGGCCGCACGCAGCTGCGCCAGCGGCGCAGCCGCCGGCGCGATCTCGGCCCGCGCGTCGAGGACCATCACACCGGCCAGCAGCAGAGACGCTATGCTTTTTGCAGCGTGAACTGCACCACATCGGTGTTGCCCTCGTCGAAGGCCGCTTCGCAGTAGGCGAGATAGAACTCCCATAGACGGATGAACCTTTCATCGAATCCGAGTGGCAGCACACGCTCGCGCGCGGCCAGGAACTGGTGGCGCCAGCGGCGCAGGGTTTCGGCGTAATCACGGCCGAAGGCAAATTCATCCACCACCTTCAGCCCGGCCGCCTCGGCCTGGCGGCGGAACTCCGTCGGGCAGGGCAGGCAACCGCCGGGGAAGATGTACTGCTGGATGAAGTCGGTGGACTGCAGGTAGCGCTGGAACAGGCGGTCATCGATGACGATGCTCTGGATGCAGGCGCGGCCACCGCTCTTGAGCAGGCGTGCAATGCTCTGGAAATAGGTGGGCCAGTACTCGCGCCCCACGGCCTCGACCATCTCGATGGAGCAGACCGCGTCATAGGGACCATCGGCAATGTCGCGGTAGTCCTGCAGACGCAGGTCGGCACGTGCCGCGGCCTGCGGGCCCAGGCGGGCCATGCGCTCACGGCCCCAGCCGAGCTGCTCGGTACTCAACGTCACGCCGGTCAGCGAGGCCTCGAACTCGGTGACCGTCATCTCGGCCAGCGCACCCCAGCCGCAGCCGATCTCCAGCACGCGGTCGCCGGCCTGCACGCCAGCCATGCGCAGCGCGCGCCGCACCTTGGCCTGCTGCGCAGCCACGATGTCGCCGTCGAGCTGTCCCTCGAAGAGGGCGGACGAGTAGTTCATGGTCTCGTCCAGCCACAGGGTGTAGAAGGCATTGCCCAGGTCGTAGTGGGCGTGGATGTTCTTGCGGCTGTTGGTCTTGGTGTTGCGGTTGAAGAGATGGCGCAGGCGATACAGCAGGCCACCGAACCAGGTCCCGTAGACCACATCCTCCAGCGCCTCGCGGTTGCGGATGAAGAGGCGCAGCAGGGCCGCCAGGTCGGGCGTGGACCACTGGGCTTCGCGGTAGCTCTCGGCAAAACCGATGTCACCAGACTTGAGCGCGGCGCCGAACACCGCCCAGTCATGCACCGTCAGGCTGGCGCGCGGCTCGTCGCCGGGGCCATAGTGCACCTGGCTGCCATCCGGCAGTTGCAGATGCAGGGTGCCGTGGCGCAGGCGTTCGAGCAGGTGCAGCACGGTGCGGGCGGCGGCCGGGGCACTGCGCGGCAGCACCAGGCGGGGGGCGGTGGTCGTGTTCATGACGGGTCAGGCGGGATGGGAACGGGAAACGAAATCGGCCGGCGGCGCCGGCTTGCGGAAGAAGGGCACACGCTTGAGCCACAGGCGCAGCGCCTGCCAGTGGATGCGGGCAATCAGCGCGAGTGTCATCAGCGGTTGGTCCATCAAGGTGCGGCGGGCGCTGTGCCGGTCGTAAGGCTGCAGCGCACCGCTGACGCTGGTCTGCAGCAGCGCACCGCCGGCGTCGTGCAGGTCGACGCGTACCACGGTGCGCGGCACGCCTGCGTGCTCGGTACGCAGGAAACGGAATTCGTACTCGCCTTCGACGCGGCAGAAGGGCGAGACGTGGAAGACCTTGTCGGCGCGCAGGGCCTGGCCGTAGCGCGGGTGTTCCAGCAGATAGCAGTGGCGCTCGCCGAAGGTGTTGTTGACCTCGGCCACGACGGCGCGCAGCGTACCGTCGGCACGCTCGCAGTACCAGAAGCTCACGGGCTTGAAGGTGTAGCCCAGCACGCGCGGGTAGCAGTGCAGCCAGATCTCGCCATCGGCATCGGTGATGCCGTGCTGCGCCAGCAGCTCTTCCATCCAGGCCAGCGCCCCGCCCTGCTGCGGGCCGCGGCCGTCGCCATGGTCGGCGTCATGAAAACTGAGCCAGCCGCGCCGGTTGTGCGCCAGCGCCCCGCTGCCCTGCTGGCGCATCGTGCGCAGCGGCAGCATGAGGAAGAAGGTCGGGTAGGCGAAGGCGTGCCGCGCAGGACGCAGGCGCGTGTGGCGCACCTGGCCGGTCCCGATCAGCGGCACGACGGCGCTGCTCATGCGGCCTGCCTCCAGGCCAGCTGCGCCAGCAAGCGCTCGGCCACGGCCAGGCCGGACTTCAGTCCGTCCTCGTGGAAGCCATAGCCCGTCCAGGCCCCGCAGTACCAGGTCTGGTGGCAGCCCTGGATGCGCGCCAGCTCCTTCTGCGCCGCAATCGCGCCCAGATCGAAGACCGGGTGCGCATAGTCGTAGTCGCCCAGCACGTGCTCGGGCGCGATCTCGCGCAAGGGGTTGAGCGTGACCACCACCGGCTGCTCGAAGGGCAGGGGTTGGAGCTTGTTGATCAGGTAATGCAGGCAGACACGGCTGTGCTCCTGATCGGTGTTCGCCGCGCGTTCGTAGTTCCAGGCCGCCCAGGCGCGGGGCGAACGCGGCAGCACCGAGGCGTCGGTATGCAGCACGGCGCGGTTGGGCTGGTAACGGACGGCGCCCAGGATGCGCCGCTCGTCCTCGGAGGGCTGCTGCAGCAAGGCCAGGGCTTGGTCGCTGTGCGTGGCCAGCACGACTTCGTCGTAACGCTCACTGCCGGCGTCGGTTTGGACGGTCACGCTCGCGCCGTCCCGCGCGATGGCGCGCACCGGCGTGGCCAGGCGCTTGTCGGCGATGCCGGCCACGATCTTCTCGACGTAGCGGCGCGCGCCACCGGCCACGGTCCACCACTGCGGCCGGCCGTTGACCTGGATCAGGCCGTGGTTGTGGCAGAAGCGCACCATGGTAGCCACGGGGAACTCGAGCATCTGTGCGGTCGGGCAGCTCCAGATGCAGGCCATCATGGGCAGGAAGTACCAGTCGCGAAACTCCGCGCTGAAGCCCTGCTGGTCCAGCCAGCGCCCCAGGGGCAGCTGCAGCCGCTCGTCCGCACCGGCTTCGGCCAGTTCGGTCGCCAGGCGGTTGAAGCGCAGCACCTCGCGCAGCATGCGCAGGAAACGCCAGTTGAACAGGTTGCCGCGCTGGGCAAAGACCGTGTTGAGGTCGGCGCCGTTCCATTCAATACGGCGGCCTGACCCCGTCGTGGCCTGGACCGAGAAGGACATGTCGGTCTTGGCCGTGGGCACGTCCAGTTCATCAAACAGGCGGATCAGGTTGGGGTAGGTGCGCTCATTGAACACCAGAAAACCCGTGTCCACCCCCCAGGTGGTGGGGCCACTCGCCGTGGGCAGGGTCACGTCCACCGTATGCGTGTGACCGCCAAAGTAGTCCCCGGCCTCGTACAGGGTGAGCTCGGCCCGGCCTTGCAGGGCATGGGCCACGGCCAGGCCGGAGATGCCGGAACCGACGATGGCGACCTTCATGCGACCCACCCGGCACCTGGACAAAACATCGAAATATGCATTTTTGTCGTGGACAAAGTTTCGTTATTTGGATTTTTGTCCATTAAAATCCAAATCACAAGACCGTTTGTCCTGGACAAACAATAAACATGATTCCGAGCACCCGATACGCCGGCAGCACCTCGTCGACCGCCCTGCGCGAAGGCGGAGCCCTGCCCATCGCCGCCGTCGAGCGCGAAACCGGCCTGTCCAAGGACACCTTGCGGGTCTGGGAGCGGCGCTATGGCTTCCCCCAGCCCGGGCGCGATGGCGCGGGCGAACGGATCTACCCGGCCGAACAGGTGGAGCGCCTGCGCGTGATCGCGCGGCTGCTCAATGCCGGCGAACGTCCAGGACAGATCGTGGCCCTGCCCCTGGCCGAACTGCGCCAGCGTCTGCAGGCCAGCATGCCCCTGGCTCGGGGCATGGCCCTGGAGCACGAGGCCCTGCTGACCATGCTGCGCCGCTGCGAGATCATGGACCTGCGGCGCACCCTGAACCAGGCTGTCATGCGCCTGGGCCTGGCGCGCTTCGTCACCGAACAGCTGGCGCCGCTGACGGTGCATGTGGGCGAGGCCTGGATGCGCGGTGAGATCCAGGTCTTCGAGGAGCACATGTACACCGAGAGCGTGGTCGCGGTGCTGCGCGGCGCGCTGGGCGGCTCCGCCGCCCTTCCCGGCCCTGGCATGCCGCGCGTGCTGCTGGGCACGCTGCCCCACGAACACCATCTGCTCGGCCTCTTGATGGCCGAGACCATGCTCTCGCTCGAAGGCTGCGAATGCGTGTCACTCGGTGCCAACACACCGGTGGCCGAGATCGTGCGTGCCGCCCAGGCCAACCGCGCTCAGATTGTGGGCCTGAGCTTCAGCCCGGCCAGCAACACCCCGCAGCTGCAGCAAAGCCTGATGGACTTGCGCGCCCAGCTGCCGGCCAGCGTGCAGGTCTGGGCCGGCGGCAGCCACCCGGCGCTGCGCAAGCGTTTGCCGGCGGGGGTGGTGGCGGTGGATAGGCTGGAGCAGATTCCGGAGTTGCTGGCGGTCTGGAAGGCTCAGGCACAGGCGGCCTGAGCTCTGCTCTCGTTGCAATTCAGCGCTTTTCCTGGCGCGCTTGGTTGCGTGGCCTGCCGGATCGCGCCCCGGCGGCTGGGTTTGGCCGGGAGGTGCGCCCGGCGGCGCACCTACTTTTCTTGCGTCGCCAAGAAAAGTAGGCAAAAGAAGGCGACCCTGGTGTCT
>DNQP01000201.1 GCA_003500955.1 Curvibacter sp. | reverse complement strand
GTGCCCGCCGTGCCCTGACCGACCAGCGCTGCGCCTGAAGCTACGCGCAACTCGCTGCGGCCGACACGCTGGGCATGCGGATAGTTGAGCGTGAAGATGCGGGTCTGCAGGGTCGGCGCATAGACGGTGATGCGGCGGCCCTCCATACGGAAGTCGTAACCGTAGACGTCACGGATGGATTCCAGGGCCTCCTTGACCGTGACGCCACGCAGCGTGACCGAGATGCTGCCCGTCACGTCCGGGTGCATGAGCATGCTGTAACGCGTGTCGGCCACCAGGGCCAGGAAGACCTCGCGGGCGCTGGCGTTGTTGACCAGCAGGTCCAGCCGCGGCTCCGGCGGTACCACGGCGACGGGCGGCGCCGGTTCGGCCAGGGCATCGCTGACACGTGTGGGCACCGTGCCGTTCGCCGTGGCGGCGGCGGCCGGTGCGATCTCGGTACGGATGGCCTCGGCCATGTCGGGCGTGCGGCGCGGCCGCTCGGCACAACCGGCCAGCAGGCCCAGGCACAGCAGCAGCCCAGCCATTCGGTAGCCGCGGTGGGATCGTGAGGTCGTCGTTGCCATCATGGTGTTGCCATTGTCATGTGTAGGGATGGGCGGTTCAAGGCGCAGCCGGCACGCTGCGCCGCTGCACGCCGGCATAAAGTGGAACTTTGCGCAAGGCCTGGCCTTCGCGCAGCCAGATCTCGGTCTCGGTGATGCGCTCCACGCGGGCACGGCCCAGCATCTGGCCCTGGGCATAGAGCCGAGTGCCGACGGCCACATGGGGGCGACCATCGACCACGATCACGGACCAGCTCGGTGCGCCGGCACGCGCCGCGGTCGCAGGGCCCGCCGCCTCCATCCCCGGGGGTTGGGTCGGGTCGCGCAGGCTCTGGGCCACCGTGGGCAAAGACAGCAGCCCCAGCAGCAGAATCAGTGTGCAGCGGCTCACGGTGTGTCTCCCAGCAACCAGACCTGCAGGGTCAGCTCGGCCGGCTGGCGCTCGCTGTTCATGCGCATGGCGCCCCAGCGCAGGGCCGGCAGGGCCTGTTCCAGCGTCTGCACATAACGCGCCAGCTCATGGTAGTTACCGGCCACGGTGAGCTCCAGACCCTGGCGCTTGACGTCGAATACCGACGCGAGCGCCTGCACATCGCTGCTCGCGGCCGTGCCCTGGGCGGACGACTCGAGCGTGGCCGTGCGCACCAGCACCAAGCCTTCATGCCGGCGCAGGAAATGCACCAAGATCTTGGTGAGCGGCGTGCCATCGGCCTGACTCTGGGGCAACTGCGCAATGGCGCGGTTGACCAGCTCCAGACGTTCGCGGACCTGGTTCAGCTCGTCACGAACCTGCTGACCCGGGCCGCTTTGCGCGCCCATGCCGTCCAACTCCTGCTGCAGGCGCTGCACCTCGCCGGCCTGCGCCGCCACACGCTGCGTCAGTTGCTGGTGCAAGGCCTGCGTCGGCCCCAGCCACAGCGCCTCGGCCAGCAGCATGGACAGGATGATGAGTGTGCCGAAGAGGAACGCACGCTCGCGCAGACTCAGCGCATCGATGCGCGCAGCCAGCTTGGTCCACCAGGCCTTCATGGTTTGCCTCCGGTGCTGGCTGGAGGATTCCAGGCCGTCACCAACGTGTAGGACCACAGCGGACCGGTCACGGCCGGCGTGGCGGCCGAACCGGCAGGGACGGCTTCGGGCTTGACGCGCTCGACCTTCACCAAGGACAGCTGCTGCCCTTCGAGCAGGGGGCTGTCGGCCAGCCGGGCCACCCAGCCATTGAGCGCGGCGGGCTCCAGCGTGTAACCGCTGAGTTCCAGGCGCAGGTCGTCGGCCTTGACTTCGGTGATCCAGGCCTGGGGTGGGATGCTGCGCGCCAACAGCTGCAGACGGGCTGCATGACCCTGGCCGTCGCGCAGCAGGCCACGCTTGAGCTCGCGCAGCAGCAATTCACGCTGTTGCAGCTCGGTCTTGCGGGCCTCGAGTTCCTGCACGGCGGCGGCATCGGCCGGGCCCGTCGCGGCACGGCGCGCCTGGATGGCGGCCTGCAGACGCTCGATCTCGCGCTGGCTGCTCGCAACAGACTGCTGGTAACCGGTGTTCAAGGCCACCAGCGCCCAGCTCCAGTAGGCCGACAGCAGGCCGCCGAGCAGCAGAAAAACGCCCAGGGCGCGCGCCATCGTCGTGGCCGAGAAGTAGCGCTTCTGGACCAGAAAGATCGGGTTGGAGAGGTTGATTTGCTGGGGCATGGCGGCAATCCTCAGAGCTGGCGGCCCTCGCTGCGCAGCAACACACCCAGCAGGGGCCAGCAGAGCCGGCGGTCCGCCTCGCTGCCCCCTTCGAAGCCCGGGAACAGAGGCGTCGCGTCCAGGGGCGTGACGCTGTGTCCCAGATCGCGGCTCAGCCAGTCGGCCATCTCGGCCGTGCGCGCGCCGGCCTGTACGCCGATGCGGTCCAGCACCAGCATGGGCCAGGTGCGATCCCACAGGTCGAGCGAGCGCTGGATTTCGACGACCAGGCGCTGCGCCCGCTCACCGTCCTGCGCCAGCGCAATCTCTTCGCCCTGGTCCGGGGATGCGGCAGGCGCCATCCCCCATGGCGCCTGCATGAAGCCGGCGCCCAGATCGATACGACGGGTGTAGAACAGTTCGTCGTGCGCGCAGATGGTCAACAGGGCCTGGTTGTCCTCGTGCATGACGATGGCCGCGTGGGCACGGTCCGAGGCTCCGGCACGACGGGCCAGCGCCGACTGCAGGTTGCGCTGGGCGAGTTCCTGGATGTCGATCACGTCCACGCTGCAGCGCGCGGCCTGGGCCGTCTCCATCACGCCACGGATCACGGCATTGGGCGCGGCAATGACAAAAATGCTGCCCGAGGCCCGCACCCGCTCATCACCCACCCGGAGCACGTCCAGCGTCAGGTCATCGAGGTGCATATTGACCATGTCACGGATCTGCCAGCGCGCCGCCGTCTTGAGCTCCTCCGGTGGCACGGCCGGCGCATCGATCTGCAGGATCTGGTACTGATCCGGCCGCAGCATGGCGCGCACCGCCTTGCCCCGCAGACCAGCCGCCATGAGCTGGCGCGCCAGATCCTCACCGGGCTTGTCACCCTCCGCACGCAGCACCCCGAAGCGCTGCACGCGATACCGGTCCGCAGCTTCCTGACGCGCCTGGACATAGGCCAGCGCACGGCCGTCCCAGGCCAGTACCAACTGCTCGGTCTGACGAGCGCGACGGCCGAAACGCGGCAGGGTCAATGGCATAAAGACCTCCGGCCGACGAATATCGCACGAAACAGACGTGAGACGAGAAACGACATCATGGGGCAATGACAGGAGAAAGAGCTTATACAAATATCATTTTGCTCTGCTTTTCATAGCTGCAGACCATCTAAGACGCCCCGACCCTGCATTTGCGTGA
Organism: Curvibacter sp.; assembly: GCA_003500955.1. Lineage (GTDB taxonomy): Bacteria > Pseudomonadota > Gammaproteobacteria > Burkholderiales > Burkholderiaceae_C > Hylemonella. The sequence continues at coordinate 881 of DNQP01000201.1, read as the reverse complement.
CTATTTGGCGAATTTGCCCAAGCCCGCCACTCTGACCACAGGGGGCGACGGGAGATTAACCGGACAACACCACCCAGTTCGCACCCAACTTTCAAAGAAAAAGGGGCCTCGACAGAAGCCCCTCCGGCGGTTGCTAGCAGCGGAACGATGCCAGCAATGCTGCTGATGTCTCAGTTAATGCCGATGGCGGTGAACGTCGCCGTCACGTTGGGCGTAACGGTCGTGTTGCTGAGCGTGCAATTGACGCTCGCCGTTGCCGACACCGCGGCAGCGGTGATGGTGTAGCCCGTTGGCAAACCACCTTGCAGAGCGTTCGGAACAGCGGTGCAGTTGTTGATCGCCACACCATTGGCCGGATTTGCACTGCGCGCAGCGTAGTTAACCGCAGAAGCAGAGGACAAACCGCCAGCGACGCCGTTGGTCGCAGCCAATACCGCATCACCGCGCAAATCAATGAAACGGGGGATGGCCACCGCAGCGAGGATGCCGAGGATAACGATCACCATCACCAGTTCGATCAGGGTAAAACCACGTTGCTGCTTCATATCAGACTCCATTCAGGTCTAGGTTGCCAGTTACGCGGCCCCAGAACGGTCCGCTATCAGTTTCGTAGTATAAGCTCGGCAGCCCGAGCGTAAGTTAACCGGCGCGCCGTGCCGTGTGGAAAAGGTCACAGAGCGTACCGGTTTCAGGGGTGTCAGCCCCCGCCCCGCCCCATGGCAGCCTGCCCCAGGTTCCACAGCGGCAGGAAGACGCCCAGGGCCAGCAGGAGGACCAGCACGCCGATAAAGACCAGCAGCACCGGCTCGATCGCCGAGGACAGGCCCTTGATGGCGTAGTCCGTATCGCGTTCGTACATCTCGGCGATTTCAAACAGCAGG
>DNQP01000132.1:4330-13518 GCA_003500955.1 Curvibacter sp. | reverse complement strand
CCATGAAGATGAAGTCGGTCATCGCGGGGGAATAGACCGCCCCGCCCGCGCACGGCCCCATGATCAGGCTGATCTGCGGCACCACGCCCGATGCCAGCACATTGCGCTGGAACACCTCGGCATAGCCGCCGAGCGAGGCCACGCCTTCCTGGATGCGCGCGCCGCCCGAATCGTTGAGGCCGATCACGGGTGCGCCGACCTTCATGGCCTGGTCCAGGATCTTGCAGATCTTCTCGGCGTGGGCCTCCGACAGCGCACCGCCGAAGACCGTGAAGTCCTGGCTGTAGACAAAGACCAGGCGGCCATTGATCATGCCGTAGCCCGTGACCACGCCGTCGCCCGGAATCTTGTTCTCGTCCATGCCGAAGTCCACGCAGCGGTGCTCGACGAACATGTCCCACTCTTCGAACGTACCCTCGTCCAGCAGCACCTCCAGGCGTTCACGTGCCGTGAGCTTGCCCTTGGCGTGTTGCGCAGCAATGCGCTTCTCGCCGCCGCCCAGGCGGGCTGCGGCGCGCTTCTTCTCCAGTTGTTCCAGGATGTCGTGCATGGTTCGTCCTCTGTGGTCGTGACTTGTCAGTTCTTGTGTGCGTAGGCCTGCAGCAGCTGCCGCGCGGCGGTGGAGGCGGCCAGACGGCCGGCAATGACTTCAGCGCCTAGCATCGGTAAGAGCTGGCGCACCTGGGGATGGGCGCGGAAGGCCTGCTTGAGCCCCGATTCGATGCGTTCCCACATCCAGGCCTGGGCCTGTTGTTCCCGGCGCTGCGCCAGCTTGCCGCTGGCCGTCTGCAGCGAGCGGAACTGTGTGACGGCGGCCCAGAAAGCGTCCACGCCCTGCCCCAACAGGGCGCTGAGCTGGACCACCTTGGGGTGCCAGATCTTCTCATCGTGGTGTGCGTGTTCGGGGTTGCCATGCTGGCCCAGCAAACGCAGACTCGACGTGATCTGCGCCTGCGCGCGCGTAGCCGCCGCGGCATCGATGTCGGCCTTGTTGATCGCCACCAGATCGGCCAGCTCCATCACGCCCTTCTTGATGGCCTGCAGATCGTCACCCGCATTGGGCAGCTGCATCAGCACGAACATGTCGGTCATGCTGGCCACCGCCGTTTCGCTCTGGCCCACGCCCACGGTCTCGACGATGACCACGTCATAGCCCGCGGCCTCGCAGACCAGCATGGCCTCACGCGTCTTCTCGGCCACGCCACCCAGGGTGCCGCTGCTCGGGCTCGGGCGGATATAGGCTTGCTCATGCACGGAGAGTTTTTCCATGCGCGTCTTGTCGCCGAGGATGGAGCCACCCGAAATGCTGGACGAAGGATCGACGGCCAACACCGCTACGCGATGCCCGTGGTCGATCAGATACAGCCCCAGCGCCTCGATGAAGGTGGATTTGCCCACGCCCGGCACGCCGCTGATGCCGACCCGAAACGCGCTGCCGGTGTGTGGCAGCAAGGCCGTCAGCAATTCATCACCTTGGGCGCGGTGGTCGGCGCGGGTGGACTCCAGCAAGGTGATGGCCTTGGCCATGGCGCGGCGCTGCTGGGCGGGTGTGCCCTGCAGAATGCCGTCCAGAAGAGGCGGATGCGCCACCGTCAACCCTTGTGTGCCTTCTTGATCTGCTCCAGCACATCCTTGGCGCTGGCCGGGATGGGCGTGCCGGGGCCGTAAATGCCCTTGACGCCGGCCTCGTAGAGGAAGTCGTAGTCCTGGCGCGGGATCACGCCGCCGACGAAGACGATGATGTCGTCCGCGCCCTGCTTCTTGAGCTCGGCGATGATGGCCGGCACCAGGGTCTTGTGGCCCGCGGCCAGGGTGGAGACGCCCACGGCGTGCACGTCGTTCTCGATGGCCTGGCGGGCGCATTCCTCGGGGGTCTGGAACAGCGGGCCCATGTCCACGTCGAAGCCCAGGTCGGCAAAGGCCGTGGCCACCACCTTGGCGCCGCGGTCGTGGCCGTCCTGGCCGAGCTTGGAGATCATCACGCGCGGACGACGGCCTTGCTGTTCTGCGAAGTCCGCGATCTCCTTCTTGAGGTTCTCCCAACCATCGGCCGAATCGTAGGCTGCTGCGTACACACCGGTCACCTTTTGTGTATCGGCGCGATGGCGCCCGTAAACCTTCTCCAGCGCATCGCTGACCTCGCCCACCGTGGCGCGCAGGCGGATGGCGCGGATGCTCAGGTCGAGCAGGTTACCACTGCCGGATTCGGCGGCCGCGGTCAGCGCATCGAGCGCCTTCTGCACGGCCTGGCCGTCGCGTTGGGCCTTGATGGTCTTGAGACGCGCGATCTGGTCTTCGCGCACCTTGACGTTGTCCACCTCCAGGATGTCGATCGGGTCCTCTTTCTTGAGCTTGTACTTGTTGACGCCGACGATCACGTCACGGCCGGAGTCGATGCGCGCCTGCTTCTCGGCGGCGGCGGCCTCGATCTTGAGCTTGGCCCAGCCGGAATCCACGGCCTTGGTCATGCCGCCCATGGCGTCGACTTCTTCGAGGATCTTCCAGGCCGCATCGGCCATGTCCTGCGTCAGCTTCTCCATCATGTAGCTGCCGGCCCAGGGGTCGATCACATTCGTGATGTGGGTCTCTTCCTGGATGATGAGCTGGGTGTTGCGTGCGATGCGCGCGCTGAATTCGGTGGGCAGGGCGATGGCTTCGTCGAAGCTGTTGGTGTGCAGGCTCTGCGTGCCGCCGAAGACCGCGGCCATGGCCTCGATAGTGGTGCGCACGATGTTGTTGTAAGGGTCCTGCTCGGTCAGGCTCCAGCCGCTGGTCTGGCTGTGCGTGCGCAGCATCAGGCTCTTGGGCTTCTTGGCGTTGAAGCCCTTCATGATGCGGCACCAGAGCAGACGCGCGGCGCGCATCTTGGCGATCTCCAGATAGAAGTTCATGCCGACCGCCCAGAAGAAGCTCAGGCGGCCCGCGAAGTCGTCCACGTCCATGCCCTTGGCGATGGCCGTCTTCACATACTCCTTGCCGTCGGCCAGGGTGAAGGCCAGTTCCAGCGCCTGGTTGGCCCCGGCCTCCTGCATGTGGTAGCCCGAGATCGAGATCGAGTTGAACTTCGGCATGTGCTTGGCCGTGTACTCGATGATGTCGCCGATGATCTTCATCGACGGCTCGGGCGGGTAGATATAGGTGTTGCGGACCATGAACTCCTTGAGGATGTCGTTCTGGATGGTTCCGCTCAGCTGGTCCTGCTTCACGCCCTGCTCTTCCGCCGCCACCACGTAGCCAGCCAGCACCGGCAGCACGGCGCCGTTCATGGTCATGGAGACGGAGACCTTGTCCAGCGGGATCTCGTGGAACAGGATCTTCATGTCCTCTACAGAATCGATGGCCACGCCGGCCTTGCCGACGTCACCGGTCACGCGCGGGTGGTCGCTGTCGTAGCCGCGGTGCGTGGCCAGGTCGAAGGCCACCGACACGCCCTGGCCGCCCGCGGCCAGCGCCTTGCGATAGAAGGCATTGGACTCCTCGGCGGTGGAAAAGCCCGCGTACTGGCGGATGGTCCAGGGCCGCACCGCATACATGGTGGCCTGCGGGCCGCGCAGATAGGGCTCGAAGCCGGGCAGCGTGTCGGCATGCGGCAGGCCCTGCAGATCGGCCGCGGTGTAAAGCGGCTTGACGGTGATGCCGTCGGGCGTGAGCCAGTTCAGGGCATCGACCTGACCACCGGGGGCGGATTTGGCGGCGGCCTGGTACCAGGCTTCAAGGCTGGCAGGCTGGAATTCGGGCTGTTTCTGGCTCATGGCAAAGCGGCGGCCGGCGCCTGGGCGCCAGCGGGGTTGAATGTGGCGCGGAGTTTACATCATTCATAATTATTGATGCAAAATTTCTTTTCCCCTACAATTGCGCCCATGTCCGCCGTCTCCCTGTCCCCGCGCGCCCTTTACGAAGAGGTGGCCGAGCTGCTGCGCCAGCGCATCTTCAAGCGCGAGCTGGAGCCCGGCAGCTGGATCGACGAGCTCAAGCTCGCCGAAGACTACGGCATCAGCCGCACGCCGCTGCGCGAGGCGCTCAAGGTGCTGGCGGCCGAGGGCCTGGTCACGATGAAGGTGCGCCGCGGCGCCTATGTGACCGAGGTCGACGAAAAGGACATGACCGACATCTACCACCTGCTGGGCCTGCTCGAAAGCGACGCGGCCGGTGCGGTGGCCACGCGTGCCAGTGCCGAGCAGCTGCGCGAGCTGCAGGCCATCCACGACGAGCTCGAGGGTGCCACCGCCCAACGCGAGCGCTTCTTCGAGACCAACGAGCGCTTCCACATGCGCCTGCTGGAGATCGCCGACAACCGCTGGCGCAGCCAGATGGTGGCCGACCTGCGCAAGGTGATGAAACTCAACCGCCATCACTCGCTGTTCAAGTCCGGGCGCATCGACGAATCTTTGGCCGAGCATCGCGCCATCATGGCAGCCCTGCAGGCGCGCGACGCCACAGCGGCCACCCGCGCCATGCTCGACCACTTCCAAAGCGGCCTGGAAGCGGCGATCTAGCAACCTGCTTTCGTCCCGGCGCTGGCCGGGCTTTGCGAATTCCTCTATCCTGCGCACCATGGCCAAGGCGGCAAGCAACAACATGGATGGTGCGCTCCAGCAGACCCTGCTGGAATACCAGGCCATCCTGGAAAACGCCTCGGTCGGCATCCTGTTCACGCGCGACCGCAAGGTCGTGCACTGCAACCCCCGCTTCAGCGAAATCTACGGCTGGAACCCCGCCGAGCTCGTGGGTCAGCCCGGGACCGTCTTCTATCTCAGCGTCGCAGACTACGATGACATGGGGCGGCAGGCCGGGCCCATTCTTGCGTCCGGCCAGTTGCTGGACCTGGAGATCCCCATGCGTCGCAAGGACGGCAGCCCCGTGCTCTGCCGCGTGCGTGCCAAGGCCATCGACCCGACCGACACCCATGCCGGCACGATCTGGATCATCGAGGACGTCACGTCTCAGCGCGCGGAGCAGGCGCGGCTGGCGGAGCTGCTGCAGCGCCAGCAGGCCATCCTGGAGAACGCCTCGGTCGGCATCCTGTTCACGCGCGAAGGCCGCATCGTGCACTGCAACCCGCGCATGGAGGTGATCTACGGCTGGGCGCCGGGCAGCCTGATCGGCCAGTCCGCACGCATCTTCTTCGACAGCGATGCGGACTACCGCGCCTTCGGCGCCGCGGTCGGCCCCATCCTGTCCCGCGGCGAGCTGGTGGACGTCGAGTGGCAGCACCGGCGACACCGCGACGGCGTGCGTATCTGGAGCCGGCATCTGGCCAAGGCCCTGCCCAACTCGGACGGCAGCCAGGGCGCGATCTGGATCAGCGAGGACATCAGCGCGCAGAAGGATGCCCAGGAGGCCCTGGCCCAGGCCCATCACGAGCTGGAACGCCGCGTCGACGAGCGCACCGAGGAGCTGGCCCACATCAACCGCCAGCTGCAGCACGAGGTGGCCGAACGCCGCCTGGCCGAGCAGCATCTGCGCGCCAGCGAGGCCCGCTTTCGCGACCTGACGGAGATGACCTCGGACTGGTTCTGGGAAACCGACACCGAGATGCGCTTCACCGAAGTCTCGGGCGGCGGGTTGATGTCGTCCACCCCCGCGGGCGATCCAGACAGCCCGCTGGGCAAGCGCCGCTGGGAACTGCCTGTGACGGGGGTCACCCCAGAGCAATGGGCCGAGCACCGGCGCCTGCTTGAGGCCCGGCTCCCCTTCCGGGATTTCATCTACCAGATCCGCGCACTGACCGGTGAGCTGCGCTGGTGCTCGGTCAGCGGCAAGCCCGTGTTCGAGGACGGCGTCTTCACCGGCTACCGCGGCACAGGCTCGGACATCACGGAACGCAAGCTCGCCGAGCAACGCATCGAATTCCTGGCTTACCACGATCCGCTCACCGGCCTGCCCAATCGCGTGCTGCTCGAAGACCGGCTGAAGCAGGCTATCGCGCTGGCCGAACGCGGCCAGCACGGCCTGGCCCTGGTCTTCATCGACCTGGACAACTTCAAGAAGATCAACGACTCGCTGGGCCATGCGGCCGGCGACGCGCTGCTCAAGGAAGTGGCAACCCGCCTCAAGCGCTGCGTGCGCGACACCGACACCATCAGCCGCCAGGGGGGTGACGAGTTCGTGCTCGTGTTGGGCGGCCTGCACGGCAGTGAAGGCAGCCTGCCCGTGCTGACCAAGATCATGGAGAGCCTGCAGGAGCCCTTTGTCTGCGAAGGCAACGAGCTCTCCACCTCGGCCTCCATGGGCGTGGCGCTCTACCCCCAGGACGGCGACTGCTTCGACATCCTGCGCAAGAAGGCGGACATGGCCATGTACCGTGCCAAGGAAGCCGGCCGCAACACCTACCGCTTCTTCGACGAGGCCATGGACGAGGAAGCGGTCGAACACCTGCTCATGCGCAGCGGTCTGCGCCGCGCCATCGAGCGCGGCGAATTCGTGCTGCATTACCAGCCGCAGATCGACATCGCCAGCGGCCACGTGGTGGGGGTCGAAGCCCTCTTGCGCTGGGAGCACCCGGAGTTCGGCCTGGTGCCGCCGGGCCGCTTCATCCCCGTGGCCGAAGAGAGCGGCCTGATCGTGCCCATCGGCGCCTGGGTCATTGAGGAAGCCTGCCGCCAGGCCATGGCCTGGCGACGCGCGGGCCTGCCGGACCTGGTCATGGCCGTCAACCTCTCGGCCGCGCAATTCCGCCGCAGCGGCATCGAGGAGACCGTGGCCCAGGCCCTGCAGCGCAGCGGGCTGGTGCCGGCCCTGCTGGAGCTGGAGCTGACCGAATCCATCCTGCTGCAGGACGTGGAACAGGTGCTGGCCACGGTGCAGCGCCTCAAGCAGCTCGGCGTGCAGCTGGCTATCGACGACTTCGGCACCGGCTATTCCAGCCTGTCCTACCTCAAGCGTTTCGACATCGACAAGCTCAAGATCGACCAGAGCTTCATCCGCGACCTGGCCAGCGACCCCGATGACGCGGCCATCGTGCGCGCCATCATCCAGATGGCCCACAGCCTGGGCCTGCGCGCCATCGCCGAAGGCGTGGAAACCGTGGAACTGCTGCAGCAGCTGCGCGGCTTCGGCTGCGACGAGGCCCAGGGCTACCACTACGCGCGGCCCATGCCGGCCGCGGCGTTTGAGCACTACCTGGCGCAGCGCAGCCGCGCGTCGGCCTGAAGCCCCGGAACTGCCCGGGCCCTGGAGCGGGCCGGTATGATTCAGGGTTTTCCCTAGGTCGCAACACGCCGACCTTCCGCAGGGCTGGCCCCTGCCCTCCGGCGGGCCTGCAGGCCCGTCACCCCACCGGATTCCTGAAAGATGACCGATATCGACAGCGTCCAGACGCTCCCCGAACTGCTGGCCTGGCGTGCCACCCGCAGCCCCCAGGGCGAGGCCTACCGCGAATACGAAGCCGGCAGCCGCCAGTGGCGCAGCCTGTGCTGGCGCGATGTGCAGACCCTGGTGGGCCAGTGGCGGGCCGCGCTGGCCAGCAGCAGCGTGGGCAGCGGCGCGCGCGTGGCCATCCTGCTGCCCAACGGCCTGCAGGCCATGAGCGTCGACCAGGCCGTGCTCGCCCAGGGCGCCGTCCCCGTGCCCCTGCATGCCATCGACAACCCGGGCAGCATCGCCTACATCCTGTCCGACTGCGAGGCCAGCCTGCTGCTGGTCAGCCAGGCCGCGCAGTGGGAGAAGATCCGCGCCGTCGGCACGCCCTTGCCGGTCCTGCGCACCGTGGTGGTGGCCGGCGCCGCGCGTGGCGAGCTGCCGGGCACGCCCGATGCCGAGGGCGTGCGCCTGATCGGCCTGTCGGACTGGCTCGATGCCGCACAGGCGAACGTCGCCCTGTCCCCGACACCTGGCCCCGAGGACCTGGCCGCCATCGTGTACACCAGCGGCACCACCGGGAAGCCGAAGGGCGTGATGCTCACGCACCGCAACGTGATCTCCAACGTCCAGGCGGTCCTCGCGCGCATCCAGCCGCTGGAAAGCGACGTCTTCCTCTCCTTCCTGCCGCTCTCGCACACCTTCGAGCGCACCGCCGGCTACTACCTGCCCATCGCCGCCGGCAGCTGCGTGGCCTATGCGCGCTCGGTGGCCCTGCTGGGCGAGGACCTGCAGACCGTGCGCCCCACGGTGCTGATCTCGGTGCCGCGCATCTACGAACGTGTGCACGCCAAATTGCTTGAGACCCTCTCGGCCACGCCCTGGAAACTCAAGCTGCTCGAAGCCGCGCAGGCCAAAGGCTGGCGCCGTTTCCGCGCCGCCCAGGGCGTGAGCGCCCCGGCGGCCGACGAGTGCAGCGCCGGCCTCTGGGGCCTGCTGCCCTGGCCGCTGCTGCGCGCGCTCGTCGCCCGGCCCCTGCTGGCGCGCTTTGGCGGCAGGGTGCGCGTGGCCGTCAGCGGCGGCGCGCCGCTGTCACCGGCCATCGCGCGCTGCTTCCTGGGCCTGGGCCTGCCCCTGCTGCAGGGCTATGGCATGACCGAGACCTCGCCCGTGCTGGCCGTCAACCTGCTCGACGACAACGACCCGGCCACGGTGGGCCGCGCTCTGCCCGGTGTGGAAGCACGGATCGGAGAAAACCGCGAACTGCAAGTGCGCGCGCCCTCGGTCATGAAGGGCTACTGGAAGCGCGAGGAAGACACGGCGCGCATCCTGGATGCAGAGGGCTGGCTGGCCACAGGTGACCAGGCCGAGATCGTCGACGGCCGCATCCGCATCCTGGGCCGCATCAAGGAAATCATCGTCACCTCCACGGGCGAAAAGGTCCCACCGGGCGACCTGGAACTGGCCATCACGGCCGACCCGCTGTTCGAGCAGGCCTTCGTCGTCGGCGAGCAGCGCCCCTTCATCGCCTGCGTGGCCGTGCTGCAGCGCGAGGAGTGGCAGCGCCTGGCGGCCGAACTGGGTGTGGATGCGCAGAACGAAGCCAGCCTGGCCGACCCGCGCGTGCTCAAGGCGGCGCTGGCGCGCATCGAACAGGCCACGGCCAGTTTCGCGCGCTACGCCGTCCCGCGCGCCCTGTGCCTGACGCTGACGCCCTGGACCATCGAGAACGGCTTCATGACGCCCACGCTCAAGCTCAAGCGCAACAACCTCATGGCGCACTTCGCTTCGGCCATCGAGGCGCTGTACCAGAGACCGGGGCGCTGAGCGGCGCCGCAGAACTCAGGCCGCGAGCGGCTCGCGCGCGTCGTCGCGGCCATGCGCGAGCC
>DNQP01000132.1:1825-4035 GCA_003500955.1 Curvibacter sp. | reverse complement strand
GGCGTCGTCGCGGCCATGCGCGAGCGCCATGACCTCGCGCGGGTCCCGCGCCTTGAGGCGGTGGTCGCTCCAGACCTGGCGCCAGCGCCGCGCGCCCGGCAAGCCGTGGCGCAGCCCGAGCATGTGGCGCGCCACGCCGTACCAGGACTGGTCCTCCTCGGCCATCACACGCAGCATGTAGTCCACCATCTGCGCCTCCACGTCCTCGCGCGTCAGCGTCGAGGGCGCGGCGCCGAAGTAGCGTTCGTCCCAGGACGCCAGCCACCAGGGGTTGTGATAAGCCTCGCGGCCGATCATGGCGCCGTCGAGCAAGCGCAGCTCGCGGGCCAGCTGCTCGTCCGTGTTCAGGCCACCGTTGAGGACGATGTTCAGCTGCGGGAAATCGTGCTTGAGCCGGTGCACCAGCTCGTAGCGCAGCGGCGGGATCTCGCGGTTTTCCTTCGGCGACAGACCCTGCAACCAGGCATTGCGCGCATGCACGATGAAGGTGGTGCAGCCGGCCTCGGCCACCGTGCCGACGAAATCGCGCACGAACTCGTAGCGCTCCACGCGGTCAATGCCGATGCGGTGCTTGACCGTGACCGGGATGGACACGGCGTCGCGCATGGCCTTCACCCCATCGGCCACCAGCTGCGGCTCGGCCATCAGGCAGGCCCCGAAGGCACCGCGCTGCACGCGCTCGCTGGGGCAGCCGCAGTTGAGGTTGATCTCATCGTAACCCCACCGCTCGCCCAGCTTGGCGCAGCGCGCCAGGTCCTCGGGCTCGCTGCCGCCAAGCTGCAGGGCCACGGGGTGCTCCTGGGCATTGAAGCGCAGATGCCGCGCCACGTCACCATGCAGCAGCGCACCGGTGGTGATCATCTCGGTGTACAGGCGTGCGTGGCGGCTCAGCAGGCGGTGGAAATAGCGGCAGTGCCGGTCGGTCCAATCGATCATGGGCGCGACCGACAGGCGCCAGGATCCGGCAGCGGACGGGGGAGAAGACATACCCGGATTATCCCAGTCCGCCGGCTAAAATGTCGGGTTTCCCTCCTCCTGCAACCCCACCGTCGTCCCCCGCCCATGAGCACCACCGCCACCCTGACCGATTTCGAGCGCGAGATTGCCCAGTTCATCGTCACCACGCTGAACCTGGAGGTCGCCCCCGACCAGATCTCGCCGACGGACCCGCTGTATGGCGAGGGCCTGGGCCTGGACTCGATCGACGTGCTGGAGATCGCGCTCGCGGTCTCCAAGCAGTACGGCTTCCAGATGCGCTCGGACGATCCCGACAACGTCACCATCTTCAGCTCCCTGCGCAACCTGGCCGCCCACATCGCCTCGCACCGGGTCTGAGCGCGCAGCCCGCCTGACGATGAAGACCGGTCTGTGGCTCAAGCTGGCGCTGGTCGCCCTGCTGGTGCTGGGCTATCCGCTGGGCATGCACTGGCTGCTCACGGCCTCGTCCTGGTCCCATGCCGCGCTGGCCTGGTTCAGCCTGCTGCAGAACGTGGGCATGCAGCTGCTGCTGGCCCTCTTCTTCGGCCTGACGCTGCGCCCTGGCCATGAGCCGCTGATCGCGCGCTTCGCACGCCGTATCCACGGCGCCGACTACAGCCCGCGCATCGCGCACTACGCACGCCAGGCCACCTGGGCCTGGACGCTCTTCTTCTTGGCCATGGTGCTGATCCCCATCGTGCTCTTCACCTGGACCTCGGTCGAGGTGTTCTCCTTCTTCGTCAACGTGCTCTCGCTGCCCCTGCTGGGCGCGATGTTCGTGGCCGAGTACGCCGCACGGCGCTGGTGCCTGCGCGGTATCGCGCATGTGCCGCTGACGCGCAGCTTCACCCTCTACCGCGATGAGCGGCGGGCGACCGACGCGGTCGTCCCCCCCAAGCCCTGACCATGCCCGCCCTGTTCTCGCATCGCTCGCCCCAGGCCGTGATGGCCTGGGCCAAGGGCCGCGCCATCAGCGCGCTGGACGTCCTGGCCGCCGCGCGTCACATGGCTGCGCGCCTGCCAGAAGGCGCGCCCGTACTCAACCTCTGCAGCCAGCGCCACCACTTCGCCGTGGTGCTGGCCGCGGCCCTGCTGCGCGGCGTGCCCCTGCTGCTGCCTTCGACGCGCACGCCCGAGATGCTGCAGCGCCTGGGGCAGAAGCACCCGGGCCTGCAGGCCGTGGTCGACGCGCCGGGCGACAGCGGCGGCCTGCCGCAGATCATCTACGAGCG
>DNQP01000132.1:0-1526 GCA_003500955.1 Curvibacter sp. | reverse complement strand
CCTGCCGCAGATCATCTACGAGCGTGGCCCCATCCCCGCACCCGGTGAGGCCTTCGACGTGCCGGACATCCCGGCGGAGCAGATCGCGGCCTACGTCTTCACCTCCGGCTCCACCGGCGACCCCGTGCCCCATGTCAAGCACTGGGGCCTGCTGGTGGAGAACGCCCAAGGTGCCGGCCTGCGCGTGCGCGAATGGCTGAGCACAGAAGCTCCCTTCACCGTCACGGGCACGGTGCCGGCCCAGCACATGTACGGCTTCGAGTCCACGGTGCTGCTGCCCCTGCTCAACGAGGGCATCATCGACGCCAGCCACCCCTTCTACCCGGCCGACATCGTGCAGGCGCTCGAAGCCACGCCTGCACCGCGCCTGCTGGTCAGCACGCCTTTTCACCTGCGCACCCTGATCGAGTCCGGCCTGTCCGCGCCGCCGCTGGACCTGCTGCTCAGTGCGACCGCGCCGCTGGCGCCGCAGCTCGCGCGCCAGGCCGAGGAGCGCCTCGGCGCGCCCCTGCTCGAGATCTATGGCAGCACCGAGACCGGCCAGATCGCCATGCGTCGCGGCTCGGCCGGCGAGCTCTGGCAGACCCTGGACGGTGTGCAGGTCCAGGCCCTGCCCACGCCTGCGGGCGAGGAGCTGCGCTTTGCCGCCAGCGGCGGCCATGTGGAGGGCGTGGTGCCGCTGTCCGATGTGCTGGAGCTGCAGTCGCCCACGAGCTTCGCGCTGCTGGGTCGGCACACCGACATGGTCAACATCGCGGGCAAGCGCACCTCGTTGGCCTACCTGAACCACCAGCTCAACAGCATTCCCGGCGTGCTCGACGGCGCCCTCTACTGGCCGCAGGATGCGGCCCACGATGCCCAGGCCCGCATCCAGCGCCCCATGGCCTTCGTCGTCGCCCCGGGCCTGGACGAGGCCACGCTGCAGCACGCGCTGCGTGAGCGCATCGACCCGGCCTTCCTGCCGCGCCCCATCCATTTCGTCACCGCACTGCCGCGCAATGCCACAGGCAAGCTGCCGCAGCAGGCCTTGGCAGAACTCGCACGCCAGTTGCAGCAGCCGGCCACCCCCGCGGCATCCGTCCGCCCGCGCTGGAAGCCGGCCCCGCTGGTCAGCGCATCGGTGGGCCTGCATGTGGCCGGCATCGCCGGTCTCTTCACCCCGGCCTGGCCCTGGAGCCTGGGCGTGCTGGCGGCCGACCACGCGCTGGTGACCGCCACCGGCCTGTGGCCGCGCAGCACCTGGCTGGGCCCCAACCTGCTGCACCTGCCGCGCCACCGACCCGAGGTGGCCATCACCATCGACGACGGCCCCGACCCCGAGGTCACGCCCGCCGTGCTGGACCTGCTGGGGCAGCACGGCGCCGTCGCCACCTTTTTCTGCCCCGGTGCACGCGTGCAGCAGCACCCGGCGCTGGCGCGCGAGATCGTGCGCCGCGGCCACGCCATCGGCAACCACAGCCAGCACCACCGCCATCATTTCTCGCTCATGGGGCCCGGCGCGCTGCGGCGCGAGATCGGCGCCGCGC
>DNQP01000099.1:9355-21698 GCA_003500955.1 Curvibacter sp. | reverse complement strand
GACTGGCGGGAAATGAGCGCCCACTATCCCGGCGCGCAGGGCCGTGTGCTTGCGGGCAGCGACCACGCAATCACCGAGTTCGCGCTGTACCTGGACGAGGTGCTGGGCTTTCTGGACCTGGCGCGCTGAGGGGGCATGGGACAATTCGGCCCATGCATGCATTGTTCGACGAAGCCGGCAAGTTCCTCGCCGGGCGCATCCTCTCCGAAGCCGAGGCCTCGCTCCAGGTGGAGCTCGAGACCGGCAAGCGCGTCAAGGTCAAGTCCGCCAACCTGTTGCTGAAGTTCGAGAAGCCGGCGCCGGCCGAGCTGCTGGCCGCAGCCCAGGCCCTGAGCGCCAGCATCGAGCTGGACCTGGCCTGGGAATTCGCGCCCGAGGAGGACTTCGGCTTCGCCGACCTGGCCGCGGTGTACTTCGAAGACCCGCCCAGCCTGACCCAGCAGGCCGCCGCCCTGCTGCGCCTGCACGAGGCACCGCACTACTTCCGCCGCGCCGGCAAAGGCCGCTACAAAAAGGCGCCGGCCGAAATCATCCAGCAGGCCCTGGCCGCCATCGAGAAGAAGCGTCTGCTCCAGCTCCAGATCGCCGAGTGGGCGCAGGAACTCGGCCGCGGCGTGTGCCCGCAGCCTATCCGCGAGCAGCTCTACAAGATCCTGTTCAAGCCGGACAAGAACGCGCCCGAGTACAAGGCCGTGGTCGAAGCGGCTCGCGCCACCCAGCTCGCACCGCTGGACCTGCTGCAGAAGGCCGGTGCCATCGACTCGCCTTACCAGTTCCACTGGCGCCGCTTCCTGTTCGAGAACTTCCCCAAGGGCTATGGTTTCCCCAAGCTCGTTGCGCCGGAGATCAAGGACGACCTGCCCACGGCCGCCGTGCAGGCCTATTCCATCGACGACTCGGCCACCACCGAGATCGACGACGCGCTCTCGGTCCAGGGCCTGGGGTCGGGCACCGTCACCGTGGGCATCCATATCGCCGCACCGGGCCTGGCCGTCCAGCGCGGCGATCCGATCGACCACGTGAGCCGCAACCGCCTGTCCACGGTCTACATGCCGGGCTACAAGCTCACCATGCTGCCCGACGAGGTGGTGCAGCGCTACACCCTGCAGGAAGGGCGCGCCTGTCCGGCCGTCTCGCTCTACGTCGGCTTCAAGGAAGACACACTGGAGCTGCTGGGCCATGACACCAAGCTCGAGCGCGTGCCGATCGCACACAACCTGCGCCACGACCAGATCGACCAGGTTGTCACGGCCGCCTGGCTGGAAGACAGCGCCTACGCCCACGCCACCCCCGACCCGGCGCCGCTCACGCCCGCGCTGCGCACCGAGCTGGCCTTCCTCCACCGCCTGGCCCGCCATCTGAAAGCCCAGCGCGAGCTCGTGCGCGGCAAGCCCGAGACCTTCAACCGCCCCGACTACACCTTCAAGCTCGTGGGCAACGAGGGCGAGCCGCAGGGCGACGAGCCGGTCGTGATCGGCACGCGCAGCCGCGGGGCACCACTGGACCTGATCGTGGCCGAGGCCATGATCCTGGCCAACAGCAGCTGGGGCCAGTGGCTGGCCGAACTCGGCGTGCCCGCCATCTACCGCAGCCAGGCCAGCCTGGCACCGGGCGTCAAGGTGCGCATGGGCACCAAGGCCCTGCCGCACGCGGGCATCGGCGTGAAGAGCTACGCCTGGAGCACCTCGCCGCTGCGTCGCTACACCGACCTCGTCAACCAGTGGCAGATCATCGCCTGTGCGCGCCACGGCCGCACGGCTGCGCTGGCCGCGCCCTTCAAACCCAAGGACGCCGAACTCTTCGCCATCATCTCGGGCTTCGATGCCGCCTACGGCGCCTACAACGGCTACCAGGCCACGATCGAGCGCTATTGGACGCTGAAGTACATCGAACAGCAGGGCATCACCGAACTCGAGGCCACGGTGTTCAAGGACAACCTGGCCCGCGCCGACACCCTGCCCCTGGTGCTGCCCGTGCTGGGCGCGCAAGGCCTGCCGCGCGGCGCGCGCGTGCGCGTGAAGCTGGGCACTGTCGACGAAGTGGCCTTGGACGTGGCGGGCACGGTGATCGAGCGGCTCGATGCCGAGGCTGCGCCCGTGGAAGAGGAGGCCGACGAGGACGAGACCCTGGCCGCCGGCCCCATCGCCATCGCGGTCGACGTCAACGAATCCAGCGAGCCTGCGGCCGAAGCTTCAGGGGATAATCCTTCCTCGTGAAACTGCGCAAGTTCAGCACCCTCGAACTGGCCCTGGGCATCTCCGTCGCCGTGCACGCGGTGCTGCTGACGGTGCGCTTCGTCGACCCCGAGGCCATCGAACGGGCCTTCCGCGACACGCCGCTCGAAGTCATCCTGGTCAACGCCCGCAGCAACGCGGTCAACGACAAGGCCCAGGCCATCGCGCAAAGCGCGCTGGCCGGTGGCGGCGAGGCCGAGCGGGGCCGCGCCACCAGCCCCCTGCCCTCCACCCAGCTGTCGGACAGCGGCGATACGGTGGAGGAGGAAACCCAGCAGCGCATCCGCCGGCTGCAGAAACAGCAGACCATGCTGCTCGCCCAGGTCCGCGAGCAGCTCGCCAGCCTGCCGGTGCCCGATCCCAAGCAGGCCAAGCTCAGCCCCGAGCAGGCCGCGCAGGAGGAGCGCCGTCGCCTGCTGCTCAAGCAGCTGGCCGAGATCGAGCGCCGCATCCAGCAGGACAGCGCCAAGCCACGCAAGCGTTACATCGGCCCGTCCACGCGCGAGGAGGCCTATGCCATCTATTACGACCGCCTGCGCCGTGCCATCGAGAGCAAGGGGACGGAAAACTTCCCCAGCCTGGGCGGCAAGAAGCTCTATGGTGAGCTGACCATGGTGGTCACGGTCGACCGACAGGGCCAGGTGGTGACGACCGAGATCGCCGAGAGCTCGGGCAACCGCACCCTGGACCGCCGGGCCGAGGCCATCGCCCGCGCCGCCGGCCCCTTCGGGCGCTTCACCGCCGACATGCGCAAGGAAGCGGACCAGATCGTCGTCGTCTCGCGCTTCCGCTTCTCGCGCAACGAGACCCTGGAGACGCGCGTCAGCGCCCCTTGAACCCGAGCCCGCGATGAAGACTTTCGCCAAGGCCCTGCTGCGCTGGATCGCCCTGCTGCTGGTGGCCCTGCTGGCCCTGCAGCTTTTCTTCGTCGCGCGCATCGCCCTGATGGCGCATGTGAACCCGCAATCCACCACCTTCGAGCGCTCCGAGGCCTGGCGCATCCTGCAGGACAAGGGCCAGCTGCGCTGGCGCCAGCAGTGGGTGGATTACACGCAGATCTCCGACCACCTCAAGCGCGCCGTCATCGCCTCGGAGGACGACAGCTTCGCCTGGCACGAAGGCGTGGACTGGGACGCGATGGAGAAAGCCTGGCAGAAGAACGCCGAGGCCGAGGCCCGCGCGGCCAAGCTCGCCGCCAACAGCGCGCGCCCTGTCAAGCCGGCCAAGATCGTCGGCGGCTCCACCATCACCCAGCAGCTGGCCAAGAACCTGCTGCTCTCGGGCGAGCGCACCCTGCTGCGCAAGGGGCAGGAGCTCATGCTGGCCTATGTGCTGGAGAAGACCCTGAGCAAGCAGCGCATCCTCGAGCTCTACCTCAACCACGTGGAGTGGGGCGAGGGTGTGTTCGGCGCCGAGGCCGCGGCCCAGCACTACTACCGCAAGCCCGCGGCGCGCCTGAATGCGGCAGAGGCGGCCCGCCTGGCCGTGATGCTGCCGCGCCCGCGGGTCTACGAAAAGCTGCCGCACTCGCCTTATCTGGCCGAGCGGGCCGAGGTGATCGCCGGCCGGCTCTGGCGCGCCGAGCTGCCCTGACACGCCCCTGCGCATGACGCCCCAACTCTCCTCCTTCGCGGCCCGGGCCATGAACCTGTTCCTGCTGGGCCTGGTGCGGGTGCTCACGGGCGCGCAGGCGCGCTGGCACGGTTGCCCGCCCAAGGTCGAGCAGCGCATCTACTTCGCCAACCACCAGAGCCATGCCGACCTGGTGCTGATCTGGGCGGCCCTGCCCCAGGAGCTGCGCAACATCACGCGCCCCATTGCAGCCAAGGACTACTGGACCAAGACGCCGCTGAAGAAGTGGATCACCACCGCGGTTTTCAATGCGGTCTATGTCGACCGCGGCAGCAGCCGCCCTGGCGCGGGCAACGAGACGCCGGACACCTCGCCCGTCGAAGCGGTTGCCGATCCGCTGGCACCACTGATCGAAGCGATCGAGGGCGGCGACTCCATCATCCTCTTCCCCGAGGGCACGCGCGGCCACGCCGAGGAGCCGCAGCCCTTCAAGGCCGGGCTCTACAACCTGGCGCTGAAGTTCCCCCAGATCGTGCTGGTGCCGGCCTGGATCAACAATGTGCAGCGCGTCATGCCCAAGGGCGAGGTCGTGCCCGTGCCCATCCTCTGCTCGGTGACCTTCGGCGAGCCGATCCGCCTGGAGCCCGGCGAGGAACGCCGCGCCTTTCTGGACCGCGCGCGGCAGGCCGTGATCGCGCTGCGTGAGGTATGAGCCTGTGAACCAGTTCATCCGCAGTCTCAGCGCCTCGCAGCAGGTGGGGGCGCTCTTCCTGGTGGTCTTCGGCCTGCTGAGCCTGGCCACCGTGATCCTGGTGCTGCTCTCGCTGCGCGAACGCGCCCGCACCGCCGACGGCGAAGGCGACGAGCTGCGTGATCTGCAGAGCCTGCTCAAGACCTCCTGGCTCATGGTCGTGGTGTTCTGGGTTGCCTGGGTGTCGGACGAACGCGTGGCCATCGTGCTGTTCGCGCTGGTCTCTTTCTTCGTGCTGCGCGAGTTCATCACCCTCTCGCCCACGCGGCGCGGCGACCACCGCAGCCTGGTGCTGGCCTTCTTCGTCGTGCTGCCCATCCAGTACAGCCTGGTGGCCAGCGCGCGCTTCGACCTCTTCACCGTCTTCATCCCGGTCTACGTCTTCCTGGCCCTGCCCGTGGTCAGCGCCCTGGCGGGCGACCCGCAGCGTTTCCTCGAACGCAACGCCAAGCTGCAGTGGGGCATCATGGTCTGCGTCTACGGCATGAGCCACGTGCCGGCGCTGCTGCTGCTCAACTTCAAGGGCTACGCCGGCAAGAATGCCTTTCTCGTCTTCTTCCTGGTCTTCTCGGTGCAGACCTGCATGATCGTGCAGCACCTCGTGGCACGGCACTGGCGCCGCAAGCCCGTGGCGCCCCAGATCAGCCAGAGCTTCAGCTGGAGCAGCTGGGCCGTGGGCGTGGTCGCGGGTGGCCTCTTTGGCGGCCTGCTCTCGGCCATCACCCCCTTCAAGCCGGCGCAGGCCCTGGCCATGGCCCTGATCGCCTGCACCGCGGGCTCGCTGGGGCATCTGGTGATGAAGGCGCTCAAGCGCGACCGCGGCGTGACCAATTGGGGCGCCCAGGGTCTGTCCTCGGTCACGGGCGCGGGCGGCCTGCTCGACCGGGTCGACGGCCTGTGCTTTGCCGCACCGGTCTTCTTCCATTCGGTGCACTGGTACTTCGATCTATGAGCACAACCGCCCCCATGCGCATCCTCGGGATCGACCCCGGGCTGCAGACCACGGGCTTCGGCCTGATCGATGTCGAGGGCAACGCACTGCGCTATGTCGCCAGCGGCACCATCAAGACCACGCACCTGGAGTTCGGCGACCTGCCGGCGCGCCTGAAGGTGCTGTTCGACGGGGTTTGCGAAGTCGTGTCCCGCTACCAGCCCACGGTGTCGGCGGTGGAGATCGTCTTTGTCAACGTCAATCCGCAGTCCACCCTGCTGCTGGGCCAGGCCCGTGGCGCCTGCCTCACGGCCCTGGTGTCACGCAACCTCACGGTCTCGGAGTTCACGGCCCTGCAGATGAAAAAGGCAGTGGTGGGCCATGGACGCGCCACCAAGCCCCAGGTGCAGGAAATGGTGCGCCGCCTGCTCAAGCTGCCCGGCCTGCCTGGCACCGACGCGGCCGACGCCTTGGGCCTGGCCATCACCCAGGCGCACGCGGGCGAGGCCATGCGCCGCATGGCCGCCGTCTCGCCGCTGCAGCGCAAGAACACAGGCATGTACCGCGGCGGCCGCGGTCACTGAGCGCGCCACGCTCACAGATCGATCGCCGGCCGGTAGTCCTGCGCCGGCACGATCTTCCAGCGTCGCACCAGACCGCTGAGCAACAGGGCGCCGAGGCCGATCAGCGCCACCTCCAGCCAGGGCCGCAGCCAGCCGCCGTCATAGGCGCCAAACAGGCTGGCACGCAGGGCCTTGACGACCCAGCTGAAAGGCAGCCAGTCGTGCACGGCGCGGAAGAAGTCGGCCGTGAGTTCGATGGGCATCACGCCACCACCGGCCGCCAGTTGCAGGGTCAGCAGCAGGACGACCAGCAGCTTGCCCAGCTCGCCGAACAGCCGTAACAGGGCCAAGACGATGGCCAGGAACGCCTGCCCGGCAGCCAGCATGATGAGTGCGAAGCTCCCGGGCGCCGGTACGGCCACCCCGAGACCGAAGCACAGCACCAGCACGATCAACACCGTCTGCAGCAGCACCAGCAGGGCCGGGGCGGCATAACGCCCCAGGCTGCGGGCCATGGGGCCGGCGTGGGCGTGCTCGGCGCTGAGCCAGTGCATGTGGAAGACGTAGACGGACATCACGGCGCCCAGCCACAAGGCCATGGCGATCATGTTGGGGGCAAACGCGCTGCCGTTGTTGGGTACCGGGGCCAGCACCTCCACTTCCGGCTGGACCGATCCGGCCAGGCCGCGCGCACTGCCGCTGAGCTGGCCCGTGGTCTCGGGCAGGGCCGAGGACACCAGCTCGATCCCCGTCCGCAACTTCTGGGCCGCACGGCTGAGCTCCGCACCGCCCCGGGCAAATTCATCCAGACGGCTGTCCTCGGGCAGCTGCTCGGACAGGAGCCTCAGCTGCTCGGACAGCTGCGCCAGCCCATCGGTGAGCCGTGCGGTGGACTCCTCGATGCGCCCCGCCCCGCGGCTCATCTGCGCGTTCGCGGCCAGTGCCGTGCCCAATCCCTCGCCGAGCTGACGCCCGCCGTCGGCAAGCGTGCCGGCACTGGCCGCGATCTTTTCACCAACAAAGGGCAGGCCCGCGGTTTCTTCCTGCAGCTCCTGCGCCCCGGCGGTCAAACGCGTCGCACCCTGGCGCAGCTGCTCCAGGCCCGTGCCCATCTCACGCTGGCGGCTTGCCAGCCGCTGGGTGCCATTGCGCAGCGCCCGCAGGTCGGCCTCGGCCGGCAATTTGGCCTCCATGCTGCGTGCACCTGCGCCGACCTGTCTCAAACCCGCGGCCAGCTGGGCAGCGGTCGCGCTGTAGCGCACCAGACCTTCGCCATACGTCCGGGCGCCGGTTTGCAGCTGGGCCAGCCCGACACGCAACATGTCCAGACTCCGACCCGAGCCATCGGCCGACACCAGCACCTGCTCCCAGCGTTTCTCGTTGAGCGCCTCGTTGATGCGGTGGCCCAGCTCCTCGGCGAAGCGCCGCGCCATGCCCGCCGAAGCGTAGTTGTTGCCCTCCGACAGCACCACCACCACCTTGCCGCTGCCGGGGCGGGTGCCCGGCAAGGCATTGGCGCTGAAATCGGCCGGGAAGATCACCGCAAAGCCCAGCCGGCCGTCGCGCACCGCTTGGCGCGCCGCGTCGGCGTCTTCCAGCCGACGGAAGCCGAAGGCGTCCGAGGCCAGGAGTTCCTGGGTCAGCTCGGCGCCGACATTGCTGACGCGCCCGCGCTCGACCAAGCCCGCATCCAGGTTGACCACCCCCACTGGCAGATCGCTGGTCCGGGTGTTCGGGTCCCAGACGCTGGAGAGATAGATCAGCGCGTAAATAGCCGGCACCAGAACGATGGCCAGGGCCGCCAGCCCCAGCCGGGGGTAGCGCCGGAACAGCTGCAGGTCGGTGCGTGCGATCGCCCAGCCGGCCTGGGCCTGGGTGCGGATGCGTGAGCGGATTCCCATGCCAGGCATTGTCCGCCCCCGCCCGGACGGTGCAAGCCTGCCGGCCCGGATTTACCGGCGCTTCACCTGGACGCAGGCCTGGGTGTTGTTTCCAGCCCCGTGAAGAAGGTCCACATCGCATCATTGGCGCTGATCGCCTGGGTCGGTGCCTCGCCGCGGGGTTTGTGCCCGCCGGGCCAGCTGTGACCACCCGCATCCGTCACGCACAGCTGCACCTGCGTATCCCCGGCGCAGGGCGCGTAGCGCTCGCACCAGGCACCGTCCTTTTCCAGCACGCGCTGCGGCGTGGGCGCACAGCGGTTGCGTTCGACCCAACGCGCCACGGTCTCGGGCACGGAGCGGAAATCGGTGATCAGCTTGCGGTCCACGGCATCGGGACCGACCCCGCCTTCGAACAGCACATGGCTGTCGTTGCGCGCATGGATGTGCAGCACCGACACGGCTTGCGTGGGCGTGCAACTGCGCGTGTTGTCGGTGCCGGCCACGGCCGCGATGGCACTGAACAGCTCGGGCAGTTCGCAGGCCAGGCGGTAGGCCATCATGGCGCCGTTGGACATGCCGGTGGCGCGGATGCGCCGCGCATCGATGTTGAGCTGGCCCCGCACGCGCTCCACCAGGGCGCGGATATAGCCCACATCGTCGACCTGATCGTCGCGCGCCGTGCCGCAGCAGTCCCCCGCGTTCCAGGTGGCCAGCTTGCCACTGCGCAGACGGCTCGCGCCATTGGGCAGGAGCAGCACCTGCCCCGTGCGCTCGGCGAAGGACAGCAGCCCGTAGGCGTCGTCGCGGCCCATGTGATCCATGCTGCCGCCGCCGCCATGCAGGGCCACGAGCAAGGGGGCCGGTCGATCGGCACGGTAGCTCGCCGGCACATGGAGTCGGTACAGGCGGGTGCGACCGCCGTGCACCAGACTGCCCCGGTAGTCCCCCGGCGCGGTGATGGGTTGTGGCACCGGCGACGAAGCGGCCGCACGCTCCTGCTGCCGCTGGCGCAGCCCTTCACGCCATGGGCCGTCCTCGGCCAGAACCGGCCCTGCAGCCAGGCCGGCGAGCAGGATCAAGAGGAAAGTCCCCATAAGTCTGTGGTTCAAGGCAATCCTTCACGCTGGCGCGGCGCCTCGGACTTGTCACCGAACGTAACGCGCGCTAGATTGTGTTCAACGCCCAGCGTACAGCACCCAGAGCACCCACGCCATGAAGTTCTTCAAGCCCAAGCCCCCAGCCGTCGCCCCGGCGCGACCGGTCACGCAGGGCACGAAACCTGCCAGCCGTCCCTCGCCCACGGCCGGGCTGCCGCCGGCAC
The DNA here is from genome assembly GCA_003500955.1 of Curvibacter sp. GTDB lineage: Bacteria > Pseudomonadota > Gammaproteobacteria > Burkholderiales > Burkholderiaceae_C > Hylemonella. The sequence goes on along the minus strand of DNQP01000099.1, from coordinate 12,443 downwards.
CCCCGCCCTTGCCCGAAGTCACGGAGGGCAATCTGGAGTCGGACTGGGCGATGTGGGAAGACTCGGTGGCCTTCCAGGACAGCCAGATGCCCTCGGCCTTCAATGAGCTGGACGCGGTCAAGACCCGTGACGACCCGCCAAAGAAGAAGGACGGTGCTCCCGACCCGTACGCCACCGTGCGCAAGCGCGGCGCCTGAGCCCGGGCCTCAGGCGATTCTTTGCAGGATCAGGACGGCGAAGAAGCCAAAGGCCGCGATCAGCGTCCACTTGAGCGTGATCAGGCCCCAGCGCCGGTAACGCACCTGGCCGGTGCCGACATAGAAGGCGAAGCAGACGGCGGCGCCAATCAGCAACAGGAAGATGAGCCAGCGAAACAGCAGCATGACGCGCCTGAGTTCTACCAGGCGCGCACCGGCTGGGCGAAGCCCTTGGGGGCCAGCCTGTCGTTGTCGAAGGTCACGGTCTCCCAGGCCTCGGTGCGCTTGAGCAGCTCGCGCAGCAGCTTGTTGTTCATGGCGTGGCCGGAACGGAAGGCGCTGTAGGCCGCGAGCAGAGGCTTGCCCAGGATGTAGAGATCGCCCATGGCGTCGAGGATCTTGTGCTTCACGAACTCGTCGTCGTAGCGCAGACCGCCGGCATTGAGCACCTTGTAATCGTCCATCACGATGGCGTTGTCCAGCCCGCCGCCGAGAGCCAGACCATTGGCACGCATCATCTCCACGTCCTTGGTGAAGCCAAAGGTGCGCGCGCGCGCGATGTCGCGGCTGTAGTTGTGCACGCTCATGTCGAACTCGACGCGCTGCCCTGTGGAGTCCACGGCCGGGTGGTCGAAATCGATCTCGAAACTGAGCTTGTAGCCGTGGTACGGGTCCAGGCGGGCCCATTTCTGGTGGGCGCCCTCGCCCTCGCGCACCTCGATGGGCTCGGTCACGCGGATGAAGCGCTTGGGTGCGCTCTGCAGCTCGATGCCCGCGCTCTGCAGCAGGAAAACGAAGGAAGCCGCGGAGCCGTCGAGGATGGGGACCTCCTCGGCCGTGATGTCCACGTAGAGGTTGTCGATGCCCAGGCCGGCGCAGGCCGACATCAGGTGCTCCACCGTGTGCACCTTGGCACCGCCGTTGGAGAGGGTCGACGCCAGGCGCGTGTCGCTGACCGCGAGGGCCGACATGGGGATGTCCACGGGCTGCGGCAGGTCCACGCGCCGGAACACGATGCCGGTGTCGACCTGCGCGGGACGCAGCGTGATCTCCACGCGCTGGCCGCTGTGCAGGCCCACGCCGACGGCGCGGGTCAGGGACTTGAGGGTACGTTGCTGCAGCATGGGCGTGATTTTACTTTCTCAGCCATTCCATGAAGGCCGGCGCGGGCATCGGACGGTTGATGTGGTAGCCCTGTACCTCGTCGCAGCCCAGGGCGCGCAGGCGCTCCAGGATGGCCGCGTTCTCCACGCCCTCGGCCACCACGCTCAGGCCCAGGTTGTGCGCCAGATCGATGGTGGAGCGCACGATGGTGGCGTCATCCGCATCGGTCTCCATGCCCATGACGAAGGACTTGTCGATCTTGAGCTCGTCCACGGGCAGGCGCTTGAGGTAGGCCAGGGATGAATAGCCGGTGCCAAAGTCGTCGATAGACAATTTGTATCCCTGATCGGACAGGCGGTTGAGCATGGCCTCGGCCCGCTGCGGGTCGTCCATGATGGCGCTCTCGGTGATCTCCAGGCAGAAGGCCGTGGCCTGCACGCCATGCCTCTGCAGCAGCTGCGCCAGCCGCGTGCTGAGCTCCAGGTCCAGCAGATCGCGTGTGGAGAGATTGACCGAGATGCGCAGGCCCGCGGCGGCCTGCGTGGCCAGCAGGCGTGCGGCCTCCTCGAATATCCAGAGCGTGAGCTGACGGATGTAGCCGGTCTGCTCGGCAAAGGGAATGAACTGCATGGGCGGCACCAGGCCGCGCTGCGGATGCTCCCAGCGCACCAGCGCCTCGGCCGCGTGCGTCACGCCGTCGGCCAGGGTCACCTTGGGCTGCAGGTACAGGCGCAGCTCACCTTGGTCCACCGCACGGCGCAGTTCGGTGAGCAGAGACAGCGTCTGCGTACTGACCGAATCGAAGACCGGGTCGTAGCGCAGCGGCCCTTCGAGCTTGCGCTTGGCCACGTACATGGCGATCTCCGAGCGGCTCAGCAGCGTGTCCACGTCGGGCGCGTCGGCCGGCCAGCACGCAATGCCGATGCCTGCGCTCAGATCGACGGTCTGCTCGGCGATGGCCAGCGGCTGCTCCAGGCTCTGCGCCACGCGCGCGGCCAGCTCGGTGGCCTGTTGCGGCGTGGCGGGTGCAAGCAGCAGGGCAAACTCGTTGCCTCCCAGGCGGGCCAGCTCGCCCGAAGCCTCGCCCAGGACGGCCGAGAGTTTGTCCGCCACGGTCTTGAGCAGTTGGTCGCCAAAGGCATAGCCCAGCACATCGTTGACATGCTTGAAGCGGTCCAGGTCCAGGGTGATCACGGCCAGCTCGCGGCCCTCGGCGCTGCGTGCCATGGCCTGCTGCACCGACTCGCGGAAGTTCTCCCGGTTGGGCAGACCGGTCAGGCGGTCCCAGTAGGCCAGATGGCGGATCTGGGCCTGCTGCTCGGCAATGTCCACGCGCATGCGATCGAAGGACTGCGCGAGCTTGCCGATCTCGTCCTGACGGCCCGTGTCTTCCAGCGGTACGCTGTAGTCGCCACGCGAAAGGCGCTGCGTCGCCGCCAGCAGCGAACGCAAGGGCGTGGCCAGCTGGCGTGCCATCAAGCCGCTGCCGACGGCAAACAGCAGCAAGCCGCCGGCCGTGATGCCAGCCAGCAGAAGCTGCAGCTGGCGATAGGGCGCCACCACATCGGCCACCGAGCGCAGCAGCAGCACGCGGGCCTCGCCGCCCGCAGCATTGAGCTCGATGCTGCGCACCAGCAGCGTGTCCCCGCCCGCCTCGAGTTCGCTGACCATTCCCTGCATCCGCTGCAACTGCTCCAGCGCGCCGGCGGACAGGGTGCTGACCGGTGCCGCCAGGCCGCCATCGGCCTGGCGCACCTGCAGCACGAGCCAGATGTCGAGCAGCCGCT
>DNQP01000099.1:1386-9050 GCA_003500955.1 Curvibacter sp. | reverse complement strand
AGCCAGATGTCGAGCAGCCGCTGCATCTCCTGGGCCAGCGGCGCGCCCACGGGAAAGCCCATGAGCACCCAGCCCACGAGCAGGGGTGCACGCATGGGCACCATGACCAGCTGGTAGGGTCGGCCCTCGTAGACCACGATACGCCCGCCCTGGCCCGCGCCGGCAGTCTCGGCCAGGCTGGGCGCCAGCCGGGCCAATCGGTCGGTCAGCCCCTGGCCCGCATCGTCGGCACTCACAGCGCGCACCCGGAGCTGCGTATCGAGCAGGGCCGTCATGGCCGCACCGATGCGCTGGCCATGGTTTTCGAGCGCGGAGCTGATGGTTTCCAGATCATCCGAGCTCACGGCCGAGCGAAAGCCGTAGTCGGCAGCCAGCAGGGCCGCGCTCTGGCGCAGCTTCTCGGCGTTCTGCTCCAGCAGACGCAGCCAGACCTTCTCGGCGGTATCGAACTCGTGCGCGATCTGCATGCGCGCATTGCGCGCGATGCTGTCGCGCACCACGAAGAAACCAGCCAGCTGCACGAAGAGCAGCAGCAGCAGGGACAGACCGACCAGGCGGGTGATAAGGCTGCGGCGATCGAAAGCCGGGATCACGGCCGCACCCCCGGGAGGCGCACAGAGACGCTTTGCGCCGGGTTGCCGAGCTCCAGCGCCTGGTCCTGGGCGGCGACCCCCACGGGCAGGCCCGGGTGCCAGCTGCGCAGACGGTAGTTGCCCAGCGGCGCGTCGATGACCACCCGCCCCTGGGCGTCGCTGATCGCGTAGTAAGGCGTCTCCACGACCACGATCCAGCCCACCATCTGGTCGTGGATGTTGCAACCCAGCACGGCGATGCCGCTGCGGTCGAACACGACGGGGTTGGCCGGTGCGCCGATGTAGAGCTTGAGCTCGAACTTCTTGGTCGCGGAGAAGGAGTAGACGTGGTGGCGCACCGTGTCGCGGTTCGGGAAGTCCACGGCCGTGCCCACCGGCACCACCAGCACCTGGGGCACGAACTGCTTGCCGGCTTGGCCCATCTCCGCCTGGGCCAGCGGGCGCACCTGGCGCCGCGCCTGGGCCGATTCGAGAAAGACCACGGCTCCGGGCAGAGGCCGGCCCCCCTCGTCACGCACCTCGATGCTGACGGCAGCCGCCTGCAGCGCGCAGCTCAGCGCGGCCAGGCCCAGGAAGCTGCTCAGCCCGCGCATGCTCGCTCAGGGCTCAATGGCCAGGCCCAGCAGGCGCTCGCCGCCGGCGACCACCCCCAGCTCGCGCGCGCGACCGGTGCCCAGGTCCAGCTGGTACAGGCGTGTGGTGTTCTGGCCCGCGGTACGTGCGGCGAGCAAGGCCGTGTTGGCCACATCGGAGATGTCGAAGTGCGCCTCGCTCAGCGGCCCGGTCCCCAGCAGTCCCACGGTACGCAGCAGCCCGGTATTGGGCGAGACCACGGGCTGGACGCCTTCGAGCGAGCCCTGCACGAGCAGAGCGCCGAGCGCGCGGTCGATCACGTAATTGGTGGTGAGCTTCTCGTCCTTCTTGTTGTAGGTGTAGGCCACGCCGGCCACATCGGGGCGGCGGCCGGCATGGCGGTCGTCCGGCGCGTACCGCAGGCCAGCGTCCGGCTGAACGCCGGGGTTGGCCGCATCGCCATCGACCACGGCATTGGTCTCGGGGTGCAGACGCAGGTTCTGCGCGCTGCCGCTCACCACACGGATGCGATCCACCGTGGGGTTGAAATCAAAGCCCGTCACACCGCCCTGCACGGGCCAGAAGGCGGGGGCGGCCGCTGCCACGGGCTGCAGGCGCGCCTGGGCGGTGTCGATGGTGTAGAGGCGTCCGCTGTCGGTCACGGCGTAGAGCACACCGCGCGCCACACGGTAGTCGATGCCGCGCAGCTGCTCGCCCGCAGGCAGACCGCTGAGCGCGCGACGCTCCAGCACCTCACTCGGCCGGTCCGACTTGAAACGGATCAGCTCCACACGTTCGGTCACGGCATAGACCGTCTCCGACGGCGCACCGGCCGGGCTGCCGGCACAGGCGGTGAGCAGCAGCACCAGGCCAGAAGCGAGAAACGCGAGGGGACGGATGGGGGTCATGGACAGCTCCTGGTCATGGGTCGATGAGATGGCGGGGCGGCACGCCTGGCCCGGACGCACCGACGACAACGGCAATCCTAGACCAAGATGCGTCCCACCGCAGCCGGCGGGACGCATTTCATTGCGCTCAATCGGCCTGTTTGCGCAGAAAGGCCGGGATCTCGAAGTCGTCCATGCCGCCCGAGGACAGGGCGTCGACCTTGGCGGCCGCCTGGGTGCGGTCGCGCGTGCGCCAGACGCTGGGCGTGGCCATGGCGTTGTAGTCCGGCTGCGGCACGCCGGGCATCACGGCGGGCGCCGGCGTGCCGGGCAGCGCGCCCGGGGCCACGGCGTGGTTCAGCGTGGGCACCTGGAAGGGCACGTTGTCGGTGCCGGTGCGCAGCACCTGCAGCGGCGGAGCTGTGCGGCGCATGCCCTGGCGCGACAGGCCGGTGGCCACCACGGTGACGCGAATCTGGTCGCCCAGGCTGTCGTCGTAGGCTGTGCCGTAGATCACGTGGGCATCGGGCGAGGCATAGGCGCGGATGGTGTTCATCGCCAGCTTGGACTCGGACAGCTTGAGGCTGCCCTTGGCCGCGGTGATCAGCACCAGCACGCCCTTGGCGCCCGAGAGGTCGATGCCTTCGAGCAGCGGGCAGGCCACGGCCTGCTCGGCGGCGATGCGCGCACGGTCCGGGCCGCTGGCTGCGGCCGTGCCCATCATGGCCTTGCCGGGCTCGCCCATCACCGTGCGCACGTCCTCGAAGTCCACATTGACGTGGCCGGGCACGTTGATGATCTCGGCGATGCCGCCGACCGCATTCTTGAGCACGTCGTTGGCGTGCGCGAAGGCCTCGTCCTGGGTGATGTCGTCGCCCAGCACGTCCTGCAGCTTCTCGTTGAGCACCACGATCAGCGAGTCGACGTTGGCTTCCAGCTCGGTCAGGCCGGCGTCGGCGTTGGTCATGCGGCGACCGCCTTCCCAGTCGAAGGGCTTGGTCACCACGCCCACGGTCAGGATGCCCATCTCCTTGGCCACGCGCGCGATCACGGGGGCCGCACCGGTGCCGGTGCCGCCGCCCATGCCGGCGGTGATGAAGAGCATGTGCGCGCCAGCGATGGCGGACTGGATGTCCTCCACCGCGGCTTCGGCGGCTTCACGACCCTTCTCGGGCTTGCTGCCCGCGCCCAGGCCGCTGGCGCCGAGCTGAATGATCTTGTGGGCGCTGCTGCGGCTGAGAGCCTGGGCATCGGTGTTGGCGCAGATGAATTCCACGCCCTGCACCTCGCGCTCGATCATGTGATCGACGGCGTTGCCGCCGCCACCGCCCACGCCGATGACCTTGATCTGGGTGCCCAGGTTGAATGCGGCGTCTTCAATCATGTCGATGTTCATGTCTGTACTCCTATGTATCCAGTTGCCTTGTTGCTTGCGATTGCGATGTCTCGTTGTGTCAAGAGGGCGGCCTCCCCGGCGGACCGGTGCAGCGCCGCCGTCGGTGCGGGCTGCCGCGTGCGAGCCATAACTTGAGCTTGGTATGCATCTCAAAAATTCCCGATGAACCAGTCCTTGACGCGCCCCATCGCGGTCTTCATCGACCCGTGCTTGGCCGCCACCTTGTAGCCGCGCAGGCGCGCCAGCCGCGCCTCTTCCAGCAGGCCCATGACGGTGGCCGCGCGTGGCTGGCCCACCATCTCGGCCAGGCCGCCGCTGTACTTGGGCAGGCCGCGGCGCACGGGCTTGAGGAAGATGTCCTCGCCCAGCTCGACCATGCCGGGCATGACCGAGCTGCCACCCGTGAGCACAATGCCCGAAGACAGCACCTCTTCGCAGCCTGAATCGCGCAGCACCTGTTGCACGAGCGAAAAGATTTCTTCGATGCGCGGCTCGATCACGCCGGCCAGGGCCTGGCGACTCAGCATGCGCGGGCCGCGGTCGCCCAGGCCCGGCACTTCGACCTGCACGTCGGGATCGGCCAGCAGCTGCTTGGCGTAGCCGCTCTCGACCTTGATGTCCTCGGCGTCCTTGGTGGGCGTGCGCAGCGCCATGGCGATGTCGCTGGTGATCAGGTCGCCCGCGATCGGGATCACCGAGGTGTAGCGGATGGCCCCGCCCGTGAACACCGCCACGTCGGTGGTGCCGGCGCCGATGTCCACGCAGGCCACACCGAGTTCCTTCTCGTCCTCGGTGAGTACCGAGAGGCTGGACGCCAGCGGGTTGAGCATGAGCTGTTCGACCTCCAGGCCGCAGCGGCGCACGCACTTGATGATGTTCTCGGCCGCGCTCTGCGCGCCGGTCACGATGTGCACCTTGGCCTCCAGACGGATGCCGCTCATGCCGATGGGCTCGCGCACGTCCTGGCCGTCGATGATGAATTCCTGCGGCTCGACCAGCAGCAGGCGCTGGTCGGAGGAGATGTTGATGGCCTTGGCCGTCTCCACCACGCGCGCCACGTCGGCGGCGTTCACCTCGCGGTCCTTGACGGCCACCATGCCGCTGGAGTTGATGCCGCGGATATGGCTGCCCGTGATGCCGGTGTAGACGCGGGTGATCTTGCAGTCGGCCATGAGCTCGGCCTCTTTCAGGGCCTGCTGGATGCTGTGCACCGTGGCGTCGATGTTCACGACCACGCCGCGCTTGAGCCCGTTGCTGGGCGCCACGCCCAGGCCCGCGAGCTTGAGCTCCCCGCCGGGCAGGACCTCGGCCACCACCGCCATCACCTTGGCGGTGCCGATGTCGAGTCCGACGACCAGATCCTTGTACTCTTTTGCCATGTCGTGTCTCAGTTCTTCCTAGTTCTTTCGCGCCGGTTCTGCCGCCACCGTGCTCACGCCGCGCAGGCGCAGGGCATAGCCTTGCGGGTAGCGCAGGTCGGCGCCCTCCAGCGCGTCGAGCTTGCGGCCGTGGTGCGCCGCCACCTGGGTGACGGTGCCGAGGAACTGGCGTGCCCGCGCCGTCACCTCGGCCACCTCACCGCTGCCCAGCTCCAGACGTGCGCCGCTGGCCAGCGTGGCCTGCCAATTGCCGCGGCTGTTGAGCACCAGCCGCTCGATGGGCAGGTCCAGGGCCTCGAACAGCGGCTGCAGCGCACGGTGCATGGCCAGCACCTCGGCCGACTGCTCCACCGGGCCATCGAGCTTGGGCAATTCGTCCTGCTCCACCTCGCCGAGGTTGGCCTCGAAGACCTCGCCGTAGCTGTTGACCAGCGTGGATTCGCCCTCCTCGCCCCAATAGGCCACGGCCTGGTGCTCCTGCAGGATCACGCGCAGGCGGTTCGGGAATTCGCGCTGCACCACCGCCCGCCGCACCCAGGGCAGGCCCTCGAAGGCCTGGCGCACCGCATGCAGGTCCACGGTCAGGAAGGTGCCCTTGAGCTGCGGCGCCACCTGGGCGCGCAGCGTGAGCGCGCTGGTGTGGCTGATGTCGCCGAGCACCGTGAGTCCACGGATCGCGAACACCGGGTGATGCGCCAGCCAACGCCCGCCCGTGGCCAGCGCCAGCAGCACGAAGCCCAGCAGCAACAGCGTCGCCGTGAGGTTCATGAGCTTGACGTCCAGCGGGACGGGCAGCGGGTGGGTCATGCGCCGGCGCCTCCATGGTCCAGGGCAGCGGCCTGCAGCAGCTGCACGCACAGGTCCTCGTAGCTGATGCCCGCAGCCTTGGCCGACATGGGCACGAGCGAGTGCCCGGTCATGCCGGGCGCGGTGTTGATCTCCAGCAGGTAGGGCTTGCGCGTGCGCGCGTCGATCATCACGTCGGCGCGGGCCCAGCCGCGGCAGCCCAGCACCTGGTAGGCGCGCAGCACGATCTGCTGGATCTGCTCTTCCTCGCCCGTGGGCAGGCCGCAGGGCACGAGGTACTTGACCTCGTCGGTGAAGTACTTGTTCTGGTAGTCGTAGTTGCCGTCGGGGGCGACGATGCGGATCACGGGCAGCGCACGCGCCTGGGGGCCGCTGCCCAGCACCGGCACCGTCACCTCTTCCCCGCTGATGAACTGCTCGCACAGCACCTGCTCGTCGACCTGGGCGGCGCGGGCATAGGCGGTCTCGCACGCATCGGCCGTCATCACCTTGGTCAGGCCGATGGACGAGCCCTCACGCGCGGGCTTGATGATCATGGGCGCGCCCAGGGCCGAGAAGGCGGCGCGCGCCGCCTCCGCGCTGGCCACCTTGCGCCACTGCGGCGTGGGCAGGCCCTCGGCCAACCAGATGCGTTTGGTCATGACCTTGTCGATCGCGATCGCCGAGGCCATGACCCCGGAGCCGGTGTAGGGGATGCCCAGCAGTTCCAATGCGCCCTGCACTGTGCCGTCCTCGCCGAAGCGACCGTGCAAGGCGATGAAACAACGCGCGTAGCCTTCGCGCTTGAGCTCTGAGAGGTCGCGCTGCGCCGGGTCGAAGGCATGCGCGTCCACGCCGCGCGCTTGCAGCGCCTGCAGCACCCCGGTGCCCGACAGGATGGAGATGTCACGCTCGGCGGACGAGCCGCCCATCAGCACGGCAACCTTGCCTAGATTCACACGGTCCTCTTTCATCGCTTCACGGAGCTTTGCAGCTCCACCACCTTGGCCGGTACTCCACCGATGGAGCCCGCCCCCATGCACATGACGACGTCGCCGTCACGTCCGTTGTCCAGAATCGCCTGCGGCATGACCGCGATGTCATCCACGAAAACCGGCTCGACCTTGCCGGCCACGCGCAGCGCGCGCGCCAGGCTGCGGCCGTCGGCGGCCACGATGGGCGCCTCGCCTGCGGCGTAGACCTCGCTGAGCAGCACGGCATCGGCCTCGCCGATGACCTTGACGAAGTCCTCGAAGCAGTCGCGCGTGCGTGTGTAGCGGTGCGGCTGGAAGGCCAGCACCAGCCGCCGGCCCGGGAAGGCGCCGCGCGCCGCGGCCAGCGTGGCCGCCATCTCCACCGGGTGGTGGCCGTAGTCGTCGATCAGCGTGAAATGGCCGCCGTCCTTGGCCGCCACCTCGCCGTAGCGCTGGAAGCGCCGGCCCACGCCCTTGAATTCGGCCAAGGCCTTGAGCAGGGCCGCATCGGCGACATCGAGTTCGGCCGCCACGGCGATCGCCGACAGCGCGTTGAGCACGTTGTGCCGGCCCGCGAGGTTGAGCACCACGTCCAGGTCCGGCAGCACCACGCCATTGCGGCGCTGCACGGTGAAGTGCATCTGGCCCGCGACGGCGCGGACGTTGAGGGCGCGCACCTGGGCGCCTTCGTCGAAGCCGTAGCTCGTGACAGGGCAGTTGACCTGGGGCACGATCTCGCGCACCGCCGCATCGTCCGTGCAGAGGATGGCCGTGCCGTAGAAAGGCATGCGGTGCAGGAAATCGACGAAGGCTTTCTTCAGATTGCCGAAGTCGTGCCCGTAGGTCTCCATGTGGTCGGCATCGATGTTGGTAACGATCGCCACCATCGGCTGCAAATGCAGGAACGACGCGTCGCTTTCATCGGCCTCGGCCACCAGATAGCGGCTTTCACCCAGCTGGGCGTTGGTGCCTGCAGCGGTCAGCTTGCCGCCAATAACAAAGGTCGGGCTCATACCGTCGGCAGCCAGCACCGACGCAATCAGGCTGGTCGTGGTGGTCTTGCCGTGGGTGCCGGC
>DNQP01000099.1:0-1093 GCA_003500955.1 Curvibacter sp. | reverse complement strand
TGGTGGTCTTGCCGTGGGTGCCGGCAACGGCGATACCGTGGCGGTAGCGCATCAGCTCAGCCAGCATCTCGGCGCGCGGCACCACAGGAATGCGACGCTCGATGGCGGCGGCGACTTCCGGGTTCTGCGGGTTGATCGCGCTGGATACCACCAGCACATCGGCTTCCAGCAGGTTCTCGGCGCGATGACCGATGTCGATGCGCGCACCAAAGGACGCCAGCCGTTCGGTTACGGCGGAACGCTTGAGGTCCGAGCCCGACACCTCGTAGCCAAGGTTCAGCAACACCTCGGCAATACCGCACATGCCAACACCACCAATACCAACAAAGTGGATATGGCGGATACGCCGCATGCCCGGCAGCGTGAAGGTGGCCTGAGTGGTTTTGTTAGTGCTCACGGGCAACCTCCAGGCAGGCACGCACGACGTCGGCGGTGGCGTTGGGGGTGGCTTGTTCACGGGCTCGTTGGGCCATCTGTTGCAGCTGCTCCGGGTTATTCATGTAAGTCGTCAGGGTATTGGCCAATTGCTCGGCATCGAGCTCTTTCTGGGGCATCAGCACAGCGGCGCCGCGGTCAGCCAGGTAACGGGCGTTGGCGGTCTGGTGATCGTCAATAGCGTGCGGCAGCGGCACCAGCAGCGAAGGCCGGCCAGCGGCGGCCAGCTCGCATACCGTCAGGGCACCGGCCCGGCAGATCACAAGATCAGCCCAGGCGTAGGCACCAGCCATGTCGGCGATAAAGGCTTCAACTTCGGCGCGCACACCGGCCTGCTCATAGGCTTCGCGCGCCAGCAGCAGATGCTGCTTGCCGCACTGGTGCACCACCTGCGGCCGCTGCGCGGGATCAATCTTGGCCAGCGCCGCCGGCAGTAGCTTGTTCAGCGGCATGGCGCCCAGGCTACCGCCCAGCACCAGCAGGCGCAGCGGACGAGTCCCGTCCCAGCGCATCGGCGGGGTGGCGAAAATGTCGTCGCGCACCGGGTTGCCGGTACTGCGACGGTCTGCACCCTCGGCGAAGCTGCCGGCAAAACCTTCGCAGCGACGCTCGGCAAAACGGGCCAGCAGGCGATTGGTGGTGCCGACCACGGCATTCT
>DNQP01000300.1:39312-45924 GCA_003500955.1 Curvibacter sp. | reverse complement strand
ACCCCGATCTCTTTCTCCACATTGCCGCCGAGCACGATGTCGGTACCGCGACCCGCCATATTGGTGGCGATGGTGATCATCTTCGAGCGGCCGGCCTGGGCAATGATGTCGGCCTCGCGCGCGTGCTGCTTGGCGTTGAGCACCTGGTGCGGCAACTTGGCCTTGTCCAACAGCTGGGCGATGATCTCCGAGTTCTCGATCGAGGTCGTGCCCACCAGGACCGGCTGGCCCCGCTCGTAGCATTCGCGGATGTCGGCAATCGCGGCGGCGTACTTCTCGGCCGTGCTCTTGTAGACACGGTCCAGCTGGTCGTCGCGACGGCTCTGGCGATTGGGCGGGATCACCACGGTCTCCAGACCGTAGATCTCCTGGAATTCATAGGCCTCGGTGTCGGCCGTGCCGGTCATGCCGGCCAGCTTGCCGTAGAGACGGAAGTAGTTCTGGAAGGTGATGGAGGCCAGGGTCTGGTTTTCGGCCTGGATGGCCACGCCCTCCTTGGCTTCCACCGCCTGGTGCAGGCCATCGCTCCAGCGCCGGCCGGTCATGAGACGGCCTGTGAACTCGTCGACGATGACGACCTCGCCGTTCTGCACCACATAGTGCTGGTCGCGGTGGAACAGATGCCGAGCCCGCAGCCCGGCATACAGATGGTGCATCAGCGTGATGTTGGCCGGATCGTAGAGACTGGCCCCTTCGGGCAGCAGACCGGCCTGAGACAGCAGCGCCTCGGCCTTCTCGTGGCCGGCTTCGGTCAGGAAGACCTGGTGGCTCTTCTCGTCCACCGTGAAATCGCCGGGCTTGATCACGCCCTCACCGGTACGCGGATCGGCCTCGCCCTCCTGGCGCGTGAGGTGGGGTACCAGCTTGTTGATCGCCAGATACAGCGCGGTATGGTCCTCGGCCTGGCCGCTGATGATCAGCGGGGTGCGGGCCTCGTCGATCAGGATGGAGTCCACCTCGTCGACGATGGCGTAGTTCAGGCCGCGCTGCACACGGTCGGCCACCTCGTAGACCATGTTGTCGCGCAGGTAGTCGAAACCGTACTCGTTGTTGGTCCCGTAGGTGATGTCCGCCGCGTAGGCTGCCTGCTTGTCCTGGCGCGACATCTGCGGCAGGTTGATGCCGACGGTCAGACCCAGGAAGTTGTAGAGCCGGCCCATCCACTGGGCATCGCGGTTGGCGAGATAGTCGTTGACCGTCACGACATGCACACCCTTGCCGGTCAGTGCATTGAGGTAGACCGGCAGCGTGGCGGTCAGCGTCTTGCCCTCACCTGTGCGCATCTCGGAAATCTTGCCCTGGTGCAGCGACAAACCACCCATGAGCTGCACATCGAAATGCCGCATCTTCATGACGCGCTTGGAGCCCTCGCGCACCACGGCAAAGGCCTCGGGCAGCAGGTCGTCCAGAGTGGCCCCCCGGGCGAGGCGCTCACGGAACTCGCCGGTCTTGGCCTGCAGGGCCGCGTCGCTGAGTTTCTCCAGTTCCGCTTCCAGCGCGTTGATGCGGGCCACCACGCCCCGGTACTGTTTGAGCAGACGATCGTTGCGGCTGCCGAAGATTTTGGTGAGGATGTTGATGGCCATGAACGCGGTACCGCCCTGCCGCTTCGATGGAAACGGCGGGGCCGTGCAATCCTTATCAGTCTAGATCGATGAGTGTCGCCCTGTGCCGGCAACAGCGAAACCCGGTGCCTGTGGGCACCGGGAGCGCGAAGCGCTTGATTCTACCGTTGCGGCGCCGCGGGGGACCCGGACGCCAGGGGGCCGGCAGGCTGGGCCGGCGTGGAGCTGGCAGCGGCGAGAGCCGCGGCAGGAGCAACGGCGGATGACAGAGGTGCCGCTGGCGGGGCGCCGGGTTGCACCGCTGGGGGAACCTGGGTGGCGGGCAAGGCCGCCGGTTTGGAGGAGACGGGCGCTGCGGGGGCAACAACTGCGGACGGCGCGGCAGGACGCTGCGCCGGCGGCACGGCCGGGACCTCTGACTTGGGCAGCGGCGCCGCAGCCACCTGGACAGGCTGGCTGCGGTTCGCATTCATGAACTTGCTCGGATCCTGAGGCACACCCCGCACCAGCACCTCAAAGTGCAGATGCGGACCGGTCGAGCGACCGGTACTGCCGACCTCGGCAATCTTCTGACCCCGCTTGACCAGATCGCCCTTCTTGACCATGACCTTGGACGCGTGGGCATAACGCGTGACGAGATCCTTGCCGTGATCGACCTCGACCAAATTGCCGTAGTCGGGCCGGAACTCCTGGGTCACCACCACCCCACCGGCGGCGGCCAGGATGGCTGTTCCCGTCGAGGACTGGTAGTCGATGCCGGTATGCAAGGCCGAACGGCCGGTGAAGGGGTCGATACGCCAGCCAAAGCCCGAACCCGCTCCCCCGAAGGCCACGGGGTGCTGGGTGGGGATCATCATGGACTTGACCTTCTGCTCGAAGAGCCGGGACTCGACCACCGACATCAGGTCGGTCCGCTGACCGGCGACCCGGTCCAGGTCTTCCAGCGTCTTCTGCAGCTCTTCCATGGTCAGCGGGCGGCCCGACACCAGCGCGCCACCCTGCCCGGGCCGGGCCTTGATGTCCGAGGGGTTGATGCCAGCCAGCCCCGAAACGCGCTCGCCCAGCGACTCCAGCTGCAGCAGCTTGGCCTGCATCTCGCCGATGCGGCGGGCCATGACGTCCAGGTTTTCCCGCATGAAACGGTCACGCAGGGCGAACTCGTCCTTGACGACCAGCTTGACCAGGGCGCCAATGACCGGCCACCCCTCGCGGGCTCCCTTGAGGAACACCCAGTGGTACAGGCCGGCAGCCACCAGCATCAGTGCGAACGACAGGCTCAGGCCAGCCAGCAGCAGCTTGGTACCACTCAGATGTATCGCACGGCTTCTGGCCAGCCATGCATCCGTGATAATCAAATGCATCTTTCTTCCTCTACACCCGCCACCGGATCATGACCCGTCGCCATCAGCCCCTCAGCTTGCTGCAGGCTACGCAAGAGTCACCCGTTCTCGCCCGGCTGAGTGAACTCAGCAGGGACTCCGTTGCTCGGCTCAGGGCTGTTGAACCGATGATACCGGCCGTGCTGCGCAGCGCAGTCACGGCAGGGCCCATAGAAGGCCCCAATTGGTGTCTGATTGTTAACAGCAATGCTGCTGCTGCCAAGATCCGGCAACTGCTGCCGGCGATGGAGGCCCATCTGCGCAGCAAGGGCTGGGAGGTTAGCGCAATTCGCCTCAAAGTACAAATCCCTGCCTCTTTTCGCTAGCAGGAACCGTACCAGATGAGGCCTATTGGGAGATTGGTGCCGATTGTCGGATTCGAACTGACGACCTACCGCTTACAAGGCGGGTGCTCTACCAACTGAGCTAAATCGGCGCGGTCTGAATTCTAGCGGAGCCCTGCGAGCCCGGGCCGAGCCCCAGAAGCCGGATCACTTGACCCGCTTGAGCGCCGGCCGGCCCGCAGGGCCGGACGGACGAGGCGGCGGCTCGGGGGCATCTTCAGATGCCAGGTCTGCAACGCGATCCGGGTCCGCCGGGGACGGCGCGTCAGGCCCTGACAGTGCGGCAGCTGCGTCACCAACGGCGTCCGGGTCATCCAGCGGGAAAGCCATGCCCTGCCCGTTTTCACGTGCGTAGATGGCCATCACCCGCCCCAAAGGGATCATGATGTCGCGGGCCACGCCAGCGAAGCGGGCCTTGAACTCGATGTAGTCGTTCCCGAGCTTGAGAGCGCTCGTCGCATCCATGCTGATGTTCAGCACGATCTCGCCATCCTTGACGTACTCGCGTGGCACGCGCACCGTGTCATCAACACGCACCGCCACATAAGGTGTCAGGCCGTTGTCGGTACACCACTCGTAGAGGGCACGGATCAGGTAGGGGCGGGTCGAGCGGGTCCCGCTGTCAGTCATGATGGACACTTGGTATCGGCCTTACTTGCGCATCACCTTCTCGGAGGGCGTGAGGGCCTCGATATAGGCCGGGCGCGAGAAGATGCGCTCGGCGTACTTGAGCAGCGGCGCGGCGTTCATGCTGAGCTCGATCCCGTAGTAATCCAGGCGCCAGAGCAGCGGGGCAATGGCCACGTCCAGCATGGAGAAGTTCTCTCCCAGCATGTACTTGTTCTTGAGGAACACCGGGGCCAGCTGGGTCAGGCGGTCACGGATGTGGTTGCGGGCCTTCTCCAAGGCCTTTTCGTTGCTCTTGCTGGCACGGTTTTCCAGCGTCGCCACATGCACGAACAGCTCCTTCTCGAAATTGAGCAGGAACAGGCGCACGCGGGCACGATCCACCGGATCGCCGGGCATGAGTTGCGGGTGTGGGAAGCGCTCGTCGATGTACTCGTTGATGATGTTGGACTCGTACAGGATCAGGTCACGCTCGACCAGGATGGGCACCTGGCCGTAGGGGTTCATCACACTGATGTCCTCGGGCTTGTTGTAGAGATCGACATCACGGATCTCGAAATCCATGCCCTTCTCGAACAGGACAAAACGGCAGCGGTGAGAGAAGGGGCAGGTCGTGCCCGAGTACAGCACCATCATGGTGGGAGGCTCCTAAAAGAACAGATCCGGTTGGGATGGAGACCTCGCCACAGCTCAGGAGAGGTCCAAATGAAAAGAGTGGGTTGCATTGTCGCAAACCCACTCCCTCGATTGCAAGTTTTGCACTATCTTGGTGCAAAACTCGACGGTGCAACCACTTACTTGATGTCTTTCCAGTACGCGGCGTTCAGACGCCAGGCGATGACGGTAAAGACCAGCAGGAAGAGCATGACCCACACGCCGATACGCACACGGGTGTTTTGAGCCGGCTCGCCCATCCACTGCAGGAAGTTCACCAGGTCACCGATGGCCTGGTCGTACTGCAGGGGCGTCATGGTACCCGGCGTGAGCTGCTTCCAGCCCGTGGGGACTTCGACTTCATGGCCGTGCTGCATGCGCTTTTCGTAGACCGGGGCGCGCTGGCCCTGCAGTTCCCACAGCACGTGGGGCATGCCCACGTTCGGGAAGGCCAGGTTGTTCCAGCCCGTGGCCTTGGCCTCGTCCGGATAGAAGGTGCGCAGGAAGGTGTAGAGGTAGTCGGCGCCGGAACCCTTGCCCACGGCCGCACGCGAACGGGCAATCAGGGTCAGGTCGGGCGGATTGGCGCCGAACCACTCCTTGGCCTGCTTGGGATCGATGGCCGCCTTCATGGTCTCGCCGACCTTGTCGGTCGTAAACAGCAGGTTGTCCTTGATCTGCTCGGAGGTGAAGCCGATGTCCTGCAAGCGGTTGTAGCGCATGAAAGCCGCCGAGTGGCAGTTCAGGCAGTAGTTCACGAAGAGCTTGGCACCGTTCTGCAGCGAGGCGTGGTCACTGGTCTTGACAGGCGCCTTGTCCCAGGCGATGCCGCCTTCGGCAGCCAGCGCCCCCGTGCTCAGCGCAAAGAAGGTGGTGAGGGCAAGAATGATCTTTTTCATGTTGTTGTCTCCGGCTCAGTGCGCCTCGAAAGTCACGCGGCTGGGCACCGGCTTGGGCTCACCCAGACGACTCCACCAGGGCATGAGCAGGAAGAAGCCGAAGTAGAACAGGGTACCGACCTGGGACACGCGCTCGCCGATCGGCGAGGGCGGCTGCACGCCCAGATAGGCCAGGATGACGAAGTTGATCACGAAGATGCCGTACAGGTACTTGTGCCAGTCCGGACGGTAGCGGATGGACCTGACCGGGCTGTTGTCCAGCCAGGGCAGGAAGAACAGGATGATCACGGCACCGCCCATGACGACCACACCCCAGAACTTGGCGTCGATGGCCAGCATCAGGGCGATCAGCACGACGGCGCCACCGGCCACCACGCCCTTGAACAGGGTGTTGAGCTGGCCCTTGATGACGGCCAGCGCGGCAGCGAGCACCACGCAGAGGATCAGCGCGTACATCATCTCGGTGGTGATGGCACGCAGCATCGAATAGAAGGGCGTGAAATACCAGACCGGGGCGATGTGGGCCGGCGTCTTCAGCGGGTCGGCCGGGATGAAGTTGTTGTACTCCAGGAAGTAGCCGCCGAACTCGGGCGCGAAGAACACGATGGCCGAGAACACCATCAGGAACACGCTGACACCCATGATGTCGTGCACGGTGTAGTAGGGATGGAAGGGGATGCCGTCCAGCGGCTTGCCCTTGGCATCCTTGGGCGCGTTCGGGCCCTTGATCTCGACACCGTCGGGGTTGTTGGAACCGACATCGTGCAGGGCCAGCAGGTGAGCCACCACCAGGCCCAGCAGGACCAGCGGCACGGCAATCACGTGGAAGCTGAAGAAGCGGTTCAGCGTGGCATCACCCACCACATAGTCACCGCGGATCAGCAGGGCCAGGTCCGGGCCAATGAAGGGGATGGCAGAGAACAGGTTCACGATCACCTGGGCGCCCCAGTAGGACATCTGTCCCCAGGGCAGCAGGTAACCCATGAAGGCCTCGGCCATCAGCACCAGGAAGATGGCGCAGCCGAAGATCCAGACCAGCTCGCGCGGCTTGCGGTAGGAGCCGTAGATCAGGCCGCGGAACATGTGCAGATAGACCACCACGAAGAACGCCGAGGCGCCCGTGGAGTGCATGTAACGCACCAGC
>DNQP01000300.1:0-39189 GCA_003500955.1 Curvibacter sp. | reverse complement strand
CACCCCAGTAGGACATCTGACCCCAGGGCAGCAGGTAGCCCATGAAGGCTTCGGCCATCAGGCACAGGAAGATCAGGCAACCGAAGATCCAGACCAGCTCACGCGGGGTGCGATAAGAGCCGTAGATCAGACCGCGGTACATGTGCAGGTACACGACCACGAAGAAAGCCGAAGCCCCCGTGGAGTGCATGTAGCGGATCAGCCAGCCCCAGGGCACGTCGCGCATGATGTATTCGACCGAGCCGAAGGCCAGGGCGGCATCTGGCTTGTAGTGCATGACCAGGAAGATGCCGGTCACGATCTGGATGACCAGCACCAGCATGGCCAGCGAACCGAAGAAGTACCAGAAGTTGAAGTTCTTCGGGGCGTAGTACTCGGACATGTGGACGCGGTAGGCGTCGAATGCCGTGGGGAAACGGTTCTCGAACCAGTTCAGCACCTTGGCGCCGGCTGGCGCGTCGGCGGGGAGTTCCTTGAATTCAGCCATGTTCTTGTTCCTCAAGCCTTCTTGTCTTCGCCGATCAGCAGCTTGCTGTCGGACAGGTACATGTGCGGCGGCACTTCCAGGTTGTCCGGGGCCGGTTTGTTCTTGAACACGCGGCCGGCCATGTCGAAGGTCGAGCCGTGGCAGGGGCAAAGGAAGCCGCCCTGCCAGTCGTCGGGTAGCGAGGGCTGGGGGCCGGGGGTCAGCTTGTCGCTGGGCGAGCAGCCCAGATGCGAGCAAATGCCCACGCCGACGAAGAGCTCGGGCTTGATCGAGCGGTGCTGGTTCTTGGCGTACTCGGGCGTCGGATAGGCCTTGCGATCGGAGTTGGGATCAGCCAGCTGCGACTCGACCTTGTCCAGGGTGGCCAGCTGCTCCGGCGTGCGGCGCATGATCCACACCGGTTTGCCGCGCCACTCCACCACGACCTTCTCGCCCGGCTTGATGGCGGAGATATCGACTTCCACCGCGGCGCCGGCGGCCTTGGCACGCTCGGAAGGCTGGAAGGTGCTGACAAAGGGAATGACGGCGGCCACGCCACCTACGGTACCTGCACAACCCGTGGCAATCAGCCACGTCCGTTTGCTCGGATCCATCTGACTCTTATCGGCAAGCGTGTCGCTCATGGAATTCCTCAATCAAATCTACCGGGTTCTAAATATTGTCGCGCCCCGTCCTTGACCGGGCGGTCAACAGGGTATTCTAGCCGACTCGCATGCCCCGCTCAGTCCCCGCCAGCGAGCCGCCGCGCCATGCGCACCGCCTCGATCAGGCTGGAAGCATCGGCTTTCCCTGTGCCCGCGATGTCGAAGGCCGTACCGTGGTCCGGGCTGGTGCGCACCAAGGGCAGGCCCAGGGTGACGTTGACCCCCTGCTCGACACCCAGATACTTCACGGGGATCAGGCCCTGGTCGTGGTACATGGCCACCACCACGTCGAACTCTCCGCGCCGCGCCCGCATGAACACCGTGTCGGGTGCATGCGGGCCGTGCACGTCCAGCCCCTCGGCGCGGGCCTGTGTCATGGCGGGTACGATGATCTCGATCTCCTCGCGCCCGAACAGCCCACCCTCGCCCGCATGGGGGTTGAGCCCGGCCACGGCGATACGCGGCGCGCGCCCCAGCAACGGCAACAGGGCGCGATGGGTGATACGCAGCGTCTGCAACACGTTGTCCTGCGTCACGGCGTCCAGCGCCTGACGCAGCGACACATGGATGCTAACCAGCACCGTACGCAGCTCCTCGTTGGCCAGCATCATGCGCACCGGCACCTCGGCCGGGGACTTGCCGAGAAAGGCGGCCACCTCGGCCTGCAGCAACTCGGTATGACCGGGAAAGCCGTCGTAGGGCGCGCCCGCAGCGGCCAGGGCCTCCTTGTGCAAAGGGGCTGTGACCAAGCCAGCAATCTCACCGCGCAGCGCCGCCCGCGCCGCCCAGCTCACGCAGCGCCCGGCCAGACGCCCTGCAGCGGCGCTCACCCGGCCCACCGGAGCCTCACCGTCGAGCGCGGCCACCTGCAGCACCGGCACGGTCCGTGGCGCCAGCGCCCCGGACTCCTGTGGCGCCCGGATCAGGGCCAGCTCCAGCCCGGGCACCCAGGCCGCTGCCCGTTGCAACACCGCTGCATCCCCTGCCACGAAACACCCCTGGAGGACGTCGGGGGCATCGCGAAAAGCCTTGAGGATGATTTCCGGACCGATGCCCGCCGCATCGCCCAGGGTAATGGCCAGCGGCTTCATGCGGGGTTGTCGATCTCGATGAATTCGTGGGACAAGCCCAACTGCGCCGCCACATGCGCGGCCACGGCCGGCGCGCCGTAGCGCTCCGTCGCATGGTGGCCGCAGGCCAGATAGGCCACGCCGCATTCACGTGCGTAGTGGGCCTGGGGCTCGGAGATCTCGCCGGTCAGATAGGCATCCGCTCCCGCGGCGATCGCCGCCTCGAAATGACCCTGGGCGCCGCCGGTGCACCAGGCGATGCGCCGGATCGGACGCCGCGCGCCGTCGACCAGGGTCACTGGACGCCCCAGGGCCCGCTCGACCACCTGCGCCAGCGCGGCGCCGTCCGCATAGTTCGCATCGCCGGCGGGCCCGCCCAGCCAGCCCAGGTCCTGCTCCCCAAAACGGCCCTGGGCCTGCAGGCCCAGGCGTGCACCGAGCTGGGCGTTGTTGCCCAGTTCGGGATGCGCGTCCAGCGGCAAATGATAGGCGTAGAGGTTGATGTCATGCGCCAGCAAGAGGCGCAGACGCTCCTTCATCCAGCCGGTCACGCGCCCGTCCTGGCCGCGCCAGAACAGGCCATGGTGCACGAAGAGGGCGTCGGCACCTGCCTCGATGGCCGCTTCGATCAGGGCCCGGCTGGCCGTGACGCCGGAGACCAGCTTGCGCACCGCGGCCCGGCCCTCGACCTGCAGACCATTGGGACCGTAATCACGAAAGCGTTCGGGTTGCAGCAGGTGGTCGAAAGCCTGCAAAAGCTCGGTTCGATCGGTCATGGACTGGATTGTCGATCAGATTGCATGGAGCGCTCCACCTCCAGACTGCAGTCGCAGCCCCGACCGGCCGCGATCCAGCGCGCCGCCAGACGCCTCAACACAGGCGACAGCAGAGACGGCAACCAGCGCACTGGCAGCGCCGCTCGCAGTACCTCGGCGGGCACCCGCATGGCACCGCAGCGGTAAAGACCCGCACCGTCCTCCCAGCGCAGGGCCGCACAGGCCCCGCGTCGGCGACGCGACAGCAACTGCCCCAGAGGACAGGGCTCGACCAAGCAGCAGACCCCGCAACCGTTGCAAGGCTGGCCCAGCGCAGGCTTGCGGGGCGCATCCGGCTGGATATGGATGATCTGCTGCGGCATGATGTGGGGTCTGCCCCCACACTCTACAATTTCCCGCATGAAACGCTACTGGCTGCTGTTCTCGCAGGCCGTCACCGTCCTCCTGGCGGCGTATTTCGTCGTCGCCACGCTCAAGCCCGCCTGGTTCATGCAGTCCGGTGAGGCGCCTGCCATCGCCCTGTTCCAGGCGCCATCGGACCGCACCGCCGCCCCGGTTCCTGGGAGCTTTAGGGTCGCCGCGCAGAAAGCCTCGGCCGCGGTCGTGAGCATCAACACCAGCAAGGCCGCGCGCCGGAACCCGCACAGCAACGACCCCTGGTTCCGCTTCTTCTTCGGCGACCAGGACAATGAGCCCCAGGTGGGCCTGGGCAGCGGCGTCATCGTCAGCCCCAATGGCTACATCCTGACCAACAACCACGTGATCGAGGGTGCGGACGAGATCGAGGTCATCCTCAACGACAGCCGGCGCAGCCGCGCCCGGGTGATCGGCACCGACCCCGACAGCGACCTGGCCGTACTCAAGGTCGAACTCGACAAGCTGCCGGTCATCGTGCTCGGCGACTCCGACACCCTGCAGGTCGGCGACCCGGTCCTGGCCATCGGCAACCCCTTCGGTGTCGGCCAGACCGTGACCAGCGGCATCGTCAGCGCCCTGGGCCGCAACCAGCTTGGCATCAACACCTTCGAGAACTTCATCCAGACCGACGCCGCGATCAACCCCGGCAACTCGGGCGGCGCCCTGGTCGACGCCAGCGGCAATCTGCTGGGCATCAACACCGCGATCTATTCCCGCTCGGGTGGGAACATGGGCATCGGCTTCGCGATTCCCGTGGCCACGGCCCAGCAGGTGCTGGAAAGCATCGTCAAGGAAGGTCAGGTCACGCGCGGCTGGATCGGTGTCGAGCCCAGCGATCTCTCGCCCGAGCTGGCCGAGACCTTCGGTGTCAAGAGCGATGAAGGGGTGATCATCACGGGCGTGCTGCAAAACGGTCCGGCCGCGCAGGCCGGCATCCGACCGGGTGACGTGATCACGCGTGTGGGCAACCAGCCGGTGCAAAACGTCACCGAGCTGCTGAGCAAGGTGGCGGCGCTCAAGCCGGGCAAGGCGGTCGACTTCATCGTGCGCCGTCAGGACCGCACGGTGACCGTCAGTATCACGCCGGGCGTACGACCGAAGCCGCGCCGGGCCCAGCAGTAGCGCGGCAGCCCAAACAGCCCGTGAGGGGCTTCAGCTGTTGTCGACCGGTTCGGCGTCCGGCGCGCGCGTGTGGCGTATGAAGAGCTGGGCCGCCCAGATCCCCACCTCGTACAGCACGCACATGGGTATCGCCAGGGCGAGCTGCGAGACGACGTCGGGCGGCGTCACGATGGCGGCGATGATGAAGGCCAGCACGATGAAATAGCCCCGGAAATCCTTGAGCTTCTGCACGCTCACGATGCCCATGCGCGCCAGCACGATCACCACGATGGGCACCTCGAAGGCCAGACCGAAGGCAAGGAACATGGTCAGCACGAAGCTCAGGTAGGCCTCGATGTCGGGTGCGGCCGTGATGCTCTTGGGCGCAAAGCTCTGAATGAAGGCGAAGACCTGCCCGAAGACGAAGAAATAGCAGAACGCCACGCCGATGAAGAAGAGCACCGTGCTCGACACCACCAGGGGCAGCACCAGTTTCTTTTCGTGGCTGTAAAGCCCGGGCGCCACAAAGGCCCAGAGCTGGTAAAGCAAGACCGGCAGGGCCAGCAGGAACGCCGCCATCAGCATGATCTTGAGCGGCACCATGAAGGGCGAGATCACCGAGGTGGCAATCAGCGTGGTGCCCTTGGGCAGGTGTGCCACCAGCGGCGCGGCCAGCAGGTCGTAGAGCGCACCCGGACCGGGATAGAGCGCGAAGACGGCGGTCGCGACCGCCATGGCGATCACACACTTGAGCAGGCGATCCCGCAACTCGATCAGGTGCTGGACAAAGGGCTGCTCCGTGCCGGCCAGCTCGTCGTCTTTGCTTTGTGGGTCTGCCATGCGTTTCGCTCGTATGCCGGTTGCAACCGGGCTGTGGCTTCATGAATGAGGGACGGTTCCCCTCTCGGGTGTTCAGCTCGTCTTGCGCGGCCGGTAGCGCGCCACGCGCGCGGCGCCGGACAGGGCCCGGGTCCGCACGCCCTGGCGGGCCTTGTACCAGGCGGGTGTGGCCCCGCGCTTGAGACGCCAGTTTTTGCCCGGATGCCGGTACTCGGGAATGCTTTGCAGGCTGGACGAGAGATCGGTGGCCGAGTCCAGTCCCGAGGTTGCGGCGGACCATTCCTTCTCGAAATCCGAGGTGGTGGTCTGGATCGAGCTCTGGACTTCCTG
Organism: Curvibacter sp.; assembly: GCA_003500955.1. GTDB lineage: Bacteria > Pseudomonadota > Gammaproteobacteria > Burkholderiales > Burkholderiaceae_C > Hylemonella. Next base: position 33,524 of record DNQP01000300.1, on the reverse strand, counting down.
CGCCGCACCCTCGACCGTGCTCTTCATCTTCTTGAGCTCGTCGAGCTCCATGGAGCGGTTGACCTCGGCCTTGACATCGGAGACATAGCGCTGGGCTTTGCCCAGCAAGGTGCCGATGGTGCGCGCCACGCGCGGCAGCTTCTCCGGCCCGATGACGATCAACGCCACCGCGCCGATGAGCGCCATCTTGGAAAGACCCAGATCGATCATGCCGGACTGCCTGGCACCGATCAGGACTTGGGCTTGGCTTCGACGTCGATGGTGTTCTTGTCGGCGGCCGGTGCAACAGCGGCGTTGGCGACCTGCTGGGGAGCAGCCGCCTTGTCCTCGCTGGCGGAACCGTCCTTCATGCCGTCCTTGAAGCCCTTGACGGCGCCACCCAGGTCGCTGCCCAGATTCTTGAGCTTCTTGGTGCCGAACACCATGACCACGATGAGCAGCACGATCAGCCAGTGCCAGATGGAAAAGGTACCCATGTTTCTCTCCTAAGGAATGGTGGATTTTAATCCCCGCGCCACCAAACCGGCAGCACTGTGGGAAATTCAGCCCTTGAGCCAGGGTCGAGGGCCGCCTATCACGTGGATGTGCAGGTGGTGGACTTCCTGTCCGCCGTCACCGCCCGTGTTGCAGACGATGCGAAACCCCCCCTCCGGGTAGGGCCTGCAGCCCTCCTGGGCCGCCAGCCGGGGCACCAGGGCCATCATGTGCCCCAGCAGGGCGGCATGTTGCGGGCCGACCTGGGCCATGGAGGGGATGTGCAGCTTGGGAATCAGCAGGAAATGCACCGGGGCCCAGGGATGGATGTCGTGAAAGGCATAGACCTGCTCGTCCTCGTAGACCTTCTTCGAGGGGATCTGGCCCGCCGCGATCTTGCAGAAGATGCAGTTCAGGTCGGTTTGTCTCACATCCGTCATATTGCAAACTCCATGGGCTGACGCTGGTTCATCGCCGCCATGCCGCGCACGATGCGGTAGAGGAACCAGACCGAAACGCACAGCCAGGCCAGCCAGCCCGGCAGCATGAAAAGAAGCCAGAGCGGAGCCGTCACGAGGTAGAGCGCCGCGGCGATCAGCACCGTGCGGATGCGCCAGCGGAAATGCGAGGCCTGCCAAGTGCCGGCCGCGGCCGGGCGCTGGATGGCGTCGATGATCAACGCCACGATCAGCAGCAAGGGGCTCACCTGGCCACCGGGGATCAGCGCCGCCACGGCCACGATCAGGTGCAGCACATAGCTGACCGTGCCCCAGACCGTCAGGCTGTGCAGGCGCTCGTCCTGCTCCAGATTCACGATGCGCCGCCCTCGCGTGCCAGCGCCTTGCGCAGGGCCTTTTCCTCGATGCCGCTGGTGCCCTCACGACGCTCCAGCTCGGCGATCACGTCAGCCGGCTTCAGACCGTAGTGCGCCAGGGTGATCAGGGTGTGAAACCAGAGGTCGGCCACCTCGCCCACGATCTTGCTGCGGTCACCACCGTGGTCGGCGTCCTTGGCGGCCATCACCACCTCGGTCGCCTCCTCGCCCACCTTTTTCAGGAAGGCGTCGGGGCCCTTGTGCAGCAGGCGGGCGACGTAGCTTTTCTCGGGGTCGCCGCCGCATGCGGGCAGACGGCTTTCGATCACGGCCGCGAGGCGGGCGAGTGCGTCAGCGGAATTCACAGGCTCGGCCATGGTCTTCACTTGTAGATGGTTTCTGGGTCCTTGAGCACCGGATCCACCGCCGTCCACACGCCTTCGCGCAGCACGCTGAAAAAGCAGCTGTGGCGGCCGGTGTGGCAGGCGATGCCGGGCTCATGCCCCAGCTGGGTTACCGTGAGCAGAACCACATCGTTGTCGCAGTCGAGCCGGATCTCGTGCACGGTCTGCACATGGCCCGACTCCTCGCCCTTGAACCAGATCTTGCCGCGCGAGCGGCTGTAGTAGACCGCGCGACCGAGCTCGGCTGTCTTCTGCAGGGCCTCACGGTCCATCCAGGCGAACATCAGCACGTCCTTGCTGCCCTGTTCCTGGGCGATGACCGGCACCAGGCCCTGGGCATCCCATTTCACGTCGTCGAGCCAGTTCATGCTGCGATTGTCCCGCGAATTCCATCGGTCTCGATGCGCACGGGTATGCCGGCCTGGGCCATGCGGGCCTTGGCCTGGGCAATCGTGTATTCCCCGTAGTGAAAGATGCTGGCGGCCAGCACGGCATCGGCCCCGCCCTTTTGCACGCCTTCCACCAGATGGTCCAGGTTGCCCACACCGCCCGAGGCGATCACGGGCACATCCACCGCATCGCTGACCGCGCGCGTCAGCGCCAGATCGAAACCGGACTTGGTGCCATCACGGTCCATGCTGGTCAGCAGGATTTCGCCGGCGCCGTGGTCGGCCATCTGTTTCGCCCAGGCCACGGCGTCCAGCCCCGTGTTCTTGCGCCCGCCGTGGCTGTAGACGTCCCAGCCTTCGCCGCGGGCCAGCACGTCGTCACCGTAACGACGCTTGGCGTCAATGGCCACCACGATGCACTGGGCGCCGTACTTGGCCGAGGCGTCACGGATGACCTGCGGGTTGGCGATGGCCGCGGAGTTGAAGCTGGTCTTGTCGGCCCCGGCGTTGAGCAGGCGTCGTACATCTTCCACGGTGCGCACGCCACCACCCACCGTCAGGGGGATGAAGACCTGGGAGGCCACGGCCTCGATGATGTGCAGGATCAGATCACGCCCATCGCTGGTCGCCGTGATATCGAGGAAGGTCAGCTCGTCGGCACCCTGCTCGTTGTAGCGTGCGGCGATCTCCACGGGGTCGCCCGCATCGCGCAGTTCGACGAAATTCACGCCCTTGACGACGCGCCCGCCCGTCACGTCCAGGCAGGGAATGATACGTTTGGCCAGCATGGCGTGGATTGTAGGTCTCAGCACACCGTCAGGCGCTGCCAGCCCGACCATACGCCACCGGCCGGCACGCGTATGGGCGCCAGCACCTGGGCCGCCTCGACGCAAAGCATGTGCCGGTAACCCTCGGCCGGCATGTCCGTCAACGTGGCGCACAACGCAGCGCCCGGGTTCCAGACCACGGTCTGAGCCCAGGACGGGCTCTGCGTGATCTCCAGCGCCCACCCACCCTCGCTCAGGCGCAGCGGTTGCGGCGCGGCGGCGTAGACGCGGTCGAACTCGCCCTCGAAGCGCTGTACCTCGGCTCCCTGGCCATGGTGGTCGCACACTGCATCCCATTCGGCCTGGCCGTGCAGTCCCTCCAGCTTGGCCTTTGCGATGTCGTCCACGGCCAGGTAGCTGTGCAGGGCACCGCTGAAGTCCAGCGGCCGGGTGTCGGTATTGCGCACGCTCAGTGTGATCTGCAGACTGCCCGGACTCAGGTCCAGTCGCAGGCAGGCCTCGAAGGCCTGCGGCCAGTGCGCGCGGGTGGCGTCGCTGTCCCGCAGGCAGAAGGTCAGGCTTGCCGTGTCGGCCGTGCACACCGCCGCCCCTTCCACCTCCCAGGGGAGGTTGCGCGCGAAGCCGTGCTTGGGCAGGGGGCCGCGCTGGTTGAACTGGGGAAAGCAGACGGGCACCCCGCCGCGGATGGCGGACCGGCCATCGAGTTGGGCTTGGGGGCTCAGAAAGAAACGTTCGCGGCCGCCCGCAACCCAGGACACAACCTGGGCACCGTGTTGCAGCACACGCACATGATCGCCTTGGGGCAGCCGCAGGACATGGGAAGGCAGACCGTGGAACAGCTCGCGGCTGTCCGCGGCTTCAGCCATTGAGTTCGTCGGCGCGGATCTGGGCGGCTTCGAAGTCGAGGTCGCCGGTGTAGATGGCGCGACCACAGATCACGCCCTCGACGCCCTCGCCTTCGACTGCGCACAGCGCCTCGATGTCGGCCATATTGCTCAGGCCGCCGGAGGCGATGACGGGTATGGTCAGGGCCTGGGCCAGCTTGACCGTGGCCTCGATGTTGATGCCCGAGAGCATGCCGTCGCGACCGATGTCGGTGTAGATGATGGACTCGACGCCGTAGTCCTGAAACTTCTTGCCCAGGTCCACGACCTCGTGCCGGGTCAGCTTGCTCCAGCCGTCAGTCGCGACCTTGCCGTCCTTGGCGTCCAGGCCCACGATGATGTGGCCGCCGAAGGCCGTGCAGGCGTCCTGCAGGAAACCCGGGTTCTTGACCGCAGCCGTACCGATGATGACGTAACGCAGGCCGGCGTCCAGATAACGCTCGATGGTGTCCAGGTCGCGGATGCCACCGCCAAGCTGCACATCGATCTCGCTGCCCACTTCCTTGAGGATGCTGCGGATGGCCTGCTCGTTCTTGGGGTGGCCGGCAAAGGCGCCGTTGAGGTCCACCAGGTGCAGGCGGCGTGCGCCCTTGTCCACCCATTTGCGGGCCATCTGGGCCGGGTCTTCCCCGAAGGTGGTGGACTGGTCCATATCGCCCTGCTTGAGGCGCACACAGTGACCGTCTTTCAGATCAATCGCAGGAATGAGAAGCATGATGCAGGAGCGCGTTCAGTCCGAACCGTAGGTTCAGGGATTCCAGTGGAGGAAGTTGCGGTAGAGAGCGAGGCCGTGGGCAGCACTTTTCTCGGGGTGGAATTGTGTCGCGAAAATATTATCGCGTGCAATGGCTGCCGTGAAGCGGGCCCCGTAATCGGCCTCGCCGGCGCTGTGGCGTGCATCCGACGGTCGCGCGTAGAAGCTGTGCACGAAATAGAAGTAGCTGCCATCGGGTACACCGGCCCACACGGGGTGGCGGCCGGCACCATGGTCCATCTGCTGCACACGGTTCCAGCCCATCTGCGGTACCTTGTAGCGGCTGCCATCGGGCTGGGTGCGGCCCGCGAGATCGAACTTGATCACCTGCCCGGGGATGAGCCCCAGACCCGGCGTGTCGCCCTCGGCGCTGTGGTCCAGCATCATCTGCATGCCCACGCACACCCCGAACAGGGGCTTGTTTGAAGCGGCCTCGAGCACGGCTTCCTGCATGCCTGAATCACGCAGCTCGCGCATGCAGTCGGGCATGGCGCCCTGGCCGGGCAGCACCACACGGGCCGCGGCGCGCACCTCTTCGGGGCGCTGGGTGATCAGCACATGCCAGCCGCTGCCAGCAGCAGCAGCCTGCACGGCCTGCGAGACCGAGCGCAGATTGCCCATGCCGTAGTCGACGACGGCAACGACCCGATCGCTCATCAGCACAACTCCAGGGCCACCGCAGAACCGGCTTTGCCGGGCTGCTGGTGGCGCCCCCACGAGGGGGAGGCGCCGCAGGCGCTTCGGGGGGGAGTCATAGACTGCCTTTGGTCGAGGGAATCACCCCCACCGAACGCGGATCGATCTCCAGCGCGGCGCGCAAGGCGCGACCGAAAGCCTTGAACACGGTCTCGGCCTGGTGGTGCGCGTTCTCGCCCTTGAGGTTGTCGATGTGCAGGGTCACGAAGGCGTGGTTCACAAAGCCCTGGAAGAACTCGTAGGTCAGCTGGGTGTCGAAGGCACCGATCATGCCGCTCTTGAAGGGTACGTGCATGTCCAGGCCCGGGCGACCCGAGAAGTCCACGACCACGCGGGACAAAGCCTCGTCCAGCGGCACATAGGCATGGCCGTATCGGCGGATGCCCTTCTTGTCGCCCACGGCCTTGGCCACGGCTTGGCCCAAGGTGATGCCCACGTCTTCCACGGTGTGGTGACCGTCGATGTGCAGGTCGCCCTTGGCCTGGATGTCCAGATCAATCAGGCCGTGGCGCGCGATCTGGTCCAGCATGTGGTCGAAGAAACCGATGCCGGTCGACAGGTGTGAGACGCCTGTGCCGTCCAGGTTGACCTTGACGGTGATCTGGGTCTCGGCGGTGTTGCGAGAAACTTCAGCGGTACGTGCGTTGCTCATAGTGATTCTTTCAAGGCAGCCAGCATCAGCTGGTTTTCCTGCGGGGTGCCCACGGTCAGGCGCAGGCAGTTGGCCAGCAGCGGATGGAGCTTGGACACATTCTTCACCAGGACCTTGCGCGACTTCATGCCCTCGAAAGTTTTGGCGGCATCCGACACGCGGATCAGGATCATATTGGCGTCGCTGTTCCAGACCCGCACCCCGGGCAGGCTCTTAAGCGCTTCAAAAAGCATAGCACGCTGGGCTTTGATCTCGGCCGCCTGGGCGGCGAAGACGTCAGCATGCTCGAGCGCGAACAGCGCGCATTCGTAGTTCAGCACGCTGACGTTGTAGGGCGGGCGTACTTTGTCGATCTCGGCGATCAGCTCGGCCGGGCCCATCATGTAGCCCAGCCGCACACCGGCCAGACCAAACTTGGACATCGTGCGCATCAGCAGCACGTGGCGGTTGCCCCCGGGGTTGGCACGGATGCGCTCGACCCAGCTGCGCGAAGCGAAAGGCTGGTAGGCCTCGTCCATCACGACCAGACCGCCCTGCTCGCCCACGGCGGCGATGATCTTCTCGATCGCCGTGTCGCTCCAGAGATTGGCCGTGGGGTTGTTGGGGTAGGCGATGTAGGTGATGGTGGGCTTGTGACGCGCGATCGCGCCCAGCATGGCCGTGACGTCGAGCTCGAACTCGGCCGTCAGCGGCACACCGTGGAAGGCCAGGCCCTGAAGCTGCGCGCTCATGGCGTACATCACGAAACCGGGCACGGGTGCCAGGATGGAGGCGCCGGGCACGTCACAGGCCATGGCCAGCAGGGAGATCAGCTCGTCGGACCCGTTGCCCAGCATCAGGGCATAGCCCTCCGGCATGCCCGCGTAGGCGGCCAGCGTAGCGCGCAGCTCTTCCACACGACCATCAGGGTAGCGGTTGAGCGCCAGCTTGCCCAGGCGTTCACCGAGCGCGGCCTGCAGTGCGGGCGGCAGGCTGTACGGGTTCTCCATGGCATCGAGCTTGACCATGCCGGCGGACGCCTGCACGGCGTAGGCATGCATGCCCTGGATGTCCTGGCGGATCAGGCTCTTGAGCCTGGGATCGAGTGCGGTCATTTCTTCGGATCTTTCAGGCGCATTTCGGCAGCGCGCGCATGGGCCTGCAGGCCCTCGCCATGCGCCAGCACGGAAGCGATCTGACCCAGCGTCTGCGCACCGGCCTCGCTGACCTCGATCAGGCTGCTGCGCTTCTGGAAGTCGTACACGCCCAGGGGCGAGGAGAAACGCGCTGTACCCGAGGTGGGCAGCACATGGTTGGGGCCGGCGCAGTAATCGCCCAGGGATTCGCTGGTATAGGCGCCAAGGAAGATGGCGCCCGCGTGCTTAAGCAGCGGCTCCCACTTCTGGGGATCGCGGCTCGAGACCTCCAGATGCTCGGGGGCGATGCGGTTGCTGATGGCGCAGGCCTCTTCCATGCTGCGCGTGTGGATCAGTGCACCACGGCCCGTGAGGCTCTTGGCGATGATCTCGGCGCGCGGCATCTCGCCCAGCAGACGATCGATCTCGCGTTGCACGGCCTCGATATAGGCCGCATCCGGGCACAGCAGAATGCTCTGCGCCAGTTCGTCGTGCTCGGCCTGGCTGAACAGATCCATGGCCACCCAATCGGCCGGCGTGCTGCCGTCGGCCAGCACGAGGATCTCGCTCGGGCCGGCAATCATGTCGATACCGACCTTGCCGAACACGTGTTTCTTGGCGCTGGCCACATAGGCGTTGCCCGGGCCGGTGATCTTGTCCACGCCGGGCACGGTGGCCGTGCCATAAGCCAGGGCCGCGACGGCCTGGGCGCCGCCGATGGTGAAGGCGCGCGTCACGCCGGCCACATAGGCCGCGGCCAGCACCAGGGGGTTCTTCTCGCCGCGCGGCGTGGGCACCACCATGATGATCTCGCCGACCCCGGCCACGTGGGCGGGAATGGCGTTCATCAGCACGGAGGACGGATAGGCCGCCTTGCCGCCGGGCACGTAGATGCCCACGCGGTCCAGAGGGGTGACCTTCTGGCCCAGCAGGGTGCCGTCGGTATCGCGGTAGCTCCAACTCTCGCCGCTGGCGCGCTTTTGCGCCTCGTGGTAGCTGCGCACGCGCTGCGCGGCGGCCTGCAGCGCCGCGCGCTGGGCGGTCGGCAGACCGTCGAAGGCGGCCTGGAGTTCGGCCTGCGTGAGCTCGAGGTCTTTGAGGGTCTGGCCCTGCAGGCCGTCGAAACGCGCGGTGTACTCGAGCACGGCGGCATCACCGCGCTTTTGCACGTCGGCCAGGATCTCGGCCACGCGCTGCTCGATCGCGGCATCGGTCTCGCCCGACCAGTGCAAGCGCTCCTTGAAGCGTTGCTCGAAATCAGTCTGGGCCGTGGACAGGCGCAGGGGCTCGGCCTTGAAACTCATGCCGTGGCCTCCAGCGCCTTACCAAAGGCGTCGATGATCTGGCGCATGGGTTCGCGCTTGAGCTTGAGCGCAGCCTGGTTGACGACCAGGCGCGAGGAGATGTCCATGATGCGCTCGACCTCGACCAGCTGGTTGGCCTTGAGCGTGTTGCCCGTGGACACCAGGTCCACGATGGCGTCGGCCAGGCCGGTCAGCGGCGCGAGCTCCATGCTGCCGTAGAGCTTGATCAGGTCCACGTGCACGCCCTTGGCGGCGAAGAAGTCACGCGCGATCGCCACGTACTTGGTGGCCACACGCAGGCGCGCGCCCTGGCGCACGGCGGCGGCGTAGTCGTAACCTTCACGCACCGCCACGCTGACGCGGCATTTGGCGATGCGCAGATCCAGCGGCTGGTACAGGCCTTCGTTGCCGTGCTCGATCAGCGTGTCCAGGCCGGTGATGCCCAGGTCGGCGCCGCCGTACTGCACATAGGTGGGCACATCGGTGGCGCGCACCAGCACCACGCGCACCTCGGGCTGGTTGGTGGCCAGGATGAGCTTGCGGGTCTTCTCGGGATCGTCCAGCACCTCGATGCCGGCCGCCTGGAGCAGGGGCAGGGTTTCGTCGAAGATGCGGCCTTTGGAAAGAGCGAGGGTGATCATGGCGGGGCTTTCTGGGCCTTGATTTTCTCATGCCGGGCACCCCTGCCCGGCCCCGGGGGAGCAAAGGCCCTGCAGCCGTACCCCGTGGAGCGGGCTGCGCAGCCTTATTTGATGCGCTCGATGTCCGCCCCGAGGGCCGCCAGCTTGGCTTCCATGCGGTCGTAACCTCTATCGAGATGATAGATACGGTCCACCACGGTCTCGCCTTCAGCCACCAGGCCGGCGATGACCAGGCTGGCCGAAGCCCGCAGGTCCGTGGCCATGACGGTCGCGCCCGAGAGCTGCGCCACGCCCTCCATCACAGCCACCTTGCCGTCGATCTGGATGTTCGCGCCCAGGCGCACCAGTTCGTTGACGTGCATGTAGCGGTTCTCGAAGATGGTCTCGGTCACCTTGGCCGTGCCCTGGGCGATGCAGTTGAGCGCCATGAACTGGGCCTGCATGTCGGTAGGGAAGCCCGGGTACTCCGTGGTGCGGAAGCTCTGCGCCTGCAGACGCCCCTGGGACTGCACGCGGATGCCGTCGGGCAGGGCCGTCACCTGGGCACCAGCCGCGACCAGCTTCTCGATCACCGCGTCCAGATGGTCGGCGCGGCCATGCTTGAGCACCACGTCACCGCCCGTGGCTGCCACGGCACAGAGGAAGGTGCCGGCCTCGATGCGGTCGGCGACCACGCGATGGTCACACCCGTGCAGCGCATCCACGCCCTGGACGCGGATACGGCTCGTGCCATGGCCCTCGATCTTCGCACCCATCTTGATGAGCATCTCGGCCAGATCGGGGATCTCGGGCTCCTGCGCGGCGTTCTCGAGGATGGTCTCGCCCTCGGCCAGCGTGGCCGCCATGAGCAGGTTCTCGGTACCGGTCACGGTCACCATGTCGGTCGTGATGCGCGCGCCCTTGAGACGCTTCGCGCCCTTGGGCAGCTTGGCCAGGATGTAGCCGTGCTCGACCGTGATCTCGGCGCCCATGGCCTGCAGGCCCTTGATGTGCTGGTCCACGGGGCGCGAGCCGATGGCACAGCCGCCGGGCAAAGACACCGTGGCTTCGCCAAAACGCGCCAGCAGCGGCCCCAGGGCCAGCACCGAGGCGCGCATGGTCTTGACGAGTTCGTACGGCGCTTCGGGACTGCTCAGCTTGGCCGCATCGATGCGCACCGTGCCGTCCTGGCCTTGCTCCACCGTCACGCCCATGTTGCGGATCAGCTTGAGCATGGTGGCCACGTCCTGCAGGCGTGGCACGTTGCGCAGCGTCACGGGCTGCGCGCTCAGCAGGGCGGCGCAGAGCTCGGGCAGCGCCGCGTTCTTGGCGCCGGAGACCAGCACCTCGCCACGCAGCTCGCGCCCGCCACGGATCAGCAGTTTGTCCATCTGTGTTTACTTCGCTTGCGCGGCCCATTCGGCCGGCGTGTAGGTTTTCATGGAGAGGGCGTGCACTTCGTCGGTGTGTATCTTCCGGCCCAAGGTCGCGTAGACCCGCTGGTGGCGCTGGATGGCGCGTTTGCCTTCGAATTCCGGTGACACGATGGTCGCATACCAATGCCGGCCGTCGCCGGCCAGCTCGATGTGATCGCACTGGAGGCCAGCGGCGATCAATGCCTGGAGCTGTTCTGCAGTCATGGCTTACCCCCGAATCTTGTAACCGATGCGCAGCAGGCGCACGGCCAGTCCACCCACGGCCAGCAGCGCCGTGCCCACGATGGCCAGGCTCAACCAGGGCGAGACGTCGCTGACGCCGAAGAAACCGTAACGAAAGCCGTCGATCATGTAGAAGAAGGGGTTGAGGTGGCTCACGCCCTGCCAGAAGGCCGGCAGCGAGTGGATGGAGTAGAACACGCCGCTGAGGAAAGTCATGGGCATGATGAGGAAGTTCTGGAAGGCCGCGAGCTGGTCGAACTTCTCGGCCCACAGGCCGGCGATCAGGCCCAGCGTGCCCAGCAGGGCCGCCCCCAGGACGGCAAACAGCAGCACCCACAGCGGCGATACCACCGTCAGCTCGGCGAACCAGACCGTGGCCAGCAGCACGCCCGAGCCCACCACCAGGCCGCGCAGTACCGAGGAGCCGACATAGGCAAAGAACCAGGCCCAGTGCGACAGCGGCGTGAGCAGCAGGAAGACCAGGTTGCCCATGATCTTGCTCTGGATCAGCGAAGACGAGCTGTTGGCAAAGGCGTTCTGGAGCACGCTCATCATCACCAGACCAGGGATCAGGAAGGCGGTGTAGCTGATGCGGTCGTAGACCTTGACGTGATCTTCGAGCACATGGCCAAAGATCAGCAGGTAGAGCACCGCCGTGAGCACGGGCGCCGCGATGGTCTGGAAGCTGACCTTCCAGAAGCGCAGCACTTCCTTGTAGAGCAGGGTCTGCCAGCCGTTCATTGCTGCGTCCCCATGACTTCGAGAAACACGTCTTCCAGGTCCGCCTTGGTGATCTCGACATCGTCCACCGTGACACCGGACTCGCGCACGGCTGCCAGGTAGCTCTCGATCTCGCGCGCATCGTGGGCGGGGAACTGCACCACACGCCCGGTCACACGCGCCCGCTCAGCCAAGGCTGGCGGCAATTCACCTTCGATCTTCATGCGCAGCACATGGCTGGAAGCGGCCTTGAGTAGCTCGCTGGTGCGCGCCAGCGCCACCACCTTGCCGCTCTTGAGCATGGCGATGCGGTTACACAGGGCCTCGGCCTCTTCAAGGTAATGCGTGGTCAGCAGCACGGTGTGACCCTGCTTGTTGAGCTTCGAAACAAAAGCCCAGAGGGTCTGGCGCAGCTCCACGTCCACACCGGCCGTCGGCTCGTCGAGCACGATGACCGGCGGCTTGTGCACCAGGGCCTGGGCCACCAGCACGCGGCGCTTCATGCCCCCCGAGAGCTGGCGCATGTTGGCGTTGGCCTTGTCGGCCAGCCCCAGACTCTCCAGCAACTCATCGATCCAGGCCTCGTTGTTCTTCACGCCGAAGTAGCCCGACTGGATGCGCAGGGTCTCGCGCACATTGAAGAAGGGATCAAAGACCAGCTCTTGCGGAACCACACCCAGCTGCTGGCGGGCCTGGGCGTACTCGGTCTGCACATCGTGGCCGAGCACGGACACACGGCCACTGCTCGCGCGGACCAGGCCGGCGAGGATGCTGATCAGCGTGGTCTTGCCAGCACCATTGGGACCCAGCAGACCGAAGAATTCACCCTCCTCGATGTCGAGGCTGACATCGTCAAGTGCGGCGAAGGTGGCGCCCTTGGGACCGCGGGCCAGCGGGTAGTGTCGGGAGACCGACTGGAAGGAGATGGCGGGCATGGGAGTCCGACATTTTAGCGGGCCGCCCGCTGACGTGCAGGCGATGCTCAGGCGGCCAGCAGCAGACCGTCCACGCCATAGAGACGGGCCAGATCGACCAGGCGCGCGCTCAGGTTGCGAATCTCGAAACCCTTGCCGCGCGCCAGGCTGGCGCGCCGGAACTCCAGCAGCACGGACAGGGCCGAGGAGTCGAAGCGCTGCAGCGAAGCGGCATCCACCACCACGGCCGCACCGTTCTGTGAGGGCAGGCCCTGCACCAGCATGCGCAGGCAGGCCGAGGCCTGCTTGTGGGTCAGCTCAGGAGGCAGAACCAGCATCTCAGGCCTTCTTGGCGTTGGCCTTGTTGCGCTCGACCAGCGAGGCGATCAGGCCGTCGATGCCCTTGGCATTGACCTCCTGGGCAAACTGGCTGCGGTAGGTCTCGACCAGCCACACGCCCATGACGTTGAGGTTGTAGATCTTCCAGCCGCGACCTTCGCCAGGCGTCCTCTCCAGCCGGTAGTCCAGCTGGATGGGCTCAGGGTTGCCCTGGCCGCGCACCTCGGTACGCACCACGACCTCCTTGTCCTCGGGGGTGGCGCGCATGGGCTTGGCGGTGACCGTCATGTCATTGACCTGGGCCAGGGCGCCGGCATAGGTGCGCACCAGCAGAATCTTGTACTCCTCCTGCAGACGCTTGCGCTGCTCGGGCGTGGCCTGGCGCCAACCCGGACCGACAGAGGACGCCGTCATGCGCTGGAAATTGACGTTGGGCATGATCTTGCTGTCGACCAGCGCGATGATGCGGTCGACATTGCCGGCCTTGATCGCCGGGTCCGCCTTGATGCTGTCGAGCACCTCGGTCGAGAGCTTGAGGATCATGGCGTCGGCTGCATCATCGGCAGCATGGGCGGATGCGAACACCGGCCCGAGAACGATCAGCCCGGTGGTGGTAGCCGCCAGCAGGCGGTGGAACAGACGTCGACGCATGGTGAACTCACTCCTCTTGCAACGCAGCCACGGGGCTGCCTTTACTCAACGTGGCCGCAAGACCTGCGGCCGACAGGCCGGTGCTACTTGGCCGGTTCGGGCTCCGCCTCGTAATCCTCTTCGATCATCGGCTCTTCCGGCGGATTTCCGTCATAGACAAGGTTGCGGCGGTGCTGCAGATAGGCATCGCGCAAAAAAGTATATTTGTCGAGTGCCGCCTCTTCAAGCAGCCCTTCCTGCTTGAGCAGGCCGGCCCGCACGTGCACCACGCGCGTCGCTGTCAGCGTGTTGCGCACCGGCACATCCTCGATCTGGGACAGCAGATTGCCTTTGTACTCCACCGGCAAGGCGGCCGTGTCCCGTACCGTTGAAGGACCGAGCAGGGGCAGCACCAGGTAAGGCCCGGCACCGACGCCCCAATGGCCCAGCGTCTGCCCGAAATCCTCGTTGTGGCGCGGGATCTGCATCTCGCTGGCCACGTCGAGCACGCCACCCAGGCCCATGAAGGTGTTGACCCAGAAGCGGGTAAAGCTCTCGGCAGCCGCCTGCCCTTTCAGCTGCAGCACGCTGTTGACCGTGGTCCAGGCATCGCCCAGATTGCCAAAAAAGTTGCCCACGCCCTTGCGCACCATCTCAGGCACGCTGTCCTGGTAGACCGTAGCGACGGGCTTGAGTACGGCCCGGTCAACGGCATCGTTGAACTTGTAGACGCCGCGGTTCCAGGGCTCCAGCGGATCCGCCGGGTTGGCCTGCGGCCCCGTGGCACAGCCCGTCAGCAGCACGCCGAGCGCGAGAGCGCACAGGCGCAGGGCGCTGGTGCGCCACATCCATGAACCAAGGAGCCTCATTTCTTGCTGGCGCCTTCCTCTGACTTGCTGTAGAGGAACTGCCCGATCAGGTTCTCGAGCACGATGGCCGACTGTGTGCTCGAGATGACATCGCCTGCGGCCAGCAGCTTCTCGTCGGCACCCGCCTCGATGCCGATGTACTGGTCACCGAGCAGGCCGCTGGTCAGGATCTTGAGCGAGCTGTCCTTGGGGAACTTGTAGCGGCTTTCCATGGACAGGGCGACGCGGGCCTGAAAGGTCTTGTCATCGAAAGTGATGGACTCGACACGCCCCACCACCACGCCACTGCTCTTGACCGCCGCCTTGGGCTTGAGGCCGCCGATGTTGTCGAAGCGCGCCTCGACGCGGTAGGTGGACTGGAAGCTCAGATTGAGCAGATTGGCCGCCTGCAGCGCCAGGAACAGGATGGCTGCTGCACCGATCAGCACAAACAGACCGACCCAGATATCGTTTTTTGAGCGTTGCATCTTCGTTCGTTGGGGTCGGGGCACATCTCAGCGCGAGTGATCCGACCCACAAAGCTCCTGTCAATTCAAATCGTGAACATCATCGCGGTCAGGACGAAGTCCAGACCCAACACCGCCAGCGAGGCCATCACCACGGTGCGTGTCGTGGCGCTGGACACACCTTCGGGTGTGGCCTGCGCCTCGTAACCCTGCAGCAGCGCGACAAAGGTCACCGTGAAACCGAACACGATGCTCTTGACCACGCCATTGCCCACATCCTGCCAGACATCGACGCCGCCCTGCATCTGGCTCCAGAAAGCCCCGGGATCGACACCGATCATCACCACACCGACGAACCAGCCGCCCATCACGCCCACGGCGCTGAACACCGCGGCCAGCAGGGGCATGGCGATCACGCCGCCCCAGAAACGCGGCGCCAGGATGCGCCGTATGGGATCGACAGCCATCATTTCCATGGCACTGAGCTGCTCTCCTGCCTTCATGAGGCCGATCTCGGCCGTCAGCGAGGTGCCGGCACGGCCCGCGAACAGCAGGGCGGCTACCACGGGGCCGAGTTCACGCACCAGACTCAGCGCCACCATCTGCCCCAGCGCTTCGGCCGACCCGTAGTCGACCAGGATGTAGTAACCCTGCAGCCCCAGCACGAAGCCGACGAACAGCCCCGAGACCACGATGATGGCCAGCGAGTGGTTGCCCAGGAAATGCACCTGGTCGCGCACGAGGCTGAAGCGTTTGAAGGTCGGTCCGGCCAGACGCAGCAGGCGCAGTAAGAGTTGCGTGGCATGGCCGATGTCGGCCAGCTTGCCGCGCACGGCGTAACCCACATCGGAAGGACGCCACCAGCTCATGAGGCCACCTCGCCGAAATCCTGCTCCACGGTCGGACCCGGGTAATGGAACTGCACCGGCCCTTCGGCCTGGGCCTGCACGAACTGCTGCACCAGCGGGTCGGTGGAGCGCTTGACCTCTTCCGGCGTGCCCTGGGCCGCGATGCGGCCGTTGGCGAGGATCACAACCTGATCGGCAATCAGGAACGTCTCTTCCAGATCGTGCGAAACCACGATGCTGGTCACGCCCAGGCTGTCATTGAGACGGCGGATCAGCTGTGCGGCTGTGCCGAGCGAGATGGGGTCCAGGCCGGCGAAAGGTTCGTCGTACATGATCAGCTCGGGGTCGAGCACGATGGCCCGCGCCAGCGCCACGCGCCGCGCCATGCCGCCGGATACCTGGCTGGGCATGAGGTCGCGCGCACCGCGCAGGCCGACGGCATTGAGCTTCATGAGCACGAGGTGACGGATCAGCTCTTCGCTCAGGTCGGTGTGCTCGCGCAGCGGAAAGGCGACGTTCTCGTAGACGCTGAGATCGGCGAACAAGGCGCCGAACTGGAAGAGCATGCCCATGCGACGCCGCGCTTCGTACAGCTGGGCGTGATCCATCGCCGTCACGTCCTGGCCGTCGAGCAGGACCTGACCCTGCTGGGCACGGTACTGGCCGCCGATCAGACGCAACACGGTGGTCTTGCCGCCGCCCGACGCGCCCATGAGCGCCGTCACCTTGCCACGCGGCACGGTGAGACTGATGTCGTCCAGGATGACCCGGTCGCCATAACCGAAGGTCACGTTGCGCAGCTCGACCAGAGAGGTATCAGGTGATGCAGTCATGAAAAAAGCAAAAGCCGGTGAGGTCCGGCTTTTGCATCATAAGGCATGGCGCAACACTGCCCCGCGCGTGCGGCTTTACAGGGCGGGAGGAGGGCCAACGCTCAACGCGGCAGGGTCATTGAAACCATCAGGGATTCATCGACCGAGCGGGCCGCCTGGCGGCCTTCGCGTACGGCGGGCTGCCAGCCCGCCCGTCATCGGGCGCCCATCGGGCGATCCGGGATGACCGCCTAGCGTGGAAGGCTACTCGTCCCCATGAGGAACTCGTCAACGGCCCGGGCCGCCTGGCGGCCTTCCCGGATCGCCCAGACCACCAGCGACTGACCGCGACGGATATCGCCGGCGGCGAACACCTTGGCGGCGTTGGTCGCGTATCCCCCCGTGAAATCCGTGCTGGCCTTGGCATTGCCACGCGCATCCTTGTCGACGCCAAAGGCGTCGAGGATGGTCGCCACCGGGCTCACAAAACCCATTGCGAGCAGCACGAGGTCGGCCTTGTATTCCTTCTCGGTGCCCGGAATCTCGACAAACTTGCCGTCCTTGAATTCGACGTGCACCGTCTTGAGGCCCGTGACCTTGCCGTCCTTGCCGATGAACTCCTTGGTCGAGATGGCGAACTCACGCTGGCAACCTTCCTCGTGGCTGGAGCTGGTGCGCAGCTTGAGCGGCCAGTAAGGCCAGACCAAGGGCTTGTTCTCCTGCTCGGGGGGCTGGGGCATGACCTCGAACTGGGTGACGGTGGCCGCACCGTGGCGGTTGCTCGTGCCCACGCAGTCGGAGCCGGTGTCGCCACCGCCGATCACGATCACGTGCTTGCCCGTGGCCATGATCTGGTCCTTGACCTTGCCGCCCGCGTTCACGCGGTTTTGCATGGGCAGGAACTCCATCGCGAAGTGGATGCCATCGAGATCGCGGCCCGGCACGGGCAGGTCACGCGACTGCTCGGCACCACCGGCCAGCAGCACGGCGTCGAAGTCCTTCTTCAGTTGCTCGGGGCTCACGGTTTCCTTGGCCCAGTTGGTCACCTTGGAACCCTTGGGCAGCTCGCCCACAATGGTGTTGGTCTTGAACACCACGCCCTCGGCTTCCATCTGCTTCACGCGGCGGTCGATGTGGCTCTTGTCGAACTTGAAGTCCGGGATGCCGAAGCGCAGCAGGCCCCCGATGGTGTCGTTCTTCTCGTACACGGTCACGGCGTGGCCGGCGCGCGCCAGCTGCTGGGCCGCGGCCATGCCGGCCGGGCCGGAGCCGACGACTGCGACCTTCTTGCCCGTCTTCACGGCCGCAGGTTGCGGCTTCACCCAACCCTGCTCCCAGGCCTTGTCGATGATGGCGTGCTCGATGGACTTGATGCCCACGGCATCGTTGTTGATGTTCAGCGTACAGGCCGCCTCGCAGGGTGCGGGGCAGACGCGGCCGGTGAAGTCCGGAAAGTTGTTGGTGCTGTGCAGCACCTCGATCGCGTTCTTCCAATCGCCCTGGTACACCAGATCATTGAAGTCCGGAATGATGTTGTTGACCGGGCAGCCGCTGTTGCAGAAAGGCGTGCCGCAGTCCATGCAACGTGCGCCCTGGACCTTGGCCTGCTCGTCGGTGAGGCCGATCACGAATTCCTTGTAGTTCTTGACCCGCTTGGCAACGGGCTCGTAGCCCTCTTCCAGGCGCTCGTACTCCATGAAGCCGGTGACTTTACCCATGATGGTTTCCTATCTAGTCAGCTGGGGTCAGAGCAGGCTGGCTATGCCAGCCCTGGTCTGACCCACAAAGTGATTGGTTTCTTACTTAGCCGGAGCGGCTTCCTTCTTGGCGGAGGCGGCCTTGGCGGGCGCAGCGGCGGCCTTCTTGGCGTTGATCTCGCCCAGAGCGCGCTTGTACTCGTTCGGGAAGACCTTCACGAACTTGGCTCGGGCCTCGTTCCAGTGGTCCAGCAGCTCGCGCGCGCGCTTGCTGCCGGTCCAGCGGTGGTGGTCTTCGAGCAGCTTCTTGAGTTGGGCCTCGTCGGTCTGGTCACGGTGCCAGATCGCGCGCGGCAGGGTCTTCTCCTGCTCGGCAGCGGGCAGCACCTTCTCCATCGACACCATGGTCGTGTTGCAGCGGCTGGCGAACTGGCCGTCCTCGTCGTAGACGTAGGCCACGCCGCCGCTCATGCCGGCGGCGAAGTTGCGGCCAGTCTTGCCCAGCACGGCGACGGTGCCGCCGGTCATGTACTCGCAACCGTGGTCACCCGTGCCTTCGACCACCGCCGTGGCGCCCGAGAGGCGCACGGCGAAGCGCTCGCCGGCCACGCCGCTGAAGAAAGCCTCACCCGTGGTGGCACCGTACATCACGGTGTTGCCCACGATGATGTTGCGCGTGGCTTCGCCGCGGAAGTCGATGCTCGGACGCACCACGATGCGACCGCCCGACAGGCCCTTGCCCGTGTAGTCGTTGGCGTCGCCGATCAGGTAGAGCGTGATGCCGCGGGCCAGGAAGGCACCAAAGGACTGACCGCCCGTGCCTTCGAGCTGGATGCGCAGGGTGTCGTCAGGCAGGCCCTCGGGATGCACCTTGGTCAGCGCGCCCGAGAGCATGGCGCCCACGGAGCGGTTGACGTTGCGCGCCACTTCCATGAACTGGACCTTTTCGCCCTTCTCGATGGCCGCACGCGATTTCTCGATCAGCACGCGGTCCAGGCTCTTCTCCAGACCATGCTCCTGCTCAGCCACGTGGAAACGCGGCACATCGGCAGGTACGACGGGCTGCGCGAACAGGCGGCTGAAGTCGAGGCCACGGGCCTTCCAGTGCTCGATGCCCTTGCGCATGTCGAGCAGATCGGCGCGGCCGATCATGTCGTCGAACTTGCGGATGCCCAGCTGGGCCATGATCTGGCGCACTTCCTCGGCAACGAAGAAGAAGTAGTTCACCACGTGCTCGGGCTTGCCCGAGAACTTCTTGCGCAGTGTCGGGTCCTGGGTGGCGACACCCACCGGGCAGGTGTTCAGATGACACTTGCGCATCATGATGCAGCCTTCGACGACCAGGGGCGCGGTGGCGAAGCCGAATTCATCGGCACCGAGCAGCGCGCCGATGGCGACGTCACGGCCCGTCTTCATCTGGCCGTCGGCCTGCACGCGGATGCGGCCGCGCAGGCGGTTGAGCACCAGGGTCTGCTGGGTCTCGGCCAGACCGATTTCCCAGGGCGAACCGGCGTGCTTGATGGACGACCAGGGCGAGGCGCCCGTGCCGCCGTCATGACCGGCAATCACCACGTGGTCGCTCTTGCACTTGGCCACGCCCGCGGCGATGGTGCCCACGCCAATCTCGGACACCAGCTTGACGCTGATGCTGGCGTGCGGTGCCACGTTCTTCAGGTCGTGGATCAACTGGGCCAGATCCTCGATGGAGTAGATGTCGTGGTGCGGCGGCGGGGAGATCAGGCCCACACCCGGCACGGAGTGGCGCAGCTTGCCGATGTAGTCGGACACCTTGCCACCGGGCAGCTGGCCGCCCTCGCCCGGCTTGGCGCCTTGGGCCATCTTGATCTGGATCTGATCCGAGCTGGACAGATATTCGGCCGTGACGCCGAAACGGCCCGAGGCCACTTGCTTGATCTTGGAACGCAGTGAATCGCCGTCCTGCAGCGGCAAATCCACCTCGACCTGCTCGGCGCCGATCACGCTCTTAAGCGTCTCACCCTTCTTGATCGGGATGCCCTTGAGTTCGTTGCGGTAGCGCGCGGGGTCCTCACCGCCTTCACCGGTGTTGCTCTTGCCCCCGATGCGGTTCATGGCCACGGCCAGCGTGGCATGCGCCTCGGTGGAGATGGAGCCCAGGGACATGGCGCCGGTGGCGAAGCGCTTGACGATCTCGCTGGCCGGCTCGACTTCCTCGACGGGTATGGCCTTGGCCGGGTCGATCTTGAACTCGAACAGGCCGCGCAACGTGAGGTGGCGCTTGCTCTGGTCGTTGATGATCTGGGCGTATTCCTTGTAGGTGTTGAAGCTGTTGGCCCGCGTGCTGTGCTGCAGCTTGGCGATGGCATCCGGCGTCCACATATGCTCCTCGCCACGCGTCCGCCAGGCGTATTCGCCACCGGCGTCCAGCATGGTGGCCAGCACCGGGTCGTTGCCATAGGCGGCCTTGTGCATCCGGATGGCCTCCTCGGCCATCTCGAACACGCCAATGCCCTGCACCCGGCTGGGGGTGCCGGTGAAGTACTTGGCAATGGTCTCGCTGTTGATGCCGATGGCCTCGAATAGCTGGGCGCCGCAGTAGGACATATAGGTCGACACGCCCATCTTGGACATGATCTTGGACAGGCCCTTGCCGATCGCCTTGATGTAGTTGTAGATGGCCTTGTCGGCACTCAGGTCGCCCGGCAGGTCCTGGTGCATGGCGGCCAGGGTTTCCATCGCGAGGTAGGGGTGCACGGCCTCGGCGCCATAACCGGCCAGCACGGCGAAGTGGTGCACTTCACGCGCTGTGCCCGTCTCGACCACCAGACCGGCGGACGTACGCAAACCTTCACGCACCAGATGCTGGTGGATGGCGGACAAGGCCAGCAAGGCAGGAATGGCCACCTGGGTGGCGCTGATCGCGCGGTCACTGATGATGAGGATGTTCTTGCCGCCCTTGATCGCGTCCACGGCCTCGGCGCACAGCGAAGCCAACTTGGCTTCCACACCCTCGCGGCCCCAGGCCAGCGGGTAGGTGATGTCCAGCGTGGCGCTGCGGAACTTGCCCTGGGTCGTGGCTTCGATGTTGCGCAGCTTGGCCATGTCCGAGAAGTCCAGGATGGGCTGGCTCACCTCGAGACGCATGGGCGGATTGACCTGGTTGATGTCCAGCAGGTTGGGCTTGGGGCCGATGAAGGACACCAGCGACATCACGATGGCTTCGCGGATCGGGTCGATCGGCGGATTGGTCACCTGGGCGAACAGCTGCTTGAAGTAGTTGTACAGCGGCTTGTTCTTGTCGGACAGCACGGCCAGCGGGCTGTCGTTGCCCATGGAGCCGATGCCCTCCTCGCCGTTGACGGCCATGGGAGCCATCAGGAACTTGATGTCTTCCTGCGTCATGCCGAAGGCCTGCTGGCGGTCCAGCAGCGTGGCCGGATGGGCCTCGGGCAGGCTCTCGACGCCGGTCTCGACGTCGTCGAGCTTGATGCGCAAGTTCTCGATCCACTGCTTGTAGGGCTTGCTGTTGGCGAGGTTGGCCTTGAGCTCCTCGTCGTCGATCATGCGCCCCTGCTCCAGATCGATCAGGAACATCTTGCCGGGCTGCAGGCGCCACTTGCGCACGATCTTGTTCTCGGGCACGGGCAGCACGCCGGACTCCGAGCCCATGATCACGAGGTCGTCGTCGGTCACGCAGTAGCGCGAGGGACGCAGGCCATTGCGGTCCAGCGTGGCGCCGATCTGGCGGCCGTCGGTGAACACGATGGAGGCCGGGCCGTCCCAGGGCTCGAGCATGGCCGCGTGGTACTCATAGAAGGCCTTGCGGCGCTCGTCCATGGTGGTGTGCTGTTCCCAGGGCTCGGGAATCATCATCATCACGGCCTGGCTGATGGGATAGCCGGCCATGGTCAGCAGTTCGAGACAGTTGTCGAAGGTAGCCGTGTCGGACTGGCTGGCGAAGCTGATGGGGTAAAGCTTCTGCAGGTCGTTGCCCAACACGGGCGAGGACATGACGCCTTCGCGCGCCTTCATCCAGTTGTAGTTGCCCTTGACCGTGTTGATTTCACCGTTGTGAGCGACATAGCGGTAGGGGTGAGCCAGCGGCCACTCCGGGAAGGTGTTGGTCGAGAAGCGCTGGTGCACCAGGCCCAAAGCGGAGACGCAGCGTTTGTCCTGCAGGTCGTAGAAGTAGGTGCCCACCTGATCGGCCAGCAGCAGGCCCTTGTAGACCACCGTACGGCTGGACATGCTGGGCACATAGTATTCCTTGCTGTGCTTGAGCTGCAGGTTCTGGATGGCGGCGCTGGCGGTCTTACGGATCACGTAGAGCTTGCGCTCCAGGGCGTCTTGCACGATCACGTCGCTGCCACGGCCCACGAAGACCTGGCGAATGATCGGCTCCTTCTCGCGCACAGCGGGCGACATGGGCATCTCGCGGTTGACCGGCACGTCGCGCCAGCCCAGCAGTACCTGACCCTCGGCCTTGATCGCCCGCTCCATCTCCTGCTCGCAGGCCAGACGCGAGGCATGCTCCTTGGGCAGAAAGATCATGCCCACGCCATATTCGCCCGGCGGAGGCAGGGTCACGCCCTGCTTGGCCATCTCCTCGCGGTACAAGGTGTCGGGCAGCTGGATCAGAATGCCTGCGCCGTCGCCCATGAGCTTGTCGGCACCGACCGCACCCCGGTGGTCCAGGTTCTCGAGGATCTTGAGTGCGCCCTGGACGATCTCGTGGGTTTTGTGCCCCTTGATATGCGCCACGAAGCCCACGCCGCAAGCATCATGCTCGTTGGCACTCGAATACAAACCGTTTTCTTGCAGGTGCTGAATCTCGGCAGCCGTGGTCATGGCGCACTCCTAAAATTTCACAAGGGTCGTAAGCATAGTGCAGCGCAGCACGTTTGACCAGAAATTTAATAGGGGTCAGATTCCAATTATCAGCACAGCGCAAAGAGCGAGAATTTAATTGGGGACACATTAACAGAATGGCAGTGGCCACAGTATTCAAGTGACCAAGCCCGGCCTACCGGGCAGCGGGCCGTCCGGCCCTGGCTTTGCTGAGGCGGCGATCCGTCTTTTTCTGCAGCTCCGCAATGAAGCCCGGCCCTCCCAGGGCCCAACCTTTGAGCACCGAGTCGGTCAGCTCCTGCTGTTGCGCCGCAGACAGCCCGTCCTGCACCAGACGCGCATACGCCGCTTCGCGCGCGAACGGGGTGTTGCCCAAGGCCCAGTACAGAGGGTGCGGGCTGATCAGCCGGTCACTGCGCAAGCCAGCGTAGTGGCTGTGGCTGGACCAGGCATAGTCCCGCGCCTGCGCCACAAGACCGGCGCGCACCGGGTTCAGGTCGATGTAGCACATGCAGGCCAGCAGATAGCGCTCAGTCTCGACCAGCGTGGACTTGTAGCGCCCTTCCCAGAGCGTGCCGCTGCGGCCGTGGCGGTCATTGAAATAACGCACATAGCGCCGCCCCACGGCCTGCATCATGTGCGATAGGCCATCGGCCGTCTGCGGCGTGAGCAACAGGTGGAAGTGGTTGTCCATCAGCACATAGGCATGTATGGCCACTTCGTCCTGTCGCGCCTGAAGTTCCAGCAGGTCGAGCATCTGCTGGCGATCGGCCTGATCCATAAAGATCGCTTGCCGGTTGTTGCCACGCTGGATGACGTGGTGCGGATAGCCTGGAACGCTGAGTCGGGGTAGTCGAGCCATGGTGATGCGGCAATGGAGTCCGCCGCATCATAGGCCCGTTCTGACCCCGATTCATTGCGCGGGCACAGCTCACATCTTGGGGGCCTTGGCCACGCGCACCTTGCCACTGGTGGTGATCAGGATCACGGCCTCGCCAGGCTCGAACACCTCCGCGCCCTTGCCCTGAACGATCGCGCGCCGCTCGCCATTCTTGAGCTGCACGAGGATTTCGTACGCCTCCTCACGCGTGCCCGCGCGTTCGATCACATTGCCGGCCACCGCGCCAGCCACCGCGCCGACGATGCCGATGACCTGCGCCTCGCGTTGCCCGCTGCCAGCACCATAGCCGGCGATGCCGCCCACCGCCCCACCGGCCGCAGCGCCCACGCCCGATTGGCTGCCCTCGACGGTGACGGCACGCACCGAGAGCACCACGGCGTCGACCACGGTCGACAGACGCTGCGCATCGCCGCGCTGGATCACATCCGGGCTGCTGGTGGCGCAACCGGCCAGCGCCAGCGCCAGACCCCATATCCAAAGTTTCTTCATGATGTAACCTTTATCAAAACAAGGCGCTTGCAGCGCGCCGACCTTTCATGCAACGCCAGCGGATTCCGGCGGTTGACCCGTGAGCAGGTGGAAACGGGTTTGCAGCAAGTCCTCCAGACCGAACTGCTGCAGTATGTCCCGCAAACGCTGCGCCGCGGCCCGTTTGCGCTGCCCGGTGTAACGCGCCAGGATCAACTCGTTCTTGAGACTGTGCTCCCAACCCACGAGTTCCGTGACCGTGACCTGGTAGCCCATCGCCTCCAGGTAAAGACAACGCAACACATTGGTGATCTGGCTGCCGAGCTCTCGGGTGTGCAGGGGATGGCGCCAGAGCTCGGCCAAAGGCGTGCGCGACAAGGACAGTGCCTTGCCCGCGTTCAGCGCGCGTGCCACCTCGGCCTGGCAGCAGGGTACCAGCACCATGGCGCGCGCCTGCTTCTGCAAGCCGAAGGCGATGGCGTCGTCCGTCGCGGTGTCACAGGCATGCAGGGCCGTGACGACATCGATGCGCTCGGGCAAGTCCTGCGAGTGCATCGAATCAGCCACGCTGAGGTGGAGGAAGCTCATGCGGCCAAAGCCCAGGCGCTGCGCCAGCTCGCACGACTTCTGCACCAGTTCACCTCGGGTCTCGATGCCGTAGACCTGGCCGGTACCACGCTGGCGAAAATACAAGTCATAGACGATGAAGCCCAGGTAGGACTTGCCGGCACCATGATCGGCGAGCGTGATGTCCTGGCCTTCCTTCATTCCGGATTCGAGGGACTGCAGCAGTTCCTCGATGAAGTGAAAGAGGTGATAGACCTGCTTGAGCTTGCGTCGACTGTCCTGGTTGATCTTGCCTTCGCGCGTCAGGATGTGCAGGGCCTGGAGCAGCTCAAGCGACTGCCCCTCGCGCAGATCCAGCATCGACTGCACAGTTTGTTCAGGCTGCGCCGGCTTTTTCTTCATGGCGGGTCTCCCATCGTCTCGTCTCTCAGATGGCGCTCCAGCCCCAGCGCCTGCCAGCCGCTCAGCCCCAGTTCACGCAGGCGTTGCATATTGCGCTCGTAGATGGTCTCCGCCTCGGGAAAGGCCTCGACCGCGCGGTCGATACTGGCCTCACGCAGGAGGTGCAGGGTCGGGTA
This sequence comes from Curvibacter sp., assembly GCA_003500955.1. Classification (GTDB taxonomy): domain Bacteria; phylum Pseudomonadota; class Gammaproteobacteria; order Burkholderiales; family Burkholderiaceae_C; genus Hylemonella. The sequence goes on along the minus strand of DNQP01000300.1, from coordinate 8,356 downwards.
GGGCGCACGGTTGCTGTAGTTGGTGATGTCGTCTGGCAAGGTACCCGCAAACTGGTACTGCGGATGGAAGCTGGCAATCTGCAGAACGCCCTGCAGGTCCAGCTCTTGCAGCAGTGCGTCGGCCTCGTCGAGGAAATCATTGAAATCCAGAAAGTCGCCCAGACACCGGGGCGCCATCAGCAACGTCGTGTCCCGCACCTCCGGGTCTGCCGCAGCCAGTGCCAGCAGTTCGAGCCGCAGCTCGTCGCGCAAAGCCCCGGGCTCCCCCGCTGCGCTCACGACCCAGTGGATCTGGCCCCTGACATGCACGCTCTTCGCAAAGGGGCAGAGGTTGAGACCGATCACAGCACGTTCCAGCCAGATCCGCATATCTTGGCAGACGGCGTCGAACACTTCCGGTCGCACAGTGGGTGTCGAACTCATGGCGAAGTCCTGCGACCGAGCTGCATGGCTAGGAACAAGCCGGCCAGCGAGCACAGGCCCGTGACGGCCCAGGTCCAGTGCCAGCCACCCGCCGCGCTGGCCACCCAGGCCACGAGAGGCGGACCCGCAAACTGACCGAGCGATGCCCATTGCTGCATCCATCCGACAGTGGTGGACACCGTACCTTCACCCGGAGCCAGACGCACCGCCAGCGAGAACAGGGTGCCGGGAATCATGCCGCCCAGCATGGAAAACATCAGGACCGCCACAAAGCGCAAGACGGATGGCAGGCCTTCGCCCTGGGCCGACAGTGGCCACACAAAGAAGGCCAGCAAGGTGCTCAGACCCATGACGGCGAAGCCGGTGTAGAGCAAACGTTGCGCACGCACACCGCGTCCCAGCAAGCGACCCGAGGCGATGTTGCCCACCATATTGACGCCAGCGATGAGGGCGGTCAGCACCGCGCTCAGGCCTCCTGCCACGCCAGCCTGGGCATAGATCGTGGGCAGGAAGCCGATGACCGCGAGCCACTGCCCGGAGTAGACCGCAAAGCTCAGTGCGACCAGCCAGGGGCCTGGCGCGCGCAAGGTCTGCCGCAGACGCCCCCACCAACCCGACACCGTGCCCGACAGCGCCTGCACAGCCAAGCTGCGCTGCCGATCGGAGGGCACGCGCTGCAGCACCCAGCCCGCCATGAACATGGTCAGACCCGCCAGCAGCCACCACCAGAACTCCCAACCCGCCAGCGCAATCACCAGAGGGCCAAACAGCAGGGCCAGCGCCGTGCCCAAAGGCATGTAGGCCCCCCACAGACCCAGCATCGCAGGCATGCGCGCAGGCGGCACCAGTTGCCGGATCAGGCTGGGCGCGGGCATGGAGACCAGCAGGAAGCCCAGCCCCTCCAAGGCGCGCAGCACGAGCAGAGACTGGGCGTCCCGCGCCAAGCCTCCCAGCGATGACGCTACGGTCAGCAGCAGCAGGCCGCTGACCATGCTGCGCTTGAGCCCCAAGGTGTCGGCCGACAGCCCCACGAGCAGACCCAAGGCCATCCCGGCCAGCTGCACAAGCGACAGCAGAAAACCGGCCTGGAGCAGCGAGACGCCCAGCGCCTCACCCAGCACTGGAAGGGCGGGCGGAAGCTTGCCGACGTGCAGCGCAGCGCTCACGCCCGCGCCGATCACAAACCAGGCAGCCATCGCGTCTGACTGTGTCGCCGAGGTCGGCACATGATGCTCGGGCAAAGCGGTCCTCGCACTCATGTCCACAAACTCCGGTTCGTCAGACGCGCGTGTTCGCGGCTGGCGTAGCGGTCCGTCATGCCCGCGATGTAGTCAGACACCACGCGCGCCAAAGCACGCTCGGCGTCGGGTTGCTGCAGCGCAGCCTGCGCGCGGGCGGCATGCCCCGCCTGCATTTCCTGCGGCGCCTCTCGGTAACAGGCGAACAGCTCCTGGATGACCTGGCGCGCGAGCCCCATGGTCTGCATGACCTGCGGATGGCGATACAGGTTCTGGAACAGGAACTTCTTGAGCGCCACGGAGCGCTCCCGCATCTCTGCGCTGAAGGCCAGCTGCGCGGGCAGTTGACGGGCGGCATCCGCATTCGGCGGTCGGCTGCGATCCAACTGGGCCTGTGTGGCGGCGATCACATCGTAGACCTGCGCGCTGAGCATGCGCCGTATGCTTTCGTACAGCAGCCGACGGCCGGCCTGGGCCTCTGACAGCTGGGGATGCTCCCGCAAGGCCTGCTGACGGTAGGTCTCGAACAGGGGGACGGAGGCCAGCTGCTCTATCGTGATCAGACCGGAGCGTACGCCATCGTCAATGTCATGCGCGTTGTAGGCGATCTCGTCGGCCAGATTGCACAGCTGCGCTTCGAGGCTGGGCTGCGTGCGGTCGAGAAAACGGCGCCCCACACCGCCCGGCTCCTGCGCCTCGATTTGCTCGGCATGGACGCGCGAGCAGTGCTTGAGGATGCCTTCGCGCGTCTCAAACGTCAGATTGAGGCCGTCAAATTCAGGGTAGCGCTCCTCAAGTTGATCGACCACACGCAAGCTCTGAAGGTTGTGCTCGAAGCCTCCGTGCGCGGCCATGCATTCGTTCAGTGCATCCTGCCCGACATGACCGAAAGGTGTGTGCCCGAGGTCGTGCGCCAGGGCGATCGCCTCGACGAGGTCTTCGTTCAGCCCCAGGGAACGGGCAATCGAGCGACCGAGTTGCGCGACTTCCAGAGAATGCGTCAGTCGCGTGCGAAAAAGGTCCCCCTCATGGTTGAGGAAAACCTGGGTCTTGTAGACGAGCCGGCGAAACGCTGTCGAATGAACGATACGATCGCGGTCGCGCTGGTACTCGGTGCGCGTGGGGGCAGCTGCTTCCGGATGGCGCCGCCCTCGCGTACGTGCGGGGTCACTGGCGTAGACAGCAGGCATCGATGACCTCGCGCACCAGCGCATCGGGCGCGCCGCGCACGCCAGCCCGCCCGGGCGCCTCGATCACGACAAACTTGATCTCGCCAGCCTCGGACTTCTTGTCCAAACGCATCAGTTGCAGGTAACGCCCGGCGTTGTCGTTGGCATCGAGCACGGGACCGATAACAGGCAGGCCCGCGCGCTCGATCAGCACGCGCAGCCTCTGCACAAAGGCCGCATCCACCAGTCCCAGGCGATGCGAAAGGGTCGCGGCCATCACCATGCCGCAGCCCACGCCCTCGCCGTGCAGCCAGGCACCGTAGCCCAAACCGGCCTCGATCGCATGCCCGAAGGTGTGTCCAAAGTTGAGGATGGCCCTCAGACCCGATTCACGCTCGTCCTGCCCCACCACATCGGCCTTGATCTCGCAGCTACGGCGGACGGCGTGTGCGAGCGCAGAAACCTCACGCGCACGCAGCGCGTCCATATGCCGCTCCAGCCAGTCCAGCAAGGCCATGTCGGCAATCGGACCGTACTTGATCACTTCCGCCAGCCCGGCACTGAGTTCACGCTCCGGTAGCGTCCTGAGCGTATCCAAGTCGCAAATCACCCGCTGCGGCTGGTAGAAGGCGCCGATCATGTTCTTGCCCAACGGGTGGTTGATGGCAGTCTTGCCGCCGACCGACGAATCCACCTGGGCCAGCAATGTGGTGGGAATCTGTACGAACGGTATGCCGCGCATATAGCTGGCCGCCGCAAAGCCCGTCATGTCGCCGACCACACCGCCGCCCAGGGCGTAGAGGACCGTCTTGCGGTCACACCCCTTTTCCAGCAGCACATCGAAGATCCGGTTCAACGTCTGCCAATCCTTGTAGGCCTCGCCATCGGGCAACGCCAGCACATGCACCTGCTGGTGATGCACACCCAGTTGCTCCCGCAAGCTTTCCGCATACAGGGGGGCCACCGTTTCATTGCTGACGATCAGGGCCTGCGACGCGCGCGGCAAGCCGTCAAAGCTGGATGCCTGCGCCAGCAGCCCGCTACCGATCAGAATGGGGTAACTGCGCTCACCCAACGAGATGCGAAGCGGCTGGATCGTTGCGGATCCAGAAATCGTGTTTTCGGCCATCCCTCTAGTTTAGGGCAGGCCACTCCCCGACCTTCAGCAAGACGACGGGATCAGGCCTTGGGCAATGCGCCCGCGAGCTCCAGCTGCATGACAATCATGTTCACCAGCGTCGAAACCGACGGGCGCCCGGTGTCGATGACGAAATGCGCGGTCTCGCGGTAAAGAGGATCGCGCTGCGCGTAGAGATCGCGCAGGCGTTGCAGGGGATCCTGGACCTGCAGCAAGGGCCTCTGCGTATCGTGTCGCAGACGCCGCATCAGTTCCTCGGGCGTTGATTTGAGGTAGATCACCCGCCCCCGTTGGTGCAGGTGCTCCCGATTGCGCTGCTGAAGGACGGCTCCGCCCCCCGTGGACAGCACACCGCCCGACTGGGTCAGCTCGTCGATGACCTCCGCCTCGATGTCACGAAAGCGCTCCTCGCCTTCGCGCTCGAAAAACTCGCGGATCGGACAGCCCAGCCGCTGTTCGATCACATGGTCCGAGTCAGCAAAGGGCAGCCGCAGACGACGCGCGAGCTGTCGCCCCACCGTCGACTTGCCGGAGCCCGGCAAGCCGATCAGGCTGATCGACAGGAATGAGCTGAGGTCAGGGCTCAACGCAGCGAGGTACGGTCCGTCAGCGCCTTGGGCGTGATGAAGACCAGCAACTCCCGCTTCTCGGCGCGCTTGACCTTGTTGCGGAACAAGACACCCAGGCCGGGTAGATCGCCAAAGAAAGGAATCTTCGCGGTATCTTCCTGCTCAGTCTGAGTAAAGATACCACCAATGACCACGGTTCCGCCATTCTCGACCAGCACCTGGGTCTTGACATGCTTGGTATCAATGGCAAAGCCGGCGGGTGTCGACTGGCCCACGGTGTCTTTGTTGATGTCGAGGTCCAAAATGACGCTGCCTTCGGGCGTGATCTGGGGAGTTACTTCCAGCATCAGATTGGCCTTGCGGAACGCAATCGACGTAGCGCCGCTTGCCGACGCGATCTGATAGGGCAGTTCTGTACCCTGCTCGATCACAGCCTTCACCTTGTCAGCGGTCACCACACGCGGACTGGAAACAACCTTGCCCTTGCCATCAGCCTCCAGCGCAGATATCTCCAAATTCAGGAAACGCGCGGCATTCTCACCAAAAATCGATACAGCGAAAGTGCCGACGTTTGCGCCCAGGAGGGCCGTAGCTGGCAGGTTGACAAAAGTACCATTCGTCGTTCCAGCCGAGGTCGCGTTGTAGGTGGGGCCAAAGTCCACGCCCCGTCCGGAACCACTGGAAATCTGATCCATCCCCCCCCCGAGGCGTACCCCCAGAGATTTACCGAAAACATCCGAGGCTTCAACGATGCGCGCCTCGATCAGCACTTGCCGGACCGGGACATCGATCTTGGAGATCAGATCTTGGATCTGCTCCAGCTTGCTGGCGATATCGGTCACAAACAACTGGTTCGTCCGTGTTTCGGCAATCACACTGCCCCTTGGGCTGACAATCCGGCTCGCAGCTGCACCACCCGCTCCGGGAACTGGCGCGGCGCCCACCCCCATCAGGCCACGCTGAACATCGAGAGCTTTTGCGTAGTTCAGCTGGAACGACTGCGTCCGTAACGGCTCCAAGGTCTCCAGCGCTGCATTCGCCTCGCGCTCCAGCTTCTCTTTGGCGAGAATTTCATCCTTGGGCGCAATCCACAGCACATTGCCATTCTTGCGCAAGCCCAGCCCCTTGGACTGCAGAATGATTTCCAGGGCCTGATCCCAGGGCACATCCTGAAGGCGCAAAGTCACGTTGCCGGTCACGGAATCCGACGTGACGACGTTGAAGTTGGTGAAATCAGCGATCACCTGCAGGAGGGCGCGGATCTCGATGTTCTGGAAATTCAGGGACAGCTTCTGTCCGGTGTATCCCGGCCCCTGGGTCAGCTTCGTGGCATCGACACGCTGAGGCTTGACTTCCACAACGAACTGCTCGTCGCTCTGGTAAGCGCTATGCTCCCAGTTGCCCTTCGGCTCGATGACCATGCGCACACGATCACCCACCTGGAAGGCCGTGACCGTCTGCACGGGCGTCCCGAAATCACTCACATCGAGTTTGCGACGCAGGCCCTCGGGCAAGCTGGATTTCATGAACTCAACCACCAGCGTCTGCCCGCTTTGGCGGATATCCACCCCCACCTGGCTGTTGGGCAGCGCCACCACGACCCGTCCGGAACCGCTCACACCCCGGCGGAAATCCAGGTCCTTGATCGGCAAGGTTTCGCGGCTTTTGTTTTCAGCAAAGGCCGGCGCCGGGCCCGCCGCGGTAACCGTTGCCACCACCGGCTCCAGCGTCACCAGCAGGGACTGCCCCTGCAGTTCAGCCTTGTAATTGGTCGCCTGTCGCAGATTGAGCACCAAACGCGTGCGATCGCCTGCCGGAATCATGTTGATGGACTGGAGGTTGCCCTGATTCACGTCGATCGTGGAGCGCCCCATCACATTGCCCACGCCAGCAAAGTCCAGCGCGATCTTGGCGGGCGACTTGATCGAGAAACCGTTGGGTACGGCCTTGAGCGGCTGGGACAGATCGATCTTGACGACCTCCACCCCACCTTGCAAAGACCCCGACACCGCCTGGATGATGGGCATGCCCGCGGGAGCCGCAGGCGAGCTCTCGGTGGCAACTTGCGCATGCAGCGCCGAGGCTGCGAGCAGCGAACCCAGCACAGCCATCACCCAGCGTGTTGCCGACAATTTGTGTTTTTTCATTTGACTCTCTCCTGCAACTGCAGTGTGGCGGGGCGTTCGATCCATTCGCCCACGGCGTCCTGCACGATCTCACGCAGCGTGACCTCGGTTTCCGTGATCTTGGTGACCTTGCCGTAATTCATCCCCAGGTAGCTGCCGAGTCGAACCTGGTACAGCAGGTTGTCGACTCGGACCAGGGCGGCAGGCTGTCCTTGCTGGATCAGACTCCCCACCATGGTCATCGCATCGAGAGGGAAGCCCTCCAACGCCTCCTTGCGGCGCGCCAATTCGGGGGCAATGAGGGCGCTCGTCAGGGCCGCCGGCTGCGCCACGTCACGCTTCAGGGCAGCCGTCAGTTTTTCCTTGCTGAAGGGGTCAACCGCTGCGGTTTCGGCATAGTCCTCAGGCTTGAAGGGCTTGGGCTCGGAAATCGGCTGCACACGCGGACGCATCTGGTTGCGCTGGTCCAGCATCCAGGAGCGCAATTCGTCCTCGCTGGAAGCACCGCAACCCGCGAGCAGCCCCACCAGGGCGATCGACCCCATTGAACGGTACAGCTTCATTTACGCCCCCCTGCGGGCTTGCGCTGGGCGGCGATTTCTTCCTGGTCGAGATAGCGGAAGGTCTTGGCCGTCGCGTCCATGGTCAGCGTGCTACCGTCACTGCGCGGCGTAACCGTCAGGTTATTGAGCGTCACGATGCGCGACAGATGGGCTACGTCAGCCGTGAAAGAACCAATGTCATGAAACCGGCCGGTCACTTTCAGGGTGATGGGCAATTCCGCGTAATAGTCCCTTACTACAACCTGGCCCGGCCGGAACAGTTCGAACTGCAGGCTGCGCCCCAGGCCCGCCTGGTTGATGTCAGATAACAGAGCATCCATTTCAGCCTTGCTCGGCAGCTGCTTTTCCAGCTGGGTCACGTACTGCAACACCTGCTCGCGCTGCTTGCGCAAGGCGTCGAGATTGATGGCTTTGGCCAGCTTGGTCCGGTACTCCTCACGCAGCTGGGTCTCCTTGGCGCGGGCCTGCGTCAGGATCTCGTCCTCACCGCTAAGCCAAACGAACCAAAGCACAACAACCACAGCGACCGCAACGAAGAGGAGCAACCCGTAGCGCGGCAAAGCCGGCCAGACCACGGGATTGCGGGGATCCAGATTGCTGAACTGGGAGCGCAGTGTCTCCTGCAGTTGCACAAACTTCTGATTCAGGGATGAAGTACCGGCCATCTGTCTTTCCCCTCACGGCTTGGCTGAGACGGCCGGGGCCGGCACGGCAGCGGTGCTTGCCGCGGGCTTCTGGACTTCGCTGGCGCGCAACATGCGCACGCGAACCGTGAAATTGGCGACGCGGCGCTGTTCCTTGCCCAAGGCAACGTTGGCCGCCACGATCTCGATCAGTTCCGGTTTGGTGAACCAGGGGGAGTTGTAAGCCAGATTGCGCAGCAACTCGGAGACCCGCTCCTGGGACTGAGCCGTACCCTGTAGGGAAATCAGCTGGTTGTCCTGGCGCATCGAGGTGATGAAGACCCCTTCGGGGAACTGGCGGGTCAACTCGCTGAGCAGGTGGACCGGCATATTGCGATCAGCCTGCAGGTTCTCCACGGCCTGCTGACGTGCCCGCAAGGCCGCGATTTCGGCCTCCAGGGCGGCGATATCCTTGATCTGGGCATCCAGCTTCTGAATTTCCTGCGT